>JAPPOT010000244.1:611-2223 GCA_028817855.1 Myxococcales bacterium
CTGGTCACGACCGTGCTCGAGGAGCGCACGCCGACGCCGGTGATTGACGCCGGGGAGCTGATGGTCGCCCAGCAGCTCGTACGCCGGCTGCCCGTGGGCGAGAGCGTGGTCGACGCGATCCTCGCGCTGGTTCGCTCGGGCCGGCCCGACACGACCGACCGCGAGGATGTGGCCAACTGGGTCGCCTGGGGTCCGGGCCCGCGCGCCAGCCAGGCGCTGATGCTGGCGACCCGCGCCCGCGCCCTGCTGCAGGGGCGCATTTCGCCCTCGATCGACGACGTGATCGCGCTGGCGCCCGCCGTGCTCCGCCACAGGATGGCGCTGAACTTCGCCGCGCGGGCCGAGGGCCGCACGCTGGACGACGTGATCGACAGCCTGTGCAGCCCGTTTAAGTAGGCGGACGGCGCGATCCCGATATGACGTCCCCCACAGTCCCCGCCACGCGCCGCGTCTCGGAAGAGATCGCGGCCGCCTTTCCGCCGCTGCTTGTGGCGGCGGACCGGGTGGCGTCAACCGTGGCGCAGGGGGTGCATGGCCGCCGCCGGGTCGGACAGGGCGAGACCTTCTGGCAATATCGCCGCTTCGCGTTCGGCGACAGCCCGACGGACATCGACTGGCGCCGCTCGGCGCGCTCGGACCGGCTCTACGTCCGGCAGACCGAATGGGAAGCAGCCCAGAGCGTCTGGCTGTGGCCCGACCTGACCGCGTCGATGCGTTACGCGTCGCGCCGCGATCTTCCGCAGAAACAGGATCGCGCCGCCGTCCTCGCGCTCGCACTCGCCTCGCTGTTGACCCGCGGCGGCGAGCGGATCGCGTTGCTGGACCGCCCCGAAGCGCCCGCCACCGGACGCGCCGTCCTCGACCGGATCGCCATGACCGTCATGCACGCCATGGACGGCCCGCCGGAGAGCTACGACGTGCCGCCCGTTCCGGCCCTGCCACGCTACGGCACCGTGACGCTGATCAGCGACTTTCTGGTCGACGAGAAGGTTCTGTTGTCCTTCCTGCGTGATATGGCGGCGCGCGGCGTGCGGGGTCACCTGCTCCAGGTGCTCGATCCGAGCGAGGCGAAACTGCCGTTCCGCGGACGCACCCGGTTCCGCGGCCTGGAGACGGAGGGTGAACTGCTGGTCGGGCGCGCGGAATCGCTCCACGACGGATACATGTCGCGTCTCGACTCGCTGCAGACTGCGCTCGCCACGTTCGCCCAGCGCGCCGGCTGGTCCTTCGGCATCCACCGCACGGACTCGGCACCCGAACCCGCGCTGCTGAGCCTGTTCATGGCAATGACCGACGCGCAGATGGCGGGGGCCTGACCGCGCATGCTGAGCATCGGCGCCCTGTCCTTTACCGTGCCGTGGCTGCTGCTCGCGCTCGCCGCGCTGCCGGTGCTGTGGTGGCTGCTGCGCGCGGTCCCGCCGGCGCCCTCCCAGGTCGCGTTCCCCGCGATCCGGCTGCTGTTCGGCCTACCCCAGCACGAGGAAACCCCGCACCGTACGCCCTGGTGGCTGCTCGCGCTCCGGCTCCTGCTTGCCGCGTTGGTCATCCTGGCGCTCGCCCATCCGGTCCTGGACCCCGGGCGCGTGCTGCGCACGAGCGGTCCGCTCGTGCT
>JAPPOT010000778.1 GCA_028817855.1 Myxococcales bacterium
GCCACTCGAATCGTCGAGGTTCGTTCAGGAGCGAGCGCGCCCGCAGGGAAACACCGGAGGCGTAGCAGCGCTACGTCGAGGATTTTCCCGAGGACGTAAGCCGCTCCTGGGCGGACCTCGACGATTCCCTAAACCAAGGTTACCCAGCTGCTCGTTCGTCGCTTCGCTTGGGGCGCAGGTTGCACGCCAGCACCTTCTTGCGGATGCGGACCGCGTCCGGGGTGACCTCGACCAGCTCGTCGGCGTCGATGAACTCCATGGCGGTCTCGATCGTGTGCTGCAGGTGTGGGGTGAGGGCGACGTTCTCGTCGCGGCCGGCGGCGCGGATGTTGGTGAGCTTCTTCTCGCGGCAGACGTTGACGTCGATGTCGCTCGAGCGGTTGTGCTCCCCCACCACCATGCCCTCGTAGACCGCGGTCTGGGCGCCGACGAAGAGGCGTCCGCGCGGCTCCAGGTGGAAGAGGGCGTACGGGGTCGTGGCGCCCGCCCGGTCGGCCACCATGGCGCCGGTGTTGCGGCGCAGCATCGGTCCCGCGTAGGGCTGCCAGCCCTCGAAGATGGTGTTGAGCAGGCCGGTGCCGCGGGTGTCGGTCAGGAACTGGGAGCGGTAGCCGATCATGCCGCGCGCGGGCGCCACGAACTCCACGCGCGTGCGTCCCGAGCCGGTCGCCTGCATCTTGTCCATGCGCGCCTTGCGCTCGCCCAGGGCCTTGGTGACCGTGCCCACGTGCTCGTCGGGCACGTCGATGACGATGCGCTCGGTGGGCTCCACCTTCTGCCCATCTTCCTCGCGGATGACGACCTCCGGGTTGCCCAGGGCCAGCTCGTAGCCCTCGCGGCGCATGGTCTCGACCAGCACCGCGATCATCAGCTCGCCGCGCCCGTAGACCACGAAGACGTCGGGCTGGTCGGTGTCCTCCACCTTCATGGCCAGGTTGCGTTTGGCCTCGCGCGCCAGGCGCTCGCGCAGGTGGCGCGAGGTCACGAACTTGCCGGCGCGCCCCGCCATCGGCGAGCTGTTGACGTGGAAGCGCACCTTGATGGTCGGGGCCTCTACCTCGATTCGCGGCAGCGCCTCCGGATTGGCAGGGTCGGCCAGGGTGTCGCCGATCTGCACGTGCTCCACGCCGGCCAGCGCCACGATGTCGCCTGCGCCGGCGTCGTCGATGCGCTCGCGTCCCAGGTCCGCGAAGCCAAAGAGCTGGCCGGCCTTTTCCGCGGCCTGGCCGTCCTTGTGGATGCGCGCGATCGCCTGGCCGGTGGCGATCGACCCGCGCACGATGCGCCCAACCGCGAGCCGGCCCACGTAGTCGTCCCAGTCGATATTGGTGACCAGCAGCTGCAGCGGCCCATTCGGGTCGCCGGTGGGCGCGGGGACCCCGTCGAGGATCGCCTGGAAGAGGGGCGTCAGGTCCCGCGCCTCGCTCCCCGGCTCCTCGTAGCACTCGCCGCGCGTCGCCACGGTGTAGAGGGTCGTGAAGTCGGCCTGCTCGTCGCTGGCGCCCAGCTCGCAGAAGAGGTCGAAGGTCTCGTTGAGCACCTCGTCGGCGCGCGCGTCCTTGCGGTCGATCTTGTTGATCACCACCAGGATCGGCAGGCCCAGCTCGAGCGCGTGCTTGAGCACGAAGCGGGTCTGCGGCAGCGGCCCCTCGGCCGCATCGACCAGCAAGAGGGCGCCGTCGGCCATCATCAGGGTGCGCTCCACCTCGCCGCCGAAGTCGGCGTGGCCGGGCGTGTCGACGATGTTGATGCGGGTGTCGCCGTAGCGCACCGAGGTGTTCTTGGCGAGGAGCGTGATGCCGCGCTCGCGCTCCAGGTCGCCGCTGTCGAGGGCGCGCTCCACCACGGCCTCGTGGGCCTTGAAGACGCCGGTCTGCTGGAGCATGGCGTCGACCAGCGTGGTCTTTCCGTGGTCGACGTGGGCGATGATGGCGATGTTGCGCAGCTTGCTGGGGTCGTGGGACATCTGGACCTCGGGCTGGGGCGCTGCGCGTCTAGCATGGGCGCCCGCGCGCGGCAACCGACCTCGCTGGCTTGGTGGTGCTGCGCCGGGCCGTTATGCTCAGCGCGGCATGAATGAGCGCCGCGACTTTCGCCTGACGAAGATCATTTGCACCCTGGGTCCCGCGAGCTGGTCGAGCAAGACCATCGAGCAGCTCGCGCTGGCGGGCATGAACCTGTCGCGCCTCAACATGTCCCATGGGACCTACGAGAACCACC
>JAPPOT010000884.1:0-1602 GCA_028817855.1 Myxococcales bacterium
CGCGTCCGCCTGCGCCCCATCCGGCCCGAACCCGAGCTTGAGCCCGCGTCCGGCGACTAGCCCCAACCCGATCCGGGGCGCCAGGGAGAACAGACCGGAGGGAAGGCTACCGCCGCGCCCGCGCACCCTTCAGGTGCTTGAGCAAGAACCGCAAGCGGCTCCGATGGAAGGCGCGCTCCCGCGCCGCCGACCACCCGGAGTGTCCCTGCTTCGGGTAGGGCTCCCACACGTAGTCGGCGTCGAGCGCGTCGAGCATCAGCAGCATGCGCAGGGAGTGCTCCGGGTCCACGCGCCGATCCTTCAGGCCGTGGGCGATGTGAACCGGAACCTGGATCCTGTCGGCCCAGTACACGGGCGAGCGGTTGCGCAGCTTCACGTATTGCGCATCCGGGTCGCCGACCAGCTCTGCAAACCTCGCGCGCCCTTCCTTGGTGCGCGCGAAGTCGCTGGTGCTGAACATCAGGGGAATGTCGGTGGGCGCCGCCAGGGCCGCCGCACAGCGGTAGCGCTTCGGGTGGCGGATCACGCTCATCAGAGCCGAGTAGCCCCCGTAGCTCGCGCCCGCGATGCACACCCGCTCGCCATCCACGCGCCCGCTGGCGATCGCGGCGGTTACCGCGGCATCCACGTCGTCCTCGATGCCGCGACCCCACTCGCCCTTGCCGCTCTCCAGGAACGCCTCGCCATAGCCCATCGAGCCGCGGTAGTTCACCTGCAGCACGGCCAGCCCCGCGCTGGCCAGGTACTGCACCTCCGGGTTGAAGTGACGCACGTCGGACACCCCGATTGGCCCGCCGTGGGGCAGTACGACCAGCGGCGGTGGGGTGTCCGATGGCGGGACCGCGAGGAACGCCTCGACCAGGTGCCCGCCGCTCTGGACGCGCAGCACGTGGACCGGCGCAAGACCCGCTTGTGTCAGCTCCGGCGCGACCTCGGCGATCTTGTGTACGGCCGCCTGGCCCACGTCGTAGTGGTAGTAGACGCCGGGATCGCTCGGGCTCTCCGCCAGGATCAACAGCGCCGAGCCGTCGAGGCTGCGATCGAGGACGAGCACGTTGCGGTCGAGGCGCTGCGCGAGGCTGCGGACGAGCGCGCGATCGTCGTGCCCGAAGTACTCGCGCTGGTTGAACCCGCGCCGCACGGTGATCACGCCGGCGGGACGGCCGTCGACCCCCGTGAACACGCCCTGCACGTGCGCGCTGTCACTCGTGAAGATGCGCTTGCCGCGGCGTCTCTCGATCGGGTCGTAGCGGAACATCGATGGAGCGGCCTCCTTGGTCGAGATCACCAGTAGGTTTCGCCCATCGGTGTCGAACCCGAGCGGGAGCCAGGGAGGAGGGTCTTGCGCCGTGCCCGTCAGCAGCGCTTCGAAGGGACGGCCGACGCGCGCGCGGTGCAGTACCCGGATCTCGTCGTCGTCAGTGATCGCGATCGCCGCGCGCACTGCACCGTCGCGATCGGTGAACCACCGGACGACGTCGTGCTCCGCCGCCGCCGCCAGTACAGCGCGCTTCATCAACTCGGTCTGCGAGCCTGCCTGCCGCGCGTCGAGCCCGGTGTCCAGGCGCACGCGATACACGCGGCGGGCCTCGTCGTAGGGCG
>JAPPOT010000884.1:1612-2218 GCA_028817855.1 Myxococcales bacterium
AGCTTGAAGTCCTCGTGTGTCAGCCCCCGCGGCGTCGAGCGGATGCGGCTGAGCAGCGTGTCCGTGACGCGCGGTCGCCACCAGCCCCCCTGGCTCTCCCGGCGCACCCCGGCGGCCAGGATCAGGTGCTCGGCGTCCGCCCAGCGGAGGCTCCGGATCACGATGTCCGGCCCGTCGGCGACCGCCAACACACGCAGCTCCTTGCCCGACTTCACGTGGTGGACGATCACATCGGGCACGTGGCGCCGGACGCGGTGGCGCAGCATCGCCACCAGCTCTCCGTCGGGAGATAGGACGACTTCCTCCACATCGGGTCCATCAAAGAGGCGCCCATCGCCCAACGCCTCGGCGCCACCGGCGACGAGCTGCACCAGCATGAAGCAGCCGATCGCGAGACTACAGCGCATCGAGCGCAGCCTCCTGGCTGCTGCGGATGCGCGGGGGGCGCATGCTGCGGTTCACGCGGTTGTAGAAGTCGAAGAAGTCGTCTCGCTGGAACCCCGTGTAGACCAGTGGATAGCGCCGCAGACGCCGCGGAAAGTCCCGGGCGAGTAGCGGCAGCACGATCGCGCTGCGGTTTCGGGTGCGCACGCGCGAGTAGAGACC
>JAPPOT010000361.1 GCA_028817855.1 Myxococcales bacterium
CGGGCGCGCTGCCGAACGGCGAGGGTGCGCTGCGCACCAAGTCCCGGGTGGCTGCCGGCGGCATGGGCGCAGCGGACGGCGATCGCGGCGAGCTGCGGGCCCACGAGAGGCGGGCACTGCGGGAGCTCGGGCTCCAGGCCTGCTATGACCTGCTCTTTGGCTATGTCGTGCCGCTGGTGTCGTTCGGCCTTTCCAGCGCCGGGGACTCCACCACTTGGGGCAACGTAGGCGCTGCGCTCTTCGCCGCACTCCCCGCCGAGCACCGCGACCACATTCTCGGGTTGCTCGACCAGGGGCAGGGTGTCGAAGCGATCGAATACGTGATGGAGAGAGTCTTGCGGTCCGGCCCTGCCCGTGAGGCCTTGTTGACGGCTGTCCTAGTCTATGCCCCCGAGGGTCCTGCCAGTGGCTGGTTGCGGGCGGATCGCGGCCAGGAGCTCTTTCAGCGCGTCTTGGCGTTTGCCAATGTCACAGAGGCAGCGACCACGGCGTTCGACTTCTCTGTTTTCTACTTCGATATCCTCCGCTCAAATCAGGCCGAGGTGTGGTCCGTGGTGGCCACCGATGCCATCGTCGGTCTCGATCCCAGCGACAACCGGTTGAGCGTCGGGCAGAGCGTGACCCTGCAAGCAACGGTTGCCAGCGCTCCGGTGCCAGAGGCGGGATACGCCTACGAGTACCGCTTCTCGACGCAGGGCAACGCGGGCTTCCTGCGAGCCCTGGGCAGCAATGCGGTGCCCGAAGGCAGCGCGATCACGACCAGCAACCCGACCATTGACTACGTTGCCATGGAGTTGGGATCCGACACCGTCCAGGTTGAGATCTGGCAGGTGGGCCCCGGGCAGGATCTGGAAGTCGGTCGGGCCGATGCGAGCGTCCACGTCGAGGACCCCTTCGTGCTCGTGCCCGCACAGGCTTCCCTCAGCTGTCCCGGCAGCTTGCGCCTGCACCTGGAACGCCCCGACGGCAACAACACCTTGGCCTTCTCCGTCGACAGTGGGATGGACTACCACGTGCAATGGATGACGAGCGGAAACCACGGCACGCTGGGCGGAGGACTGACCTCGACCGCGACGGCGATCGGCTCTCCGGCCAGTCCTTTCATCAGCTACGAATGCGATGACGAGGAGACGGAGATGGGCTCGGATACGGTGACCGCCATCATCTACGCCGCGCCCGCCCAAACCACGGACTTCGCACGGATCGCGGAGGCCACCAGTCAGATCACCATCGACAACAACAACCACGTCTACCACACGGAGCTGGAAGTGGTCTCCGGCTCGTGGATGAGGGACGACGGGTACGCGGGCACGGCGTATTCGGTGGTGAGGGTGCCGCCCGTGGCCGGCGCGTCGCGCTACTCGGTGAGCGTTTACGGCGTCTTGCCCCGATCATCCCTCGGCCTGCGCGCCGAGTGGGCCGAGGGAGAGCGCCCTCCGATAACGCTCTCGGCTGACTTCTTGCCCGCGACCGATGTGCTCTACGAGGGCGACTATGTGATGGCGGTATCGGTGACTGGGGGATCAGGTTTCGTCCCGCCAGACCTGGCCAGTTGGGAGGCAGCCCACGAGCGACTCAACGCCAACGCCGGCGCAGAGGTCACGGTGTACTTCGAGTAGCCCGCGCTAGCGCCACCCAGTTGTGCCCGAGGGCACGCCCAGTCCCTCCCCGACATTGAAGGTGACCCGTAGGCGTTGCGAGTGAGCCGCCTGCGCCGCTGCGGCATGTCTTGGGTAGCCGGAGCGCCCACTCCTGCAGCTGGGCCCGTTCAAACCTCGGTCCGTGTTTCGCCGACCTCGGTCCGAGTTTCCCAGCCTCCAGGTGCCGGTGCCCCATTGGAAGCCAGGACTCGTCTCATTCGGGCCCCACCGTAGTGCCACATCAGGTAGAAGGCCGTCGCGCCAGCACCGAACACTGTCGCGCTGAACGCCATCAGCGGACCGCTGATGGGCAGGATGACCAGAGCCGCAGCGTATTGAACCGCGATGGAGAGCTGCAGCAGTCGCACGATGAATGCGCGCGATCGGTTTCTGATGAACCGCGCGCCCCAGCGGTGCCCCGACCACGACGACCGGCTTCTGCCGGCCGCGGCTTCCAAGGAAATCTTCTTCCCGCTTCGCCGCGGCTTCCAAGGAAATCTTCTTCCCGCTTCCAAGGAAATCTTCTTCCCGAGCCCCCGCAACCGTCTGCGACAGTGGCCGATGACGTGGCATGGCT
>JAPPOT010000830.1 GCA_028817855.1 Myxococcales bacterium
GTTGCGGACCAGACTGATCGCGGGCGTCGCCTCCGGCTTCGTGCTGAGCGCGGTATTCGCCACGGCCCTGACGGTCGCCAATTTTGGCGAGACCTTCGTCGAGCCCTTCCGGGTCGATCCGAGCCGCCCCGCACCGATCACCCTGCGGCTGCCGCGCACCACCCTGCGGACCGTGGACCCGGCCGCCGATGTGCAGATCGCGACGGTCGCCGAGATCGTTCCGCGTGGTGCCGTCGTGAAGCACCAGCAGCCGGAGCTGGCCGCCCTGGTGCGCCTCTACGAGCGCGATCGCCGGCCGCCTCAGCTGCCCCACCTGGGCGCCCACTGGTTGGTCTACTTCATGCTGTTGCTCACGCTGATGACGTACATGCGCAAGGGGCACAGCAGCCAGGCGGGCCTGTTGCGCAGTCAGGTCACGATGATGGTCCTGGCCTCGGCCTTCCTGGTCGCGAACAAGGTCTTCCTGCTCTTCACGGATCTGACCGCCCAGCTTGTGCCGATCGCGCTCGTGCCGCTGTGGGCTGCCTTCTATCTGGACCGGCGCAATGGCGTGCTGGTCGCGGGCGTGATGACGCTCATGAGCGCGTCCTTCGTCGCCTTCGATCCGATCCTGAGCGTGACCTACTTCGTGAGTGGGGCCGCCGGCGCCCTTGCCCTGCGCCAGCGCAAGCGCTCGCCGATGCTGCTGGTCGCCGGACTGCTGGCCGGCCTCGCCGGCGGGGTCGTGTACGTTGCGGCCAAGGAGATCTTCGACGGCTTCTCGCCCACCCAGGAGCTCGCCCTCGGCTGGCGCTCCGGACCGGCGGCGACCCTGATCGCGGGAGCGGCCTCCGGGCTACTGGCCTTCATCCTGTCGCCGATCGTGTCCGCGCTCTTCGGCATCGTCTCACGCAGCCAGCTGATGAACCTCACGGATCTCGATCAGCCGCTGCTGAAGAAGATGGTGGCGGAGGCGCCCGGCTCCTGGGAGCACTCGCGCGCGATGGCCAACCTGGCCGAGGCCGCTGCGGCGTCGATCCACGCCGACGCCCTGCTCACGCGCACCGGCGCCTACTACCACGACCTGGGCAAGACCTGTCAGTCCAAGTACTACGTCGAGAACCTGGAGCCGGGCGAGCCCAGCCCCCACGATAGCCTCGATCCCGACGTCAGCGCCGACGCGATCATGGCCCACGTGATCGAAGGCGTGCGCATCTTGCGCGAGGGCAACATCCCGGAGCCCGTGGTCGAGTTCGCCTACACCCACCACGGCACGGGCCTGATCGAGTTCTTCTGGCACAAGTGCCTGAAGGATGGGAACCCGAAGGAGCTGACCGAGAAGGCCTTCCACTACCCCGGGATGCGCCCCCGGACCAAGGAGACCGCGATCCTCATGTTGATCGACGCGATCGAGGCGGGCTCGCGCACGGTCGACCCGCCGTCGCGGGAGGGCTTCGAGGGACTCGTCCAGCGCGTGATCTTCACCAAGCTGCGCCAGGGCCAGCTCGACGATTGCGGCCTCAGCCTCGCCGAGCTGCACACGGTTGGCAATCAGATCACGGACACGCTGTGCTCGCTCCACCACAGCCGCATCAAGTACCCATGGCAGGAAGAGCGCGAGAAGGAGGAGGCCGCCCGCGAGAAGGAGCGTGAAGCCGAGGCCACCGGTCGCAACGGAACCAACGGCAAAGACCGCGGCTCCCGCCCCAGCGGCGAAGAGCCCGCCAGCACCACGACGTCGGAGCTCGAAGCGGCCAGGTCTGGATAGCAGCCCTCCCCCAGGCTCCGCCGTATCCATCCACGGGTGGTCGGGGCGGGGCTCGGGGACGGCCTAATCAGGAACGGGATCGCCGCGCTCGATGCGCTCGGACCGGTCGACGGCGATGACCTCGACGCACTCGTTGGCCCCGTCGGGGTCGACCTGGGTCCCTGCGCAGCGTTCGCGCGCGGAGACCGTCGCATCGTGGGGTAGCGCCTTGCGGTAGGCCCGGTCGCTGGTCATGGCGTCGTAGACGTCGGCCACCGAGATGATGCGCGCGATCAGCGGGATGTCTTTGCCCCTGAGCCCGTCGGGGTAGCCGTGTCCGTCCCAGCGCTCGTGGTGGCAGTGCACGCCCGGAATGATCGGGTTGAGGAACTCGATCGGCTGCAGGATGTCGCGCCCGAAGCCCGGGTGCTGCTTGAAGATCTCGTACTCGCGCTCGGTCAGGATGCCGGGCTTGTTGAGGTTGAGCACGCAGCCGATCTTGCCGATGTCGTGCATCAGCGCCGCCTGCCGCACGATCTCGATCTGGTCCTCCGGCAAGCCGAGCTTGATAGCGAGCAGCTGGGCGTAGCCCGCCACCCGCTCGGAGTGGCCTGCCGTGTAGCGGTCCATCTTGTCGATCGCGCTCGCTAGCCCGCTGATCGTCTGCTTGAACGTGGCTCGCAGGTCCTCGTAGAGCTGCGCGTTCTCGATCGAAGCGGCGGCGCGGTCCGACACCATGTGCAGCAGCTTGCGCTGGCCCTCGTCGAATGTCTTGCCCGGACTGAAGCTGCAGGCCGCCATGTAGCCGATGGTCTTGGCCGTCATGCGCAGGCGCGTGACCACGAGCGAGGACAGGTCCGCCCCCGCCGGAGGGCGACTGAAGAAGGACAGTCCTCGGTTGCCCTGCACCTTGAGCCGGTGCTCGTGCTCGAAGTGCTCGTCGAGCTTGGCGGCCGACAGCTCCCCCGGGTCGATGTTCGCCAGGGTCGGGTCTTCGCGCATCACGCGGGCGCGCTCGAAGAAGTTGCCCTCCCCGTCTTCGAGCAAGACGAGCACGGCGTCCGCGGCCACCTCGTCGAGCGCCGCGTCGACCACGGTGCGGAGCACCTCGTCCAGGCTCAGGCTGTTGGCGATCGCCTCGCTCACCTTGTACAGCGAGAGCGCCTCCCGCAGGCGGAGGTTCTCGGCGGCGAGCTTCTTGCGCTCGAGCCCGCGTCGGACGGTGTGCACGACCTCCTCCATCTTGAAGGGCTTCATGATGTAGTCGTAGGCGCCGCGCTTCATCGCGTCGATCGCGGTCTCGACCGTACCGAAGCCCGTCATGATGATCGTCACCACGCTCGGCGCGTGCTGGGCAATGGCATCGAGCAATTCGATGCCGCCCATGTTCGGCATCTTCAGATCACTGAGCACGAGGTCGTAGTGCGCGCGCGAGAGCTCCACCAGCGCGGACTGACCGTCGTCGGCGGTGCGGACGTTGAACCCCTCCATCGCGAGGAAGTCGGCGAGGATCTCCCGTATGACGTGCTCGTCGTCCACGACGAGGATCATTGGGGCATCGCTCAGCGGCGCGACGAGGTCATCGGCGTGCTGTGTCTCGGGCATCGAGCGAACTTCGAACGACTAGTATTGCGGGGGGGAATTTCCTGTCAACGCTCACGGGCGCGCGCGCGGTCGTCGGCGACAACTTCGCATTGTGTGTGGGCGTGGGATAAAGTGCGCTGCGCGAAACGGGATTCTCATTGCTCCCCTAAATGGGCACAATGAGTGATTCTGAGATGGCGAATGGCAACGGCACCACGGTCCGTGCGATAATTGTCACTCTGGTGAAGCGACTCTGAAGCCGACTCTGGACGCCGACTCTCAAGCCAACGCTCAAGCGTGGACTCCGATCACGACATCAAGACCAGGGTCACGACCCTCGAAGAGCTGAAGGTCAAGCGCAAGGGCGACGACTGCCTGGTCGTGATCTACGCCCCGGTCCAGTCCGATCTGGGCAAGCGCTTCGTGCTCCAGAAGGAGCAGACCAGCATCGGGCGCGATCGCGAGAATGACATCGTGCTCGACAGCGACAGCGTCTCGCGCCGGCACGCCAAGATCGAGCACCGGGACGGGCACTTCTTCGTGATCGACCTGGACTCCACGAACGGCACCTTCATCAACGACGACGCGGAGCCGGTCTCGGCGACCCAGCTGCGCCGGGGCGACCAGGTAAAGATCGGCGACACGATCTACAAGTACCTGAGCGGCTCCGACGTGGAGGCGCAGTACCACGAGACGATCTTCAACATGACCATCACCGATGGTCTCACCGACGTCAGTAACCGCAAGCAGCTCGACACGGTGTTGACCAAGGAGATGCCGCGCGCCCAGCGACACGCGCGCGAGCTCTCATTGCTGATCATCGACATCGACCACTTCAAGGACGTCAACGACACCTACGGCCACCTGGCCGGCGACACCGTGCTGCGCGAGCTCGCGAACATTCTGCAGAAGCGCCTGCGGCCGGACGACGAGCTGGGCCGCTATGGCGGTGAGGAGTTCTGCGCCATCCTGCCGGAGACCTCCCGCGAGGGCGCGGCCGCCATCGGTGAGGAGCTGCGCACGCTGGTCGAGACCCACACCTTCGTGGTCGAGGGCGAGAAAATCGACGTCACCATCTCCATCGGCGTCTCCGAGCTGGCCCAGGGCATGGACATGAAGGACTTCTACAAGTCCGCCGACGACAAGCTGTACGAAGCCAAGCGAACCGGCCGCAACAAAGTGTGTTCTTGAGCTGATCGGGAATCGTCGAGCGGATTGCGGCGGGTGGTGCTGCTGCTGGCAGTGCCAGCACGGAGGGATCTAGAACTCTCTCCGGATGCGCAGCAGCTCTTTGAGGGGGCGGTAGGACTCCAGCTGCCGGTACATCGGGTCGAGGAGCAGGTCGTCGTCGCGGACGGCGCCGGCGCGGTATGCCTTCTCCAGGTTGGCCCAGAAGACGTTGGGGTCGGGATGGGGCGAGACGGCCGTCGGGTTGGGCGGCAAGGTGGGGCGCATGGGCTCGCCCTTGTGGAGCGCGTGGCGGGTGGTGGCGACGCGGTCGGCGTCATCCCCGTCCGCGGCCTCCGCGAGCTGGTCGAGTAGGCGCAGGACGATGTCGGGTTGTTGCAGACGCTGGGCCACCACCGAGAGGGCGTCGGCCACCGCGCCGGGCGTGGTCTCGCGCAGGGCCCAGCGCTCGCGCGGCGCCCGCGCGCTCAACCGCCGGGCCGAGGTCAGCGCCTGGGGCGTGTCGTCGAGCAGGGTCGCGAGCTTGAGGGCCTCCCAGTCGCACCACGCTTCGGACGGCACACAGCGCGCCGCGCGCTCGTAGCTCTCCAGCGCCCGCTCCGGCTCGCCCGCCCGGCGCAGCGCGTGGGCCACGGTGGCGTGGGCGACCGCCACGTCGGGCTCGATCGCCACGTGGCGGCGTCCGGCTGCCAGGTAGCTGTCCAGTGAGAAGTCCTGGCCGAAGTCGTCCGCGGTCCACTCGGCAAGTCGCAGCCGGCACCATCCGTCGAAGGTGCGGTGGATCAGGCGCACCTGGCCTTCCGGCTGCACGTCCACGACCGGCCAGGTGTCGGCCACGGGACCGGCGCTGCGATCGAAGCAGAGCACCGCGTCGTCGTCCGCGCTGAAGAAGGGCAGCGGCAGCTCCGGATCATCGACGGGCTGGTGGAGCGTGCGCGCCACGGCCTGAAGCCCGCCGCGGATGCTGCGCTCGTGCTCGCCTGTGGCGCTGAGCAGCAGCCCGGTCGGCAGCTCGCCTCCGTCCAGCTGCGCGAGTAGCAATCGCAGGTCGGTCGGCAGTGGGGATGCGATGGTCTCGGTGACCGACGCCACGTCCGGCGCGGACGCACCGCGCCCGCCGTCGACCGGGTTGTTCTCGAGCCACTGGATGAGCGCCTGGACTCCGCGATGCACGTTCTGTCTCCAACCGCTGGAGATATTACCAAAAATGGGCGTCCAGCGAGCCTGGCACGGGTTTCTGGCCAGCCCGTGGACGGCCAGATACCCTGGCCCAGATGCGCCTGTCTCCGATCTTCGCGGGCTTGCTGTGGATCGCTGCGCCCTCGCTGCTGCTCGCGCAGGAGCAGGCGGAGGCTCTGGATGAGGGCATCGATGTGGCCGAGGCCCTGCGCCTGGCCCGGGTGGAGCTGGATGCCCTCGACGTGGGCGAAGACCCGTCGGAGCCGATCGGCGCGCCGGCCATCGCCGTCGAGTCGACCCCACCTCTGCTCTCCTCGGACCTCTCCGCGCCTGCCCGCGCGCCCGAGCGCCAGGCCGCGCCCGCGCCGTGGCTCGAGGGCATCGCACTGCCCGACATCCCGATCCGCTGGGACCGCCGGCTGGTCGAGATGCTCGAGTACTACCGCGACAACCCGCGCGGGCGCGGCCACATCCGCGCGTGGATGCAGCGCTCCGGCCGCTACGAGGGGATGATCCGGCGCACATTCCGTGAGGCCGGCTTGCCCGAAGACCTGCTCTACGTGGCCATGGTCGAGAGCGGCTACGACCCGACCGTCGAGTCGCCCGCCGGCGCCATGGGCATGTGGCAGTTCGTGAAGGCCACGGGCTCCGACTACGACCTGGAGGTCAATCGCTGGGTCGACGAACGTCGCAGCCCCGAGCAGGCCACCCGGGCGGCCGCAGCTTTCTTCGAGGACCTGCACGGTCGGCTCGGCTCCTGGCCGCTGAGCCTGGCGGCCTTCAACATGGGCTATGGCGCCCTGCTGCGCTCGATCCGCAAGTACAACAGCAACGATTTCTGGTTGCTGTCGCGCGTCGAGGCCGGCCTGCCCTACGAGACCATCGCCTACGTGCACAAGGTGATGGCCTGCGCGATCATCGCCCACAATCCGGAGCGCTTCGGCCTCGGCGACCTGCAGAAGGACCCGCCCGTGGGCACCACCCTCGTCCAGGTCCCCGGTGGCACAGGCCTCGGTCGTCTGGCGCGGGCCGCCTCCATGACCCAGGAGGCGCTCGCGAAGCACAATCCCGAGCTGCGCCGCAAGCGTCTGCCGCCCGACGTGCGCCAGTACCCGCTGCGCATCCCGAACGACAAGGTCGAGCGCTTCCGTTCTCGCTGGCCGCAGCTGCAGGCCAATCGCGCGAGCCATGGCGTGCACGTGCTGCGCTTCGGCGAGCGCCTGCGCGACGTGGCCCAGATGTATGGCACCACCGAGGTCAAGCTGCGCCGCTTGAACGACCTGAGCCGCAGCGAGCAGGTCCAGCCGGGCACGCGCCTGAAGGTGCCCGACGTGGAGCCGAAGGCGCCCGAGACACCCAGCTCCGCCATCGTGGGCGTGCCGGACCGCAGCTTCGCCTACGACGACCGTCGCCACGTCTTCTACCACGTGATCCCGGGTGACCGGTTGGACTCGATCGCGCGCTTCTTCCAGGTCAGCAGCGACGAGCTGGCCGCCTGGAACGACGTCAGCAGCGACGCGCGCCTGCACTCCGGCATGGTGCTGCAGCTCTTCGTGCCCGCGTCGGTGGACCTGCAGCACGCCCGCGTGGTCTCCGCCTCGCAGGTCGAGACGCTGGTCGTGGGCAGCGAGCCCTTCCTCGACCACCACGAGGAGCAGCGCGACCGGGTGCGCGTGCGCTACCGCGTCAAGGACGGCGACACCTTGCGCTCCCTGTCGAAGCGCTTCGACCTCTCGGTCGGCTCGATCGCGCGCATCAACGGCTTCAGCCGCTACACCAAGTTGCAGCCGGACAACCGGGTGATCCTCTACGTGCCCAGCGATCAGGCCGCCCGCGCGCGCCGGTAGAAGCACTCGACAGGCGCGGGGGAAGTCGACAGACTTTCCGCCATGAAGAGCATCGCGGAAGCCCATCGCGAGATGCTGCCGCACTTCGAGGTGCTGCCCCCGGTGCGCACGCCGCTGCTGTCGGCGCTGGGACAGGTGTTGGCGGAGGACCTGCTCGCCGCCGGCGCCCTGCCGCTGTTCGACAACAGCGCGCTGGACGGGTACGCGGTACGCCACGACGAGGTGAGCGAGGGCCAGCAGCTGCCCATCGTGGGCGAGGCGCGCGCCGGCGGAACGCCGCCACCGGCGCTCCGGGCCGGCACCACGATGCGCATTTTCACCGGCGCGCCCCTGCCCGAGGGCGCCGACACGGTGGTGATGCAGGAGAACGCCGAGCTCGACGGCGAGCGGGTGCGCTTCAGCTCCGTCGGCGAGCGCGGGCGTCACGTGCGTCCGCGCGGCCACGACCAGCGCGTGGGCGAGGTCGCCGTCGCCGCCGGCGCCGAGCTGGGGCCGAGTGAGCTCGCGCTGCTCGCCGTGCACGGCCACCACACGCTGAGCGTGCACCGCGCACCGCGCGTCGCCATCCTCTCCACCGGCGACGAGCTGCGCGACATCGGGCAGGCCACCGAGCCGGGCACGATCGTCAACAGCAACGCCTACGCCCTGGCCGCCCAGGTGGTCCAGGTCGGCGGGGTGCCGTGGGTGCTGCCCCCCGCCCGCGACCGCGTCGAGGAGATCGCGGAGCGGGTGGCGGCCGCGCTGGAGGCGGACGTGGTAATCTCGATCGGCGGGGTGTCGGTGGGTGAGTACGACTTCGTCGGGCAGGCCCTCGCGCGGGCCGGGGTGAGCGCCCACTTCCACAAGGTCGCGATCAAGCCGGGCAAGCCGATCCTGTTCGGAAGCGCCGTTGACGGCACGCCCGTGGTCGGGCTGCCCGGCAACCCGGTGAGCGCGATGGTCACCTTCGAACTCTTCGTGCGTCCGGGTCTGCTGCGCATGCGCGGTTTCCGCGCGCCCTACCCGGCGCCCATCCCGGTGGTCCTTGACGCCGCCCACCGGCACTCCACCGGGCGCACCGAGCTGGCGCGCGTGCGGCTCGAGCAGCGCGAGGGCCAGACGTTCGCGGCACCGCATCCGCTCCAGGGGTCGGGCGCGCTGCCGTCGATGGTGGGCGTGGACGCACTGCTAGTCCTACCGGGTGATCGAGAGTACTTCGAGCGCGGCGAGATCCTGCACGCCATCCCCCTGGGCCCCGGGGGGCGCCAGGCGGAGCCCCCGATTCCCTAAACGAGTCCGTTGCGCGGGGCCTGAATCCGTGGGATTTCAATAATATGGCGACCGCGGGGCGAGCCCCAGCCACGACCGCCCCGCCTTCGTCGGCGGGCCACGACGGGACCCTCTCAGCAATCGCTTCGGTCGAGCGGCGGGCACGGCTGCAGCGCGCCATCAATGCGGCTCCGCCCGCCCTCGTCGTGAGCGCCATCGTCGCTGTCGTCGGCATCTGCGGGCTCAAGCTCGGTGAGGCGACACTCGCGGGCTGGGCGCTGGGCCTGGCCTGCCTTCCGCCGCTGTCGATCGCGGTGGCCGCGCTGCGCCGCACCTCGCCGCTGTCGGCGGCGCGTCTGATCGACGCTCAGCTCGGTGAGCACGACCTGCTGGCGAGCGCGTGGGCCTTCGGGCGCATGCCGGCGAGCGAGCGCACGCCGTTCATGGAGGCGTGCATCGACAGCGCCGCGCGGCGGGCCGCCCTCGCCTCGCCGGCCGAAGCCCTGCCCCTGCGCTGGCCCCGCGGCTCGCGCGAGAGCGTGCCCGTGCTGCTCGGCCTCGGGCTGCTGGCGATGCTCGAGGTTCCCGTGCGCGTGGCGTTGCCCCCCGAGGTCGTCGCGCGTCCGCGGCTGCTGCAGCAGGATGACATCGCCGCCTTCGCCGAGGAGGTCACGCCGATCGCTACGGATAACGCGCTCGATCCCGGGCTGCGCGAAGCCGCCAGCGAGCTCAACGCGATGCTCGAGGCGCTCGAGCAGGGCGAGCTCGAGCGCGAGGAGGCCCTGCGCGAGCTGCGGCGGCTCGAGGCGCAGCTCGCGGCTGAGCTGAACGAGGCGGAGCACGATGCCCTGCGCGAGGCGCTCGCGGAGCTGGGGCGGCAGCTCGGCAAGCAGGACCCCAGCGAGGCGCTGGCAGAGGCGCTGCGCGATGGCGACGCGCGCCGCGCCCAGGCGGCCCTGGCCCAGCTCGGCAAGGAGCTCGATGCGCTCTCGAAGAAGCAGGCGGCCGCCCTGAAGAAGCAGCTGGAGCGCGCGGCCAAGGCGCCAAAGGAACAGTCGCAGGCCGAGGCCCGTGCCAAGCGCGAGCTGGAGCGCCTGCTCAAGAAGAAGCGCGAGCAGGGCGAGCTGTCCAAGCGCGACAAGCGTCTGCTCAAGAAGAAGAAGCGCCAGCTCGATCGGCTGGAGCGCGAGCGCAAGGCGCGCGCCGAGGCCCGCCGCCGGCTCGAGCAGCTGCGCCGCAACCTGGGTGGGGCCGCCGGCCAGATGGGACAGGCCTCGCGGCGCGACGCGGCGCGTCAGCTCTCCCAGGGCGCCGAGTCCATGGAGCAGCTCGCGCGCCAGCAGCTCTCCAGGGAGCAGCGCGACCGGTTGAAGAAGCAGCTCGAGCAGCTGCGGCAGCTGATGAGCAAGCAGGGGGGGCAGCAGCAGCAGAAGCAGGCCGGCGGCGGTCAGCAGGGCAAGCAGGGCCAGCCCCTGGGCCTCGACGGCTTCTCGCGCGCCGCCCAGGGTGAGCAGGGCAAGGGCCAGAACGGCCAGAACGGCAAGCAGGGCAAGGGCCTGATGATCAAGCCGGGGGCCGGCGGCCAGCCGGCCGGCGCGATCGAGATGCCGGGCATGGCGCGCAGGGCGTCCGGGAGCGCCGAGCTCGCGGGCGGCGACGACGCCGGCGAAGGGGGGCGCCCCCGCTCCGGTCGGGAGCCCCGCCTCGACGTCGAGCACGAGGCGACCCACGTCAGCGGTGAGAAGGGCCGCGGCCCCACCCGCAGCGAGGTGATTCGCGAGGCCGGGAGTCGCGGCTTCGTGTCGCAGGGCTACGACAAGGTGCACACCGAGTACGAGAAGCATGCCGAGAGCGTGCTCGAGCGGGACGAGGTCCCGGGTGGCTACCGCTTCTACGTCAGACGTTACTTCCAGCTGATCAGACCGCGCGAGGGACGATGATGAGCGAGGCCGAGACCGAGCAGGTGGTGGCACAATTCGCCGAGCAGATCGGCAGGGTGAGGCAGGAGGTGGGCCGCGTGATCGTGGGCCAGGAGCGCATCGTCGACGGCGTGCTCACTTGCCTGCTGGCCGGCGGTCACGCCCTGCTGGAGGGTGTGCCGGGTCTGGGCAAGACCGCGCTCGTGCGGGCGCTGGCCTCGGCCCTGGACCTGCGCTTCTCCCGCATCCAGTTCACCCCGGACCTGATGCCGGCCGACATCGTCGGCACGATGGTGATCAGCGACGAGGGCGGCCAGCGCCGCCTCGACTTCCAGCCCGGCCCGATCTTCGCCCACGTCGTGTTGGCCGACGAGATTAACCGCACGACCCCGAAGACCCAGAGCGCGCTGCTCGAGGCGATGCAGGAGCGCTCGGTGACGGTCTCCAAGACCACCCACGTGCTCGAGGATCCAGTCTTCGTGCTCGCCACCCAGAACCCACTGGT
>JAPPOT010000882.1:0-34410 GCA_028817855.1 Myxococcales bacterium
GTGCGCGGCAAGGGCTTCGTGCGACTCAAGGAGGACGGCAAGAACGTCGTCTTCATGCTCGGCAGCGTCGACGAGCAGCAATTCCTGATCGAGCGCCAGCCGGACCTCTACCACATCACCGATCACTACGTCGGCTCGCGCGCCGTGCTCGCGCGCCTGTCACGCCTGCGCGTTGCCGAAGCACGCGAACGAATCGAACAGGCATGGCGAGTCAAGGCGCCGAAGCCCCTCATCAGGCGCTTCGACGCAGAGTGAGCGACCGGCAACGATCGGCGGTGCTCGGGTGAGCGAGCAGAAACGCGGGGGGACTGCCCAGTCTGATTGTGGTCACGGGCCGCCCGGCCTCCGGCAAGACGACCCTGTCCCGGCTCCTCGCGGACGCGCTCGGCACACCGGTCGTCTCGCGCGACGCGATCATGGAGGACCTGGCGCGCTCGATCGATCGTGGCGCCAGCGTCGAAGGCGACCCGAAACACCTTCGCCCGCTCCGGACAGTAGCGCAGGGGACGGGCACGCACAGGTTGCGAGTCCGGGACCCGCGCGTATGTGCCCCCTGCCATGCGCCTGCTCCCCTTTCTATCCGCGCTGTCGATGATCGCCCTCGGCTGCGGAGCGCCGCCCGAGCCGGCCCCTGCGCCCGCTCCCGAAGCCAGCACCGGCGAGGAGGCCGAGGCGGTCCCGGCGGGGCAGCAGATGTGGCACCACTTCTGGGACATCATCAAGGCGCGCGACGCCGTCATCGGCGCGCGCCTGGGTGACGTCAACGCGCCGATGTCGCGCATCGCTTCGGGCGAGTTCGGGATGGACGTGCCGCCCGACTGGATGAACTGGATCGAGGACATGCAGGCGCAGGCCAAGAAGGGAGCCTCCCCCGCCAGCCTCTCGGAGGCAGCGGTCGCGGTCTCCACCGTGGCGGGCGCCTGTGCCGACTGCCACCGCACGACGGGCGGTGGACCCAAGCTCGAGGGCGACACCCGCGGCTACAAGCCCGATGGCACCGGGCTCAGCGAGGCCATGGCACGTCATGCTTGGGCGGCGGAGGAGCTCTGGCTCGGCATGACCGCGCCGCGCCACGAGGCCTGGATGCGCGGCGCGACTGCGCTCGCGTCGATGGAGCTGCCCCAGGACGAGCCGCCGCTCGGTGCGGAGCCGCCGGCGGAGGCTGCTGCTGAAGGAGAGGCCGCGGAGCCACCCGCGCCGGCGCCGGAGACGTCGCCCCTGTGGCAGGACCTCGAGAAGATGCGGGCGCTGGGCAAGCGCGCCGAGCAGGCGGGTCAGCCCGCCGAGAAGACCGCCGTTTACGCCGAGATGCTTGCTCAGTGTGCAGGCTGCCACGCCGCAGCCGGCTTCGAGTAGACGTCCGAAAAGGTCGCTCGAGCTGGCCCTGTCGGCAGCTTCGGACCTCTGCAGCCCATGGTAGGCTGCCGCTTCCTCGCGCAGCGCGGGGGAGCAAGGGAGTCTGCCATGGAGCTCTACGACGCGATCGGAAGTCGCCGTTCCTACCGCTTTCTCCAGCCGGACAAGCCGGTTGAGCAGAAGAAGATCCAGAAAATGCTCGAGGCTGCGCGCCTGGCATCGTTCTGGGGCAACGTCTGCGCCCTGCGCGCGGTGGTGGTCGACAAGTTCACCGCCACCCCGGAGCAGAAGGAGGCGCTCTTCGCGTTGGTCCAGGGCTGGCAGCTGCAACGGGCACCGGTAGTGATCGTCTGGTGGCTCGACTGGCAGGCGCTGGAGGAGCAGGGCGACCGCCTCAAGGAATTGGTTCGCTGCCGCGCCACCGGCGTCGACGAGGAGGCCGCCATCGAGCATCTCGACACGCAGCTCATCCCCTTCTTCGAAGCCGTGCGCCCGCACATCATGACCACCGGGCTGACGGAGTTCGACTGTGGCCAGGGAGTGGCGCAGGCGACCCTGGTCGCGATGCAGGAGGGCCTGGGCTGCTGCTGCCTCGGCACGCCCAACGAGGACAAGATCAAGGCCGCGCTCGGGCTGCCCGACAGCGGCAAGGTGATCGTCCTGCAGTGCGTGGGTTACCCGGCCGAGGGCAAGGAGGCGGGCGGCCAGCGCCCACGCCTGCCCTTCGAGCGCATGTACGCCCTCAACAGCAGCGACACCCCCTTCCCGCGTGACGCGAAGGTCGTCGAGGAGCTCGAGGAGACCCGCATGCTCCAGACGCCGTCGCCGCTGCCCGACCGCGAGGCCGAGCTGCAGAGACTCAAGAAGGAGCTAGACCTCCCCGACGACGCCTAGAGCGACCTGCTTCGACCCGGACAGGGGGAGCTCGAGGCTACAGCCCGGCCTTGCGGGTCAGACGCGCGCGGTACTCCTCGACATCGACCGGCTCCTGGGCCACGCCCGTCGCCATCGCCGCCTCCGCCACCGCGGTGGACACCCACGGCAGCACGCGGGCATCGAAGGGCTTGGGGATGATGTAGCGCGCGCCGTACTCGATCGACTCCCCGCCGTAGGCCTCGATCACGTCCTGGGGCACCGGCTCGCGCGCCAGGTCCGCCAGGGCGCGCGCGGCGGCCAGCTTCATCTCGTCGTTGATGGCGGTGGCCGCGACGTCGAGCGCGCCGCGGAAGATGAAGGGGAAGCCCAGGACGTTGTTGACCTGGTTCGGGAAATCGCTGCGGCCCGTCGCCACGATCGCGTCGGGGCGCGCCGCCACCGCGTCGTCGTACGGGATCTCCGGATCCGGATTGGCGAGCGCGAAGATCACGGGCTTGGGTCCCATGCTCTCGACCATCTCCACCGGCACCGTACCGCCGGAGGACAGGCCGATCATCACGTCGGCATCCTTCATGGCATCGGCCAGGGTGTGGCGCAGGTCGTCGACGGGGCGCGCGAACGGCGCCTTGTACTGGTTGACGCCCGCGCGGCCGTCGCGAATCACGCCCCGCGAGTCGGTCATGATGATGTTCTCGCGCTTGACGCCGAGCTCGATCCACAGGTCCATGCAGGCGATCGCGGAGGCCCCGGCGCCGATGCACACGACCTTGAGGTCGGCGGTCTCGCGCTCCTGCAGCTGGCAGCAGTTGAGCAGGGCGGCGGCGGTGATGATCGCGGTGCCGTGCTGGTCGTCGTGGAAGACCGGGATGCCCATGCGCATCTTCAGGGCCTTCTCGACGATGAAGCACTCGGGCGCCTTGATGTCCTCGAGATTGATGCCACCGAAGGTGGGCTCGAGGGCCGAGACGGTCTCGATCAGGACCTCTGGATCCTTGGCGTCGATCTCGATGTCGAAGACGTCGATGTCGGCGAAGCGCTTGAAGAGCACCGCCTTGCCCTCCATCACCGGCTTGGCCGCGTAGGGCCCGATGTCGCCCAGGCCGAGCACGGCGGTGCCGTTGCTGATCACGGCCACCAGGTTGCGGCGTGCGGTGTACCTGTTGACGGCCGAGCGGCGCTTGTGAATCTCGCGGCAGGGCTCGGCCACACCCGGGCTGTAGGCCAGCGACAGGTCGCGCTGGGTCGTGACCGGCTTGGTCGGCACGATGGCGATTTTCCCGGGCGTACCGTCCTCGTGGTAGTCGAGGGCGGCCTGGACGTCCGGGGTGATCTCCTCACCGGCGTCGGTGACCTTGTCGGCCTGGGGGGGCTTGCTCTTGGTGATGGGGACGACCTTCGGGTCCATGAAAACTGCCTGATTTCGTAGGAAGCCGTACAGGTACAACGGCAGCCTACAAATGTCGATTCGATTCGAGCCAGAATTTGGGACGTCGCTAGCAAGCCCTGGCGATGGCGTCGATGGCTTCTGGATTGGCGACGCTCGACATGTCTCCCAGCTCCGTTTCGCCCAGATATTTCCGCTGAATCAGGCGCCGCAGGATCTTGGCGCTGCGGGTCTTGGGCAGGTCCTCCGCGAATAGCACCGCCTTGGGTCGGTCGACCTTGCCCAGGGCCGCCACCACCGTCTTGACCAGCTCGCCGCGCAGGGCCTCGCCCGCCTCGTGGCCGGCGTGCAGCACGACGAAGCAGACCACCTCGGTGCCCTTGAGCTCGTCGGGCACGCCGACCGCCGCCGCCTCGCTGACGGCGTCGTGCTCGATCAGGGCCGCCTCGATCTCCCCAGGGCCGACGCGGCGGCCCGCGATCTTCATCGTGTCGTCGGCGCGACCGTAGATGAACCAGTCCCCCTCCGCGTCGATCTGAGCCCAGTCGCCGTGGTTCCAGACCTCCGGGAACTTGCTCCAGTAGGTCTCGATGTACTTCGCGTCGTTCTTCCACAGGCTGCGTGTGAACGACGGTACCGGCTGCTTGCACACCAGGTAGCCGACCTCGCCGGTGACGCTCTTGCCGTCCTCGTCGAAGACGTCGACCGCCATGCCCAGGCCCGGGCTCTGCAGGCTCGCGGCCTTGAGTGGCATCACCGGCAGCGGCGCGAGGAAGCAGCCGACCAGGTCGGTGCCCCCGCTGATGTTGATCACCGGGCAGCGCCCCTTGCCGACCTTCTCGAAGTACCAGAGGTAGCTCTCCGGGTCCCAGGGCTCGCCCGTGCTGCCGAGCGTGTCGAGCGAGGCCATCGGGTGGCGCTCGGCGAAGTCATCCCCGGCGCGCATCAGCATCCGCACGGCGGTGGGGCTGAGCCCGAAGGTGGTCACACCGTGACTCTCGATCGAGCTCCACACCCGGTCGGGCGCCGGATAGTCCGGCGCGCCCTCGAAGATGACGATGGTGCCACCGTGTTGAAAGCAGCCGATGATCTCCCACGGCCCCATCATCCAGCCGATGTCCGAGAACCACCAGAAGACGTCGTCGTCCTTGAGGTCGAAGTTGTAGAAGATCTCCTTGCCCATCTGGGCGAGGCACCCGGCGTGGGTGTGCACCGTGCCCTTCGGCTTGCCGGTGGTCCCGCTCGTGAAGAGCATCAGCGCGGGCGACAGCGCGGGCATCGGGACCGTCTCGGCCTCGTCGCTCTCCCCGGCGACCAGCTCCTCGTAGAAGACGTCGCGCCCCGCGCGCATCGGGCAGTCGATGCCAGCTCCGTCTCCCACCCGGCGCACGACCACCACGTGCTCCACGCAGCTCAGCCCATCGACGGCCTGGTCGGCCAGGCTCTTGAGGCCGAAGGCGTCGCCGCGGCGCATCGAGCCATCCGAGGTGAAGAGCAGCTTGACCCCGGCCTCCTCCACGCGCTCGCGCACGGCGGGCGGCGCGTAGCCGGAGAAGATCGGGATGAAGGCGGCGCCCAGCTTCTGGGTGGCGAGCATGGCGAAGACCACCTCGGCCACCATCGGCAGGTAGCAGGCCACGCGGTCGCCGCGCTGCACGCCGAGCCGGCGCATCGCGGCGGCGAGCCGGCCGACCTCGTCGCCGAGCTCGGCGTAGGTGAAGCGCCGCACGCCGCCGTCCTCGGTCTCGGCGATCAGGGCGAGCTTGTCGGGTCGGGCGGCGACGTGGCGATCGACGCAGGCCGCCGCGATGTTGGTCTCGCCGCCGATGAACCAGTCACTCCACGCGTGCCCGCGGCTCGTGTCGAGCAGCCGATCGTAGGGCCGGAACCAAAAGCTGCCCATGTCCTCGAGCGCGGCCTCCCAGAACCACTCGATCTCGCGCCCGCTGCGCGCCACGAACTCGCGGGTGGTGCGCGCGACCGCCTCCGGGTCGGCGGGGTCCACCGCGTAGCCGAGCTTGCGCATCAGGCGCGTGACGTGGGCGCGCTCGATGCGCGCGGCGTCGGGACGCCAAACGTAGTCAGACATCCCGTGAGAATACCGCAGCCGCCCACCGACGCGACCGGTCACGCACTTGCCCTTTCTCCCTTCCGGGACCGCGCTCTCAGCGCGGGCGCGCTGGCCGCGCCACGGTCATGGGCGCGCTGGCCGCGCCACAGTCAGCAGGTCCCCAACCGGATCATCCTCGGTCGCCCCGGTCCCGAGCATCTCCAGCACCTCGAGCCCTGCGGCGGCCAGCTCCCGCTCGAGCTCCGCCCGCAGCACCCAGAAGCGCGTGCGCCGCCCGTCCACGCGCGTCACCGGATCCACGCCCATGGCCTCCCAGTCCAGGGGGAGCTCCGCCGACATGGTGGCCGAGAAGAGCACCCCGTCCGGATTGAGCACGCGCCGCACCGACGTCAGCAGCTGGACCCGATGGGCCGGCTCGATCACGCAGTGCAGCACGTGGTTGTCGATGACCAGGTCGAAACCGGCATCCGCGATGCCCTGAAGCGCCAGGCAGTCACCACGCACGAAGTGGGCGGCGATCCCCAGTCGCGCCGCGTTGTCCCGGGCCAGCGCTACCGCCGTCTCGGAGTAGTCGATGCCGGTGAGGGCGAAGCCGCGCCGCGCTGCGCAGAAGCCCGCCTGGCCGCCGCCACAGCCCAGGTCCAGCGCGCGTGCTCCCCGCGCAGCCGGGCACAGCGGCGAGGCCAGGAAGCGCTCCAGATCCCCGTAGGAGTCGTGCTCGACCTCGGGCTTCCAGTCGTCCCAGCCGGTGCCTCCGCGGGCCGCGAGCTGACGATACGCGGGCTCGTGGTCGTAGTAGACGCGTCGGTCGTCATCGGGCGGCATCAGCCCAGCGTAGGCCAGCACCCGCGGAGCTGGCACGACCGCATCGCCGCAGACTCGCCCTCCGTGGACGATCTGGCCGGGCCAGCCACCTCACATTGCTTCAGCAGTGCATGATTACTGTTGCATGGGAACAGTGGACGAACGCTGGTGCTCCGCGAGCCCGCGCGCGATCTGACCCGCGGCCCGCAGCTCGCGGCGGCGCCGTGCTTCCCGGTGCCGATCGTGGAGCGCGGCCGCCGACACGACGGCCGCGTCGTGGTGGGGCGCTCGCGCGAGGTCGATCTGTGTCTGCGCCGCAAGAGCGTCTCGCGGGAGCACGCAACGTTCGAAATGGAGCCGGGGGGCAACCTCTGGCTGACCGACCTGGGCAGCTCCAACGGCACCTTCGTCGACGCCACGCCCCTCGACCCGAACGAGCGTAGACTGCTGGCGTCCGGCAGCCGCATCCGCTTCGGACGTGCCGAGTGCATCTACCTCACCCGGACTACTTCTGGAGCGTGGTTCACATGTCGGGCTGACGCCCGGAAGGCGTCCCAGCTTCCAGGAACAGACGCTCCACCGCATCGAGCGCCCGCTCCGCCGAAGCCGCGTCGCCGAAGCCGGCGCGGTATCCGTCCCAGCAAGCCAGATAGTAGGCGGCGTAGGCCTCGGCCAGCTCGGCTGCACCGCGCGCTTCGAGCGCCCGGACCACGGCGGTACGGTTCAAGCACCAGGCATCGTGGGGATGCATGCCCCGCTGTGTGAGCACCCGCGGCCCGCTCGGGCCGACGCGCCAGACGAGCATGCGGACGTCGCGCCACGCATGCATGCCCGGCCGATCGATCAGCTTCCCGGGCAGCTCCTCACGCACGAAGCGCGCGTCGGCGGCGAGGCGCTCCGCATCGGTGGTCCCGGCGCTCGCATAGGCCTCGCGGCTCGCGCCCTCGGCAGGCGACCCGTAGAGCGTGTGCAGCTGGCCCTCCGGCGACGGCAGGTAGCCTGGCTGCCGCTCGATCTCGTTGAGCACGGTGAGCTGAGGACGCGGCACATGCGAAGCATCCGGAAAGCGCGTCTGGTAGTGCTCGAGCGCCCGTCGCGCGAGCGCGCGGGCCGCGCGCAGCCCGCCGACGTGGCGCTCGGCATCGGCATCCTCGGCGAAGCGCACGTGCAGGTCCACGTCGCTCACCACCGGCACGTAGTCGATCACCGAGTCCCACGGTTTGTAGGCGGAGCCCTTGGCGTAGATCGCGCTCAGATGCTCGCCCGGCACCGCCTCACGCAGGGCCTCGACGTAGGCGTCCGCCATCCCATGCGCCTCCTCACGCAATCGCGCAGCGAGCGCAGGCTGAAAGGCGGGAAGCTCGACCACGATATCCACAACGTAGCGCAACCGGAGCACCGCAACCAAAATCGGTCGAGGTTCGTTCAGGGGCGAGCGCGCCCCAGAAGGAACCGGAGGCGTACTGGAAGTACGTCGAGGATTCCTTCGAGGACGTAAGCCGGCCCTGGGCGAACCTCGGCCGATTTTCAGTCGGCGAGGAGCTTCTTGACGTCATTCGGCTGCGCGAAGGCCGCCCGGTGAATATCCCGATTGTAGTAGCGGGTCTGCTGCTCGATGCGCTCGGCGCGGACCGCGTCGAAGGCCAGCGGTTCGACTCCGTCGGCGGCGAAGGTCCAGCTCCAGATGCCGCTGACGTAGATCGGCACCTGGGCGTAGTAGGGCGTCGCGCTCGCGAAGACCCCGCGCAGGGTCTTGACGATGCGCACGAAGTCCTCGCGCATCATGAACGGCGACTCGCTCTGCACCGCGAGCACGCCGCCCTCGCGCAAGCGCGACCGGCAGGCCTCGTAGAAGGGGCTCCCGAACAGCCCCTCGGCGGGGCCGACCGGGTCCGGGCCGTCGACCAGGATCACGTCGAAGGGCTCGCCCGCGTGCTCCTTCAGGTAGGCGACACCGTCGCGGAAGAGCACCTCGAGCCTGTCGCTGTCCCAGGGCACGCTCAGCTCCTTCAGGTGCTGCTGGCAGGCGCGCACCACGGCGCCGTCCAGCTCGCACAGGGTCAGCGCCTCCACTTCCGGATGGCGCAGCACCTCGCGTGCGCTGCCACCGTCGCCACCGCCGATGATCAGCACGCGGCGCGGGCGCTGCACGCACAGCAGCGCGGGGTGCACGAGCATCTCGTGGTAGTAGTACTCGTCGGCGACGCTGGTCTGGTAAACGCCGTCAAGCGCTAGAGCGCGCCCGAACTTCTCCGTGTCGAAGATGTCGATCGTCTGGAACTCGCTGCGCGCGTGGTACAAGGAGCGCTTCACGCGCAGCCCGAAGTGGACCACGTCCTTGTAGCTCTCGTCGAACCACAGCGCCATCTCGAAGCCTCCAGTAGAGCTGCGCGCTCAGGCGCGCGCGCGGGGCGTAGGGGTCACCGGATCGGCAACCGCCTCGGCGGACGCGGACAGCTCGGTGCGGTGGCTGCGCAGGTGGATGCCGTGGCCAGGCTCGCCCATCCCGCGGTCGACCATCATGATCTCGACGCAGGCGGCCTCGAGGCCGTCGCGCAGCACGTCCTTGGCGGCCTCGGGCACGCAGTCACCGCAGGTGAAGAAGTCCACCGCGGCGTAGGCGGCCTCGGGCCAGGTGTGGATCGACAGGTGGCTCTCCTCCACCACCACGACGCCGGTGACGCCGTGGGGAGCGAAGGCGTGGAACACCGAGTTGACAACCGTGGCGCCAGCGACGCGGGCAGCTTCCTTCATCAACGCCTCGATCCGTTTCAGATCGTCCAGCACGTCGACGTCGCAACCCGTGTACTCGACCAGCAGATGCCTACCGCGGGTGTTCAACTCGCTCCACCTCCTCAGGCCGCCTCGGCGGCGGCGACTGCGAAAGACGCCGGGGGCGGCGCCGGAAGCGCGAATGGATATCACACGCCCAGCGGAAAGCAACAGGACTGCAGGGGCGCTCACTCCGCCGGCGGCGCGGCCTGGGCGGGGGGTTCCCCCAGGCGCCGGTACTCGCGACCGATCTGGCGCACCAGGGCCCAGGCGTCATCCAGCACGAGGTAGGCGCACGGCACCATCACCAGGATGATGAACGTCGCGAAGAGCACGCCGAAGCCGAGGCTGATCGCCATCGGAATCAGGAAGCGCGCCTGGACCGACGTCTCCAGGATCATCGGCGACAGGCCGAGGAAGGTCGTCAGCGAGGTCAGCAGGATCGGCCGGAAGCGCCGCTTGCCTCCCGCGATCACCGCATCCAGCGTGCTCATCCCCGCCGCCTTGAAGCGGTTGATCGCCACCACGAGTATGAGCGAGTCGTTCACCACCACGCCCGACAACGCCACCACCCCGAACATCGTCATCATGCTCAGGTCGTAGCCCATCACCAGGTGCCCGATGACCGCGCCGATCATGCCGAAGGGGATCGCGCTGAGGACCAGGATCGGCTGTGCATAGCTGCGGAATGGGATCGCGAGCAGGCCGTACATCGCGATGATCGCGAGGCCAAAGCCCTTGAAGATGCCCATCATCATCTCCATCTGCTCTTTGCGCTGGCCCTCGGACGTGTACGTGAGCCCGGGGATGTCCCGCTGCAGCGCCGGCAACTCCTTGTCCAGCAAGCTCTTCATGATCTCGCCGCCGTTGCCCTTCGTGTCGTCCACGTCGGCCGTCACGTCGATCGTCCGCCGCCCACCCGCGCGCTCGATCTTCGTGTAGGCGCGCCCGCGGCTGACCGTGGCCGCCTGCCCCAGGGGCAGCTCGCCGCCGCCCGGCGTGCGCACCATCAGCGCCTCGATGTCGGCCTCCGAGCGCCGCTCCGACAGCGGACGTCGCACGAAGACGCGAAGCTCCTCGCGCCCCCGTTGCTGGCGCAGCACCTCCGAGCCGTAGAAGGCGGAGCGCACCTGGCGCCCGAGCTCCATCTGGCTGAGCCCGAGGCTGCGCGCCTCGGCTTTCAGCTTGAGATCGATCTGCTCCTTGCCGCGCGCGCTGCCGTCCACGATGTCGTAGGTGCCGGCGTAGCCGCGGATGATGTTCGCGAGCCGCTCGCCCGCGTGCTCCAGGGTGCGCGTGTCGGTATGGCTCAGGCGCACGTGCACCGGAGAGCCGCCGCTGTGGCCGGTCGTGTAGTGGAAGACCAGGCCCTCCGCGCCCGGGATCTCACCGAGCCGCTGGCGCCACTGGCGCGCGAGCTGACCCGCAGTGACCTCCCGTTGATCGCTCGCCACCATGAAGACCTTGACGTCCGCCAGGTGGCTCGCCCCACTGCCCGCGCGCCCGGGGCTGGTGGCTCCCTGGGGGCCGGCACCGCCGACCTCGGAGAAGATGCCGCGGGAGATACGGTCGGCACCGCCGTGCTCCTCGAGCAGCTCTTCGGCGACCGAGAGCATGCGCGCCTGGTGGCGCTTGGTGACTTCCACCGGTGTGCCCACCGGCATCTCGAGGCGCGCGTTGACCACGTCGCCCTCGATCTTGGGCAGGAAGCGGAAGCTGATGCGTCCCCCGGCGATCAGCCCGATCGTGATCACCAGCATCGCGATGCACGCGCCCATCGTCGTGTAGCGCCAGCGCGCCGAGCCCAGCAGCTGGCGGCCGTAGATCCTGTCCACGAACCACTCGAGCATGTGCGAGAACCGCTGCTGCTGGCGCAGCAGGATGTCCACCAGGCTGAAGCGCCCGATCAGCCGGAAGGGCAGGTCGAGCACCTGGAAGGGATAGCCGAGGATCGTGGTGACCGGCGACTTCTTGTGGGAGAGGTGGGCCGGCAGCACGAAGAGCGACTCGATCAGCGACATCGCCAGCACCGCGATCACCACCAGCGGCAGGTTGCGGAAGAACTTGCCCGCCGGCCCCGGCACGAAGAGCAGGGGCATGAAGGCGATGATCGTCGTCAGGATCGAGAACGTGACCGGCTGGGCCACCTCGCGCACGCCCGCAATGGCGGCGTCGAGCGTACGCATCCCCTCGCGTCTGTGCTTGTGGATCGCCTCGCCGACGATGATCGCATCGTCAACCACCATGCCCAGGGTCACGATGAAGGCGAACAGACTGATCATGTTGATCGAGACGTCCACGTGCGGGAGGAAGAGCAGCGACCCGATGAAGGAAATCGGGATGCCGAGCGTGACCCAGAAAGCGAGCTTCACCTCCAGGAAGAGCCCGAGCACCAGGATCACCAGGATCAGGCCGATGGCGGAGTTCTTCAGCAGGAGGTCCTGGCGCGCGGCGTACATCTCGGAGCGGTCGTCCCAGACCGCCATCTTCACCCCGGACGGCAGCTCGTGCTTCATCTGCGCGATCACCTCGTGGACCGCTGCTGAGACGTCTATCGGGCCCTCCGAGCCGACCCGATAGACCTGGATCGCCTGGGCGCGCTTGCCGTTGAAGGTGCTCTCCGCATCGGTCTCGGCGAAGGCGTCCTTCACGTTGGCGATGTCACCGAGCCGCACGGTGCTGCCGTCGGACTGGGCCAGGATGACGATGTCCTCGAAGTCGCGGCCGACGTAGCGCCGCTCGGACATGCGTAGCAGCACCTCACCCTTGCCTGTCTTGATGCCGCCACCGGGCAGCTCCACGGCCGCGCTGCGCACGGCCGCCGCCACCTGCTCGATTGTCAGCCCGTAGGCGCGCAGCGAGTCCTGCGGTACCTCGATGCTGATCTCGACCGGCCGCTCGCCGGTCAGCTCGACCTTGGTGATGCCGTCGTGCTGGAGCAGCGCCTCGCGCATGCGCTCCGACAGCGCGCGCATGGGCTTCTCCTCCACGTCCCCCGACAGGATCACCTGCAGGACCGCGCGGCTGCCCTCGACCAGCGCCACGACGGGGCGCTCGGTGTCGGCCGGCAACGAGGTCACGCGGTCCACCGCGCCCTTGATGTCCGACAGGGCGCGATCCTGGTCGGTGCCGAGCAGCAGCTCCACCATCACGCTGCCCGCGCCCTCGGTGGCGGTCGAGCGCACCTCCTTGACGCCATCGACACCGCGCACGGCCTCCTCGATAGCCAGGATCACGCCCTGCTCCACCTCCGCGGGGCTGGCGCCGGGGTAGGCGACGCCGATGCTCACCCAGTCGAGCTCGAACTCCGGGAAGACCTCGCGCTTGACGTCGAACAGCGAGACGATACCGCCGGCGATCAGGACCGCCATCAGCAGGTTGGCGGCGACCGTGTTGCTCGCGAACCAGGCCAGCACGCCCTTGCGGCTCACCGGCTCCTCCGACGCCGCCTCTGGCTCCGACTGCCGCGGGCCGTCGGGCCCCGGTTGCTCCGGGAGCGAGCTCATCCGCTCTTCTCCGCGCTCTCCTCGTCCTCGGTCTCGGCCGCGCCCGAGGCCGGATCACCGGCCACCTTCTTCTTCTTTGGGTCGGCCTTGGGCTCGGGCAGGCGCAGCTCCATCCCCACCACCGGCGAGGCGATCGAGCTGGTGATCAGCATGTCGCCATCGTCGAGACCCGCGCTCACCAGCACGACGTCGTCGTCGCGGCGCAGCACCTTGACGTCGCGCACCTCGAGCCTTGCGTCCTGGTACACGTAGACCCGGTCGCCGTCGCGCAGCGCCACGCGAGGCACCTCGACCACGTCCTCGACCACCTTGCCCTGCAGCTCGACCTTCACGTAGGCCCCGAGCAGGATCGGGAGCTCGCCCGCACGCTCGGACTCGGGATCGTTGAGCCCGAGCGGGTCTTGCACGCTCACCAGCAGGCGCGCCATGCGGCCCACGGGATCGAGCTCGCCCAGCAGGCGCACGGCGATGCCCGGGCGCTGGATCTTCTGGGAGCCCACTTCCTGCGTGATCATGGCGAGCGAGCCGAGCTTCGCGAAGGCCGTCGGCTGATCCTCGGCCGCGTAGGCCGCTGCGAGGGACTCGTCGGTCAGCAGCGGCGCGTTGGTGCCCGGCACCTTGAGCCAGGCCAGGTCGTCGACCGGCAGCGAGACCACGACCGTGAAGACGCGGGTCGCCACCAGCGTGGCCAGCGACTGGCCCGGGCTCACCAGGCGCCCGGCCTCGGTGGCGTTGACGCGCACGAAGGCGTCGAAGGGCGACTTGATCGAGGTCTTGCCCAACTGCATGCGGGCCTGCTGCAGGGAGGTCTCGGCGGTCTTGAGGCCGAGCTCGGCGGCGCGCATCTGGGGCTTGCGCAGGGCCAGCTCCGCGTTCGCCGCCTTGGCGCCCTCGCCGAACTGCGCCCACTCCTGGGCCGCCACCTCGCCGCGCCCCTGCTCGAGCTCGATCTCCGTGCGCGCGCGCTCGAGGGCGGCCTGCTGCTGGGCCACCGACAGGCGGTAGTCGCGCGGGTCGATCTTGAGCAGCGTCTCGCCTTCCTTGATCTGGCCTCCCGCCGTGAGCTGTGGGTTCTTCCAGACCACGCGCCCGCCGATCTCGCTCATCAGCTCGACCGAGTACGCGGGGATGACGGTGCCATTTGCGCGCACCACGACGTCGCGGTCGATGCGCTTGACGGGCGAAGCCTCGACCAGGACCGCGCGCTCGGCGCGCGGCTTCTTGGGCGGCTTGGGCCGCGAGAAGATCATCTGCTGCGCGAAGAAGACCGCCGCGGCGATCAGCCCCAGGGGCAGCAGGGTCTGGAGCACTTGTCGGGGGGTCACGGGGCCTCCGCTGGGCTGGTTGTGGACAGCCCGAACGTTCGAGGTCGCGGCCAGAGCAGGGCGCACGACGAAGGAAGGGCCTCCCCCCTTTCGAGGAGGACAGCGCGGCTATGGCTGTGGGTTCGGGCGTTCATGGCGTTCAGAAGCGGCGCCTCGGAGGCCCCTAGCTCTTGTCTCCTGCGCTGGGGGGAGTCGCAGCGGCCGCCGGGGCCGGTTGGGGTTCCTCGTTGGGATCGGTCGGAGTGAGCAGCTCGGGCTGCTCCAGCTCGGCCATCCAGGTGCCGCCGAGGGCGCGGAAGAGCTGCACCCGGTGGGAGAGCAGCTGGCGCCGCGCGGCGAGCAGGCTCATCTCGACCTGCTGCTGGGAGCGCAGGGCGGTGAGCACGGTCAAGAAGTCGCTCATGCCGTTGCCATAGCGGGCCTGGGCCTGCTCGAGGGTCATCTGGGCCACCTCGAGCTGCTCCTGGATACGCGCGATGTGCTTCTGCTGTTGCTGGGCCTGGGCCAGGGCATTGCTAACCTCGACCATCGCGCTGAGCAGGGCCTGGCCGTAGGCCGCCACCTGCTCGGAGACGATGGCGCGGTTTCGCTCCACCTCGGCGGCCCGGCGGCCACCGTCGAAGATCGGCAGTGCGATCGAGCCTGCCAGGGTCCAGATCGGGTCGAGCAGCCAGTCGTTGAGGCTGCTCGGCGAGCTCGTCAGATCCGCGGTCAGGCGCAGCGAGGGGTAGCGGTCGGCCACCGCGACAGCCACCCGGTAGTCGGCGGCCTCCACGCGACGCCGTGCCGCGCGCACGTCGGGGCGGCGCTGCAGCAGCTCCGAGGGAACGCCCACGGCGGGCGGCGTCGGCACCGCCGGCAGCTCGGCCCTCGCGCCGACCTGCAACCGCCCCGGCGGCTTGCCGGTCAACAGGGCCAGGCGGTTTTGCAGCATGCGCTCGTTGCTGATCGTCAGCTCGAGCTGGGCCCCGTTGTCGATCGCCAGCTGACGCTGCTGGTTGATCTCCACCGCCGACGCGAGCCCCTGACCGAGGCGCACCTTCAGCAACTCGACGAAGGTCTCGTTGATCTCGAGCTGCTTCTCGAGCAGTGCGCGGCGGGCCCGCACCTGCACCAGGTCGAGCCAGGTCTCCGTCACCTCGGCCGCCAGGCTCATCGCCATCGTCTGGACCGAGTCGTGGGCCGACTCGCGGTCGAGGGCGGCAGCCTTGGCAGCAGAGCCGAGCTTGTTCCAGAGGTCCACCTCGTAGCTCGCACCGATCGAGCCGCGGGCGCTGCGGATCGTGCTGGGGGGCTCCGGGAAGGCCATGGCGGCGGCGCCGTCGTCCCCCATCGGGATGAAGTCGCGGCGAAAGCTGTTCTCGTTTTGGATCTGGGCACTGGCGCTCGCGTCGAGGGTGGGCCAGCGCGGCGCACCGGCCGCATCGGCCCCCGCGACGGCCTGGGCGAAGCGTGACCAGGCGGCGAGCAGATCGAAGTTGCTGCCGAGGCTGGCGTCGACCAGGCGATCGAGCTCGGCGTCGCCGAACTGCGTCCACCAGCGCTCCGGGCGCGCCTGGCCGGCGGCCGGCGTCTCCTCGCCGTAGGTTGCCGGCAGCTGCACGGGCGCCGCCGGCGCGGTGGTCACGTCGTGGGGTGAGCAAGCGGCCAGGGCCAACACCGTGGCAGGCGCGATCGAGGCGCGCTTCATGACTCGCCCTCCGTGTTCTTGAGCGCGCGCAGGAAGGTCTCCTGGAAGGACGGGACCAGGCGCTCGAAGTCGTAGAGCATGGGCACGCGATTGCTGACCTCGGCGCGGCTGAAGTAGAGCATCCACACACCCATCGTCCCGCCCCACAGGTGCATCACCGCCTCGAGCGCGTTGACGTCGGGGCGAATGCTGCCGTCCGTCTTGCCGCGCTCGATGATGCCGACGACGATGCGGAAGAGGTTCGAGACCAGCGCCTGGTACTCCGCGAAGCCGGGCGAGTCCGGGCTGGCGCGGAAGCCGGAGGCCATCCAGGCGAGCATCGACTTGAGGTGCTCCGGATGCTCGCGACCGAACCGGCGATTGTGAGCGCTGATCTGCTCGAGCAGCTCGAAGCCGGTGCGCTGCGCGCCCTGCGCGACCGTCTCCTGCATCCGCCCCACAAGCAGCGACAGGCCGCGGTGGGCGATCGCCAGGTACAGGTCGTCCTTACTCTTGAAGTAGAGGTAGAGGGTGCCCTTGCTGAGCTCGGCGGCAGCGGCGACGTCATCCATCGTCGCCTCCACCGGACTCGTATCAAAAAAGACACGCTCCGCTGCATCCAGGATGCGATTTCGGCGCTCCTCGCGCTCGCGCTCTCGTCGTTCGGCGACGCCCATGTGCCCTGTGCTCGCCCCTGAATGGGGGCTCAGTGGAAGGCTCGGGTCGTAGGACTGACTCCGAGTCATTTTATGACCGGAGGGAGTTATTGGTTTCACAGGGTCCTCCGTCAAGGTGAAAAAACGTGTGGTAAGAGCAGGTCCGACACGCGATCTGGTCGGAGAACCGGAGGACACAGATGGATATTCAGGGCTGTTCGACAATCGTCACCGGCGGGGCCTCGGGCCTCGGTGAGGCCACCACGCGCCGCTTCGTCCAGGCGGGCGCGAAGGTCGTGATCGCGGACATGAACGCGGACAAGGGCGAGTCCCTGGCCAAGGAGCTGGGCGATGGCTGCGCCTTCGTCAAGACGAACGTGGCGGACGAGGCCGAGGTGAGCCTGGCGATCGCCAGGGCCACCGAGCTCGGCAGCCTGCGCGCGGCGGTCAACTGCGCCGGAATCGGCTGGGCGCAGCGCACCGTCAACCGCGACGGGCTGCCCCACGACCTCGGCATCTTCCAGAAGGTCATCGAGGTGAACCTGATCGGCACCTTCAACGTGCTACGCCTGTGCGCCGCCGCCATGGCCAAGAACGAGCCCCAGGCCGACGGCGAGAAGGGCGTCGTGATCAACACGGCCTCGATCGCTGCCTTCGACGGGCAGATCGGCCAGATCGCCTACGCCGCCAGCAAAGCCGGGGTGGCGGGCATGACGCTGCCGGCGGCGCGCGACCTGAGCAAGGCCGGCGTGCGCGTGCTGACAATCGCCCCCGGCACCTTCGACACGCCCATGCTTGGCCAGCTCCCGGAGGAGCAGCGCCAGGCCCTGGCCGCCGGAATCCCCTTCCCCGCCAAGCTAGGCGATCCCGCCGAGTACGCCATGCTCGCCCTGCACATGGTCGACAACCCGTACCTCAACGGCGAGACCGTGCGCCTCGACGGCGCGCTACGCATGCCGCCCAAGTAGACCTGCCCCCGCCCGACGGCCACCACCGTGCTCCCTGCCGGGCAAGGGCAGGGGCACGTTCGGGGTGCGGGCTCCCGGGCGCCCGGTCACTCGCAGCAGCCGTCGATCGCCTTCTCGACCGACTCGCGCAGGCCGCCGGCGCTCTTCGCGGCTTGCTCGGCCAGGGCGCGTGCGCTGCGGGCGACCTCGAGCGCGGGGGCGCGCAGGTCGTCGCGCATGCGCAGCAGGTCGTTTTCCAGGTGGTGCACTCGCCACTCCACCTCCTCGATCTCGTCGGAGGCCTCCTCGCGCAGGGCGTCGATGCGCGCTTCCAGCTCCTCGCCGAGCTCCCGCAGACTCTCGGCCTGCTGGGCGATCCGATCAAACAAGCGTTGCATGGTCTTCCTCCTGTTGCAGTGCGGCGCCGACGACCGGCAGGACGTGGCGGGCGAAGTCGATCTCGGGGCGGTAGCGCGTGAAGAGACCGCCGAGCGTTGCGAACACGCGCCCGAGCATCACAAGCTCCGGCGGCAGCGCGGTCACCGGATCGCGCTCGAGCTGCTCGGCCAACCCGCCCGCGCGCTCGAGCAGCTCGGCGCGGGTGGGCCAGCGCACGGGACCGCCGGCGGACTGGGCGATCTCGCCCAGCAGCGCGTCGGTGAAGGCGAGCAGGGTGTCCGGCGTGCCGCTGCGGGTCTCGAAGCCGAGCGCGTCGAAGAGCGCGGGCAGCCGCTCGCGCTCGCCGAAGAGAAAGGCGCGCAGCACAGCCAGGTAGCCCGCGCGGGCCTCAGGCGGCAGCTCCTTACTGCAGCCGAAATCGAGGAGCACCAGCTCGCCCGCGAGGGTGACCAGGATGTTGCCCGGGTGGGGATCGGCCTGGAACAGCCCGTGCTCCAGCACCTGGCGCAGGTAGAGCGCGAGCAGACGCCCGAGCAGCTCCGAGATCTGCGCGCGTGCACCCGGGTCTCCGGCCCCAGCGCGGGCCTCCAGCGCGTCGAGCACGAGGGTGATCTTGCGGCCCTCCGCGAAGCGCGTCGTGAGGACGGTGGGCCCGCACAGGGCGTCGACCGGCTCGGGGATGATCACGCCGGCCATGCCGTCGAGGGCGCGCGCGACACGACCGGCGACGTGCGCCTCCTTGGCGTAGTCGAGCTCGGCGCGTACTGCGCTGCGCGTCTCGGCGACGATCGTGGCGTGATCCAGGTCCGGCAGCATCGAGCGCATGCTCTCGACGAAGAGCTCGAGCATGTCGAGGTCGGCCTCGACCAGCGCCTCCACGCCCGGGCGCTGCACCTTCACCGCGACGACCTCGCCCTCGTGGGTGATGGCGCGATGCACCTGGCCGATGCTCGCGGCCGCATGCGGCTCCGGATCGAGCTGGGCGAAGAGGCGCTCGACGGGAGCGCCGAGGGCCTGCTCCAGCGCGCGCTCGATCTCGGGATAGGACACGGGCGGCGCGTCGTCCTGCAGACTGGCGAGCTCCTCGATCCAGATCGCCGGCAGCAGGTCCGAGCGCGCGGACAGCAGCTGGCCGAGCTTGAGGAATGCGCCGCCCTGCTCGGCGCTCACGCGGCTGAAGTTGCGGGCGCTGCGAGCGTGCAGGCGCTCGAGCATGCGCTCGGCGGCGGCCTCGCTCACGAAGGCCGAGCGCAGCCCGTAGAGGCGGTAGCCCGCAGCCACCTGGGTGAGCATCCAGCCGGTCTTGCGCAGGCGCGCGCCACGGCGCAGCCCCTCGGTCTGGACCTCGCGAGCGCCGGCCACCGCCTCCGCGGCGCCGTCGACCACGGCCCGGGCATCCCAGGCGAGGCGTTCGAGGGCCGTGATGAAGGAGTCGGCGACGGCGAGCCAGGCGCGCAGCTCGGTCCCCACTGCTGTGGGCTCGTCGCTCTGGACACGGCAGTGGCCGCGCCGGGAACGGCGGCGCGGGCGGCGTGACGAGCTGGGTGTGGTCTCGAGCTGCAAAGGGCCCTCCCGATGGGCGTCATGTTTTGTATGACAGTCGATGTATTACAAAACATGACAGAGGCGCGCAAGTCCCTTGTCATACATTTTCGCGGGGCGGCCTCTAGAGGCTGTCGACGCAGCCGTCGCAGAGCCACGTGGGAGCGGCCGAGGGGTCCTGGGTCAGCCCGAGGTTGCCCCGCTGCCCCTTGGCCAACTCGGCCGCGCAGCGAGCGCAGGCGGCCGCCCGGTTGAGCACCACCGGGTTCCAGGCGTAGACGTGCTCGAGCGCGTCGGGCTCGGGCTCAGGTTCGGGGCTCGCCGTCCCGCCGGGGCGCTCGTCCTCCTTCGCCAGCGGATCGCACAGCGCTGCCGCGCTGGCAGCGATATTCGACGCGTCGCGCGTGACCTGCTGGGCGAGCCCCACCGAGTCGCTGACGAGGTTGTCGACCTCGGTGACCACGTTGTCGACCAGCTGGACCGTGTCCTCCAGGACGTTGCGGATCAGGTGGGAGACCGACAGCCTCCGGCGCTTGGCCTCGTCCTTGAGCGCAGACTGGAGCTCGCGCGGCACGCGAGCCTGGACCAGGCAGTCCTTGAGCTCGTCGGCCGGCTTGCGCGGCCCCCTGCGGTGAGAGCGTGTCACGTATTACAACATACGACAGGGCTGTGGTGTTGCCAACCCTCCCTGAATCAGGGGCGGCCGTGCTGGACCTACCACGGCGACGTGATATCCCCGCGCTCCAGATTTCGTCCGGAGGGGGAGATGACCAGGAACGCGCTTCTACTGATCGGCTTGGCTGGCGCCATCGGCTGCGCCTCGGGCAGCGCGGGACCGGCAGCGGCGACCGCGGACGTGGCGGCCAGCGCTGCGCCCACGGCGGAGGGCTACGTGGTCGAGCTGGGACGCGCGCGACCGGCCGGCACACGCTACCGGACCGAGGAGGAGTCCCACACCAAGACGGTCACCACCGTGAAGGTGCAGGGGCAGGTCGCCAAAGAGGAGACCGAGGAAAAGCACGTGCTCTTCGCGGCCGACGTCGAGGTGCTGGAGCTCAACGTGTCCGTGCGCTACGCGATCGACACGCTCACGCTCGACGGCCCGCCGGTGCTGCCGGCCGGCAGCGTGGTCGTGCTCACCCGCGGCGAGCCCGGCAGCATGAAGCTCGAGGGCGGGGAGCTGACCGAGCCGGCGAAGAAGGCGCTCGACGCGGTGCTCACCACGCGGCCCTACACCGACGACGACAACGTCTTCGGCACGGGGCAGCGCCAGAACGTGGGCGACACCTGGGGCATCGACAAGGCCGCGGCAGTGAAGGACCTGAGCAGCCTCGCCCAGCTGACGTCGGACCAGCTGGATGGCCAGGTCAGCTTCCTCTCGCTCGACACGGTCGAGGGCGTCGAGACCATGAAGCTCGGCCTGAAGATGCGCATCGAGGGCATCGGCAGCGAGCAGCTGCCGCCGGGCGCGACACTCGAGAAGAGCAAGATGCTGGCGGAAATGGAGCAGGTGCTGCCCACCGACCCCAACGACGTCACCTTCCTGGGCGAGGACAACCGCGTCGACATGGAGATGGTGATCGTGCTGCCGGAGCAGCAGGGCATGCGCCCCAGGGTCACGATGACCACCCAGGAACGCGAGACGACGAAGATCCGCCCGCTTCAGTGAGGGCGGTGGTCGTCGAGCTGGATCACGGTCGCGCGCAGGCCCTTGCCGACGCGCACCGAGTCCCACCCGACCGAGACCGGCGCCTCCTCGTAGGCCAGCTGCTTGATCAGGCGACTGCGCTGGAGGGCGCGCGTGTCCGGCGGGGCCGCGCGGATCGCCTCGGCAACGTCGTCGGCCTCGACCACCCGCGGCGCCATACCGGCTTCCTGGAGCTGCTTGAAGTAGCCGTCCCGTAGCTCGTGGTAGCGCAGGTCGATCTTCTTCCGGAAGGCCTGCGCATCGACCCCCTCGGGGGGTTGCACGGTCTCGAGCAGATAGCGCTTGGTCACCCAGTCCAGCCGGCCCACCAGCTGGCCGGGATCGCTCTCCAGCGCGTCGAGCGCCTCCTCCCAGAGCTGCACGACATGGCGCGCCTCGAGCGACGTCGCCTCGGCGTCCGAGACGAACTGTTTGGCCTGGTCCAGGTAGTAGCGCTGCAGCTCCAGGGCCGTCATCTCGCGCCCGTCGCGCAGCGGCACCGACGCCTTCAGCGTCGGGTCGAGCACGATCGCGTGTAGCGCCGCCACCGGATCGCGCGGGCGTGGGGCATCGCGCAGCCGGCCGGCCTCGACCATGTCGAGCAGCAGCATCGTCGTGCCGACCTTCAGGTACTCGGCCGGCTCCGCCATGTTCGAGTCCGAGAGGCCGAGCTGCAGGCGCTGCTGGCTGCGCAGCAACCGCACGAAGGCCCCGTACTCCAGGAAGATCACGTTCAATGCGCCCTTCACCAGGTTGCCGGGATCGACGATGCCGTAGCCCGAGCCGATCACGGTGGTGCGCATCGGGCGGCGGATGGCCGGCCCCTTCTCGGACAGGGCGAAGCGATCCCCCTCGAGCAACGTGCCGGCGCCGCTGAGGATCGGACGCGAGATCAGGAACGCCATGCCGTCGCGGCGCACCTCGCGAAAGGCGAGCGCCCGCAGGAGCTGGGCATAGGGCAGGAAGATCATCGAGCTGAGAAAGGCGTCGGAGGCGAAGGCGAGACGCAGGGGCAGCGTGCGCCGCGGCTCGAAGGAGCCCGCCCGGCGCAGCGCGCTGCCGTCGCCCTGCAGCCACAGGAAGGCGCGATCGACCAGCGGGCCGAGCCGCGTGGGGCTGCGAAAGGCCGCCAGGACCAGGTCGATCAGGCCCGCGGCCACCATGCCGACCAGCAGCAACAGGGCCAGCGCGATCACGATGGCGATGCCGACCAGCAGCAGCAGCACGAAGAGCAGCTGCAGGCTCCAGCCCACGACAAGAGTCCAGGGCGCCAGCAGCACGAGGCCCAGCCGCAGCAAGAGCAGCCGCGGACCGCGCGCGATCGTGCAGCTGTAGTTCTCCTGAGCCCCGTAGATGTTGCCGTCGGCGTCGCGGCAGTTCTTGAGCAAGCCGAGGCGCGCGCCATCGCCCCCATCGAGCGATCCCTCCGCGTCATCTAGAGCGCGCGCGAGCAGGGCATCCTGGGCGCGCTGATAGAGCACCACCTGGGTGGGGCCGCGGCACTCGGGGGTGGAGCCCTCCATCAGGCCGGCGTCCGGCGCGAGGGAGATGCTCTCGTAGTTGAAGGAGCCGCCGTTCTCGACGAAGAAGCGCTGGTCCTCCGCATGGAGGAAGCGCGCCAGCGGGGTCTCACCCGAGCGCGTGGCGACCCGTGCACCGATGGCATCGCGCAGGGCGCGAAAGACCGTCAGGTTGCTATGGCGGGGCCCATCGCCACCCGGGCTGTGACGGATGGCGTACTCGGTCTCGAGCCCCGCGGTGCGTTCGAGCATTCCCCCCGGCGAAGACGCGCTGCGCTACTCGCCGCCCTCCGGCACGCGCGTGTCCCTGGCGTACCGCTCGGGCTGCTGTGCGGCGTCGCGCTCGATCTCCGTCAGCGCTTGCTTCAGCGCCTCGCGCCCCTGGGGCGCCGGCTGCTGCAGGGGAGTCACCGGCTTCTTTTCTGCTGCATCGGCCATGGAGGGGCCAATCTACCAGGCGGCCAGGCGCCACGCGACCACACCTGGGCCGACCCGCGCCCACACCGGCGCCTCCGCCTATGCGGCTCCCGCCCAGTCCCCGATGGCGCGCCCGAGCTCGAGGGTATCCTGCACGTTCTGGCGGATCGTGCGCTTGCGCCGCGACTCGAGAAAGAGGGGCGTGTCGCCGTGGTGGACGGCGCAGAAGAGCGCACCCAGGTGGGCGAAGCCCTGGACCGGCGTCGTGCTCAGGTGCGTGACCGACTCGCGTTCGATCACCACGCGGTTGCGCATGCCCTCGAAGACCAGCGCGCCCTCATCGAGGAAGACCATGCCCACGTCCTCGTGGGAGTCGAGGAAGCGGGTGGCGAAGGTCTCCGTGGGCGAGAGGCGCACACCCACGAAGAAGCCATCTCGGCGCCCGAAGCGGCGCTCGAGGCTGAGGGCGACGGCGCGCTCGAAGCGATGGTCCCCGAGCACCGCCAGCCAGTTGGTCGCCCGCCGCACCAGCACCGCGAACAGGCATATCGAGATCGCCGCACCCAACACCAGCGCCCCCGGCATCGGCAGCCCTACGAAGAACAGCAACGCAGTGGCAGCCCCGAGCGCGGGAAAGGCGACCCCGAGCCCGAAGAGCACCGTGGCCGCCACCGCCACCAGCAGCTGCAGGCGATAGGCCCGCCGCACCTCCGGCAGCCGGCATTCCTGCGACGGACGCGCCGGCCGCTCCCAGGACAGCGGCGGCACGGAAGCAGGCACAGGCGGGGTCGATTGCGCGCTCACGATGGCCGTGCCCGATCATGACCCGGCGCCCGGGTACGAGTCTGCGGCCAGGTGCGCACCTGGTGCGACACGCTCTGACGGCGGGCAGGTGACCGCAATGGGGCCCGGACAGCGACTACGAGACCACGCGCAACGAGTACAAGTACAAGTGAGCACGAGTACGAGCACGAGTCTCGCGGCTGACTGGCACCTCACCCGCAACGTGTCCCTTGCGCGGCAGCGCAGCGGGCCGCGGTGGCGGCACGCGACTGCCACCAAGAGAGCGCCGCGCAGGAGCTCACCCTGTGGCACGACGTGAGGCTTTCGGGGTGGGGAAGCCCGACTACCTCTGACGCAATGCCCGGCATGGCCCACGCGCCATCCCGCACCCACCTCCGAGACCGAGACCGAGACCGAGTCCGTGATCGAGTCCGTGACCGAGACCGTGCTCAGTCCTTCGGCAATCCCAGTATCCGCTCTGCGATGATGTTCTTCTGGATGTTCGGCGTGCCGCCGCCGATCACCGTGTCCGGCCAGCTCAGCGAGCTCTGCTGCCACTTGCCCGACTCGATCGCGGGCTCGGCGCCCTTCGTGTAGGCGGCGGCCGGCCCCTGGAGCGTCAGCGCGAAGTCGGCCATCGCGACCTCCAGGGTCGCGCGGTGGAGCTTGTTGACCGAGGTCTCGCTGGTCAGGGGCTCGCCCTTGAGCTGCTTGGTCAGGAAGCGCAGGCCGTTGAGGCGCATGCCCTCGATCACCGTCTCGAAGTGGGCGATGCGCCGCCGCACCGCCGGGTCCTCGAGCACGGGACGGCCGTGCTTGCGCGTGGCCCTGGCGAGGTTCTTGAGCTCGTCGAGGCGGCGGAGCAGGGCCTCCACCTCGGAGATGCTCGAGCGCTCGTTCGCGAGCGCGCTGACCGTGACCGCCCAGCCCTCGCCCTCGGCACCCAGGCGCTGATCGACCGGCACACGCACGTTGGTGAAGAAGACCTCTGCGAACATGCGCCCACCGGCCATGTTCTCGATCGGCCGCACCTCGATCCCTTCGCTCTTCATGTGAACGAGCAGACACGTGATGCCAGCGTGCTTGTTGCCGCCCTCCATCGGCGCGGTACGCACCAACAGGATCATCCAGTCGGCGAAGGGCGCGAGCGAGGTCCAGATCTTCTGGCCGTTGACGACGTAGTGGTCGCCGTCGCGCTCGCCGCGGCACTGCAGGGCGGCCAGGTCGCTGCCCACGTCGGGCTCGGAGTAGCCCGTGCACCACTGGACCTTGCTGTCGAGGATGTCGGGGATGAAGCGCTGCTTCTGCTCCGCGGTACCGTACTCGATCAGCCCAGGGCCGACCCAGGCCAGCCCCATGAAGCAGGTGCCGAGGGCCGGCGCGCGGCGCTTCGCCATCTCGGCCTTGAGGATGGCCTGCTGCATCAGCGTGCCGCCGCCGCCGCCGACCTCCTTGGGCCAGGAGAAGCCGACCCAACGCTTCTCGCGCACCTTGCGCGTCCAGGCGCGCATGTCCTTGACGGGCAGGTTCTCGTCCAGGAAGGCCACCACCTCCGCGCGGAAGGCCTCCTCCTCCGGAGTCAGGTCGAAGTCCATCAGAGGCCTCCCAGCTGCGCGACGCGCTCGTAGTGGTAGTCGGAGTCGCCGAAGGTGGGGCGCGCGAACTTGCTGCGCTTCAGGTAGAGCTGCGCGTCGTACTCCGCGGTGTAGCCGATCGCGCCGTGGAGCTGGATGGTGTCGATGCCGACGCGCGCGAAGGCATCGCTGGCGTAGGCCTTGGCCATCGACACCGCGCGCCGCAGCGCGTCGGGCTGACCCGCCGCGACCCAGGCCGCGTAGTAGAGCAGCGAGCGGAACGTGGCGATGTCGACGAACATCTCCGCGAGCGGGTGCTTGACCCCCTGGTACTGGCCGATCGGGCGGCCGAACTGCGTGCGCTCCTTGGCGTAGCCCACCGTGAGCTGGTGGGCCGCATCGGCCGCACCCACCATCTCCGCAGTGACCGCCACGGCGCCCAGATCGAAGAGTCGGCGGTAGGCCGCCTCGGCCTCGGCGCCCTCGCACAGGATGGCTTCGGCCGGAACCGATGCACCTTCCAGGCGCACGCTACCCAGGTGCTTGGTGCGATCGATGATCGGCTGGCGCTGCGCCGACACGCCTTCGGCGTCGCCCTCGACCACGCACAGCAGCAGGCCCTGCTCGCCGCGCAGGGCGACGACGAAGAGATCGGCCGCGGCCGCGTCGAGCACGTGCGCCTTCTCGCCCGTCGCCACAAGGCCACCGCCCTCCCCCTTGGCCTCCGCCGCCACACCACCGACATCGAGCGAGCCATCGCCCTCCAGCAGCGCGACCGTACCGATGCGCTTGCCGGCCGCCAGCTCCGGCAGGTAGCGCTGCTTCTGCGCGTCGCTACCGAGCTCCGCGATCGCGGCACCGGCCAGCAGGGTCGACGCGAGCGGCCCCGGCACGAGCGCGCTGCCGATCACCTCCAGCACCAGCGCCGCCTCCACCCAGCCCAGGCCCGCGCCGCCGTGGGCCTCGGGGATCAACAGCCCAGTCCAACCGAGCTCGGCGATCTCCGCAAAGAGCTCGCGGCTGAAGCCCTGGTCCGAAGCCGCCCACTCGCGCACGCGCGGCATGGTGCAGCGTTGCTCGACGAAGCGCTGCGCCTGCTCGCGCAACAGCTCCTGCTCCTCCGTGAAGCCGAAATTCATGACCGGCGAGCCTAGTCGTAAAGCGCGTGATTGTCCTTCCCTGACAAGGCCACGGGCGGACGCGGTAGGCCAGCGGCGAGATGTCCGGACGCCCCATTCCGGTGGCACATCGGGACAGCCCGCGGGGCCGAGGTTGCGCTCGTATTCCCGCACGTTTACGCCCGAAGAGACGTAGGTGCGGGCGGCGGCCCGGGGTGTGTGCGTGCGGTGTTCGTGGGGTTCACGCAACAGCTCGGCGAAGCACTCCAGTGAGAGCCGCAGTCGATGGAGGTGTGTGGTGAAACGACTCGAGACGCCCCCCGCGGCGGGTACCCCTCCCCAACAGCCGCCCATCTACCTCTGACGCAATTCCCGGCACGGCCCACGCATCATCAGGCACCCGCCATCCGAGACCGGGCCCGACCGAGACCGAAACGGAGCCCGACTCGTGTTCGCTCCAGACGACCAGGCCCGACCGGCGCTCAGGCCGGCTCGAGGGTGTCCGCGAGCTGGGTCAGCAGGAAGACCCCGCGCTCCTGTCCGAAGCTGCGGGCGCGCGCGATCATGTCCGCCGCGCGCGGGGAGCCGGGCTCGAGCTCGAGCAGCATGCGGGCGTGGTGCAGCTCTGTCACGGCAGCCCAGACCGGATTGAGCAAGCCGCGGTTGATCTCCGCCGCGCTCGTGAAGTGCCCCTCCGCGTCCACGTAGCGGCCAAGCGCAAACGCCAGCTCCCCGAGAATGCGCTCGACCGAGCCGTTGCAGGGGCCGCCAATGCCGACGACGATGACGCGCCCGGCGAAGGGCAGGAGCTTGTCGTAGAGCACCGCCGCGCTCACCCTGTCGCCGACGAGGAAGGCCGCATCGGCGAGAAACGCGTGGCTGGAGATCCAGTTGTGGTCATCGGGGATACAGGCGAAGTCGCCCGGCCGCATGCGCTCGAGCTCGGCGCGCGCCTCCTCGACCTGACCGACGAGCGCGTGGCTGGCGACCAGCCCTGCGCGCCACGCCACCGGGATTGGGAAGCGCTCCGCGTAGGACGTCAACCCCGGGAGCAGCTCCTCGGTCCGGCCGCGCAGGGTCAGCAACGTGAACTGGCGGATCGCCGCCGCTTGATCAGGTCGCTCGCTGGGATAGGCATCGCGCCGGCGCTCCAGCCAGCGCTCCACCTCGTCGAGGCGCCCCGCCGCCGCTTCCTGCATCAGATGGAAGCTGGCGCGGCGATGATCGCGCTTGGCCTCGCCCAGCTCCTCGGCGATGCGGCGCGCCGACTGCTGGTCCGCGACCGCGCCCGTGAGGTCGCCCGACTCGAGGCGCGTCCAGGCGCGCACGTGATAGGCGTCGAGCTGCAGCGCGCGCAGCCCCTTGCGACCCGTCAACGCCACCAGCTCGGTCTGCAGCTCGAGGCGCTCCTCGAGCTCACCGGGCCCGCGCACGGAGTTCTGCCGTGCCAGCAGCGTCTCTGCCAGCACCCGCGCGTCACCCAGGCGCCGCGCGATCGCGATCGCCTCCTGCGAGAGGCTGTGGCGACGCTCGTCGTGCCCCGTGTTGTAGTGCGAGCAGGCAAGCCAGGCGCAGACCAGGGCTCGCTGGGCGCTGTCTTCCTCGCCGAGCGCGGTCAGGGCACGCTCGAGCAGCTCGATCTCCGCGGAGTCGATCGTGCCGGCCTCGCGGTAGACGATGAAGCGCAGGGCACCGCGGCCCGCGTGGCGCGTGGCGGCTTCCGCCAGCAGCTCCGCCTCACCCACGCGGCTCGCCAGCTCAGCGGCCTCCGCGAAGCGCGCGCGCACTTCCTGCATCGGCGACTCGGCGGCGAGCAAGGCGTCGCCCAGCCCGATGAGCAGGCGCGCCCGCAGGCGCTGCGCGGCCTGATCGGACGCGGTGACCAGACCGAGCGTGCGGCGGTAGTGCGCAGCCGACTCCTCGTAGGCGGTCGCCTGAAACGCACCCTGCCCCGCCAGCTCCCCGAAGCGCACCGCATCCTCGGTGTCGCCATCGAGCGCGGCCTCGAAGTAGTGCAGCGCGATCTCGTCGACGCGCGCCTGCACGTCGTCCGCGTAGGCCTCCGCCAAGGAGTCCGCCACGCGCCGGTGCAGGCTGTGACGTTGGGTCGGCGCCAGGTCGTCGTGGATGGCCTCGCGGATGGTGGGGTGGCCGAAGCGGTAGACGCCGTGGGCGTCGACGAGATCCTCGACGATGCGGCTGTGGCTGGCCTGCTCGAGCAAGCCGAGCAACTCGTCGGCGGGCAACTCGCTGGCGCGGCGCAGATCGGCGATGTGGAAGTCGTTTCCGAGCACGCTGGCGTAGCGCAGCATCTCCATCACCTCCTCGGGCAGGTGGGAGAGGCGCCGCCGCACCACGCTCGCGGCCTCGCGCGGCATCTCCACCGACTGCTCGCAGTCGCGGGAGGCGGCCACCAGACCGCCGAGCTGGGTCACGAAGAAGGGATTGCCGCCGGTCAGGCGCGTGACTCGCTCGACCAGGTCGTCGGCGGGCGTGCGCGGCAGGACCACGCCCAGCAGCTCGGCCACGCCCGCGCGGTCGAGGCCGTCGAGCTCGACCAGCTCCGCGCTCGAACGCCCCAGCACCGTGTCGAGCGCGGTGCGCAGCGCCGGCGAGACCTCCTGCCGCCGCACGCTGGCGAGCAGCAGCACCGGTGAGCGCGGCAACGTCCGTGTCGCGAACTCCAGCAAGCGCAGCGAGGCCTCGTCGGCCCAGTGCAGATCCTCTAGCACCACCACCAGCGGCCCGTCCGCACTGGCGCGCGCCAGCAGCTCACAGACCGCATCGAAGAGGCGAAAGCGATCCTCGAGTGTGGCCCGCTCCGGCGCCGGCTTGAGGTCCGGCAGGCACTCCTCGATCTCCGGGACCAGCTTGCGCAGCTCGCCGCCCAGGTCACCCGCCAGCTCCACCACCCGCTCGCTGGAGAGCGGGCCGACCAGCCGCCGCACCACCTGCTGCCACGGCCAGAAGGGCGGCGCGCCGGCGTCGTCGTGGCAGAAGCCCTGCAGCACGCGCACCGAGGCCTCCTCGGCCTGGCGCGCGAGCCACTGCAGCAGCAACGACTTGCCGCTGCCGGGCTCACCCGAAAGCACGCAGATGTGCCCCTCGCCCGTGCCGAGCGCATCGAGGGCGCGGCGCAGACGCGCTTGCTGGGAGCTGCGTCCCACCAGCCCGCGGGGCGAGCTGGGCGACAGGCTCGGCTTGGCCACGAAGACGCTGGGCTCGGGCGGCGGCGGCGTGGGCGCGCGCTCGAGCATGGCAGGCTCGAGCTCCGCCACGAATCGATAACCGCGACCGCGAATGTTCTTGATCACGCGCTGCGCCCCGCCCGTGTCGTGCACGGCGCGCCGCGCGGCCCACACGCTCTGTGACAAGGAGTTCTCACTCACGACCACGTCACCCCAGAGCGTCTGGAAGAGCTCGTCCTTGGAGACGATGCGATCGCGGTGGCGGATCAGATACAGCAGCAGGTCGAAGGCCAGGGGAGGAATCTCGGCGGGGGTGCCCCGATCCTGGCGCAGCTCCAGAGCGCCCGAATCGAGCACGAAGCCGCCAAACCGGTAGATTTCCGTTCGCGCACCGGACCCCTCCGGCGTCGCCCCATGTCCTTGCACAGCGAGTGGGTAATACCATCGGGGGAGACCGAGACAAGGGGGACTGGCACCCGCACGGACGCCGGTACGTTGCCGCACTACCGAAGGCCTGTAATGCTCCGTCCGTGGCGACCGAAAAGCCGAGGCGGCGCAGGGCCCTGCCGGGTTGGGAGTCCCTGCGCATGGCCCTGCAGGTCCCGATTCGAAACCCAGGCCGCAGCGCCCTGACCGCCCTCGGGCTGGCGATCGGCGTCGGCACCTTCATCGCCATGGTCAGCTTCGGCCGCGGCGCACGCGCCTCGGTGGTCTCCCAGTTCGAGACCCTGGGCAGCAACCTCCTGCGCGTGAAGACCTACCACGGCCACAGCCGCACCTCGCCGCGCTTCATCGACGCCGCCGACGTGGACGCGCTGCGGCGCGAGGCCACCACGATCGACGTGATCGTGCCGATGGCGTACAAGACGACCCACGTCTCCCAGGGCAGCGTCAACCACCGCATGTCGGTCACCGGGACCACGCCCGAGTTCGACCGCACCCGCGAGTGGTACGTCCAGACCGGCGGGCTGTTCGACGAGGCCGACATGGGCTCCCGCGCCAAGGTCTGCGTGCTGGGCGCCACCGGTGCCAAGCAGCTCTTCGGCGACAGCGATCCACTGGGCAAGGTGGTGACGGTCGAGGGCAAGCTCTCGTGCCGCATCATCGGGTTGCTCGCACCGCGCGGCTCCTCGGTGTCGGGGGGCGACATGGATGATCGCCTCTTCATGCCACTGCCGACCTACGAGGCCTACATCGGCATCACCAAGGGCTACAGCGTGCTCGAGGTGCGGCCCAAGAGCCCGCACATGCTGCAGGCCGCGACCGCCGAGATCACGCGTATCCTCAAACGCACCCACCAGGTGCAGCCCGGCGAGGACGACGACTTCCACGTGATCAGCCCCGACCAGGTGACCGCCGTGGCCGAACAGATCGGCGGCGTGCTGACCGGCCTGCTGGCGGGGATCGCGAGCGTCTCGCTGCTGGTGGGCGGCATCGGCATCATGAACATCCAGCTGGTCTCCGTCGCCGAGCGCACCCACGAGATCGGCATCCGCGCGGCAATCGGCGCGGCCCCGGAGAAGATCATGCGCCAGTTCCTGCTCGAGGCGCTGGTGCTGGCGACGCTGGGCAGCGCGGCGGGCGTCGGGCTCGGGATCGCGATCAGCGTGCTGGTGGCCGACCAGATGCACTGGCCCCAGGCCGTGGCGCCGGACGTGGTGATCGGCTCGGCGCTCTTCGGCATCAGCGTCGGCACCCTATTCGGCTGGCTGCCTGCCAAGCGCGCGGCGGAGCTCGACCCGATCGACGCGCTGCGCCGCGAGTAGGCCGCTTTCCGGCGGCATTTGCGGGTGCGCAGGTGTGGGATAGGGAGCTCCCGCGCGGGCGGTGAATGGCGCGGCAACGGCCACGTCCAATCCCGCGAAGACGACGCAGCAGGAGAAAGACGACCGTGACCGCTTCCAGCCACACCCCGAGGTTCCGTGCTATCACCCAACGCATCATGCGCGTCTGCGGCATCGCACTGCTGGGGGCACTGCTGCTGCATGGCTCGGTCTCACCGGCGGCCGCCGCCCAGGGTGCGCCCCAGGTGACCGATCGCATGCGCACCGGTGCGATGGAGTCGTCCTACGTGAAGCAGCCGGGCACCTCCGTGAAGTGGGGGCGCGCGACGGCGCTGGTGAACGCCTCGGCCGACGACATCGAAGCGATCATCCACGACTATGCCCGCTACAAGACCTTCCTGCCGAACTTCGAGGCCTCCAAGGTGCTGTCCAAGCGCGGCTCCTCGGCCCTGCTCTACGTGCAGGTGAGCGTGATGCACGGCGCTTCCAAGATCTGGGCCGAGCTCAAGGCGCGCCCGGAGAAGAACACCGGCGCCACGCGGGTCGTCAATATCAAGATGCTCAAGGGCAACGTGAAGCACTTCGGCGCCCGCTGGGAGATCACGCCCGTGGGCGCCAAGCAGTCGGTGGTCACCTTCCAGCTGATCGTCGACCCCGACCTGCCGGTGCCCTCCGGCATCGTCAGCGCCGAGAATCAGAAGAGCGCCCGCAAGACCATCCGCGCCCTGCGCAAGCTGATGGTCAGCAAGGGCCTGGCGACGCCGATCAAGTAGCGCCCCGCGGCTCATGGAGCCGCCACGCGGCGCCCTTTCGCGGCGGGCTCGCGACCCGCGCCCATTCTGGTACAACGCGGGCGGGATGAAGGTACTCATCTGGGCCACCACCCTGCAGGCGGACATCCTCGCCCTCGCGCTGCACCTTGACGGCCGGGCGGACTGCGAGCCGCTGGTGGTCGCCGAGGGGCTGGACGCCTTCCAGCGCGAGCCGATCGCGCGTGCGCGCCCTCTGCGGGCACCGTGCCTGGAGCGCGACGCCACGGGCACGCGCGACGCCGTCCGGGCCTTCGCCGCGGACGTGGTGGTGGCCGACAACCACCTGCCCGAGTTCCGGGCCGCGCCAAACGTCTGCACCCTGTGGCACGGACTGGGCTGGAAAGCGCGCGGCCGCGCCGACATCGCCGCCTTCCACAAGCGCGTGCGGGAGCTGACCGGCCAGGACGGCAGCACCGCCAACCCGCGCCTGCTCGCCCAGTGCTACGGCGCGCCCGATCGCGACTGGCGCGTGGACAGCTGGGGGCTGCACCCGGACAATTGCGAGGTGCTGGGGATGGCCTTCACCGACCTGCTGCTCGACCCGCCCTTCGCGCGGGAGGACCTGGCCGCGCACTACCGCATCGACGTGGTCGCCAAGCCCACCGTGCTGCTCAACTTCACCTGGCACTACGGACGCATCTTCCCGGGTGCGTGGACTCCGCCGGGCCTGCTGTCGCGCAGCTCCGCCTTCGAGCAGGACCTGGCGCTGCTGGAGCAGGTGATCGACACCGTGCTCGAGCGCGGCGCCAACGTGCTCTTCTGCCTGCACGACCGCAAGCGCTACGAGCCCGCCTACCTGGCGGCGCTGCACGCCATCGCCGAGCGTCGCACCGACGTCCAGCTCAAGCACAAGTGCGAGCACCCGGACAACCTCGCGGACCTGATGGTGGCCGACGTCATGGTCAGCAACCTCTCCTCGTTCATCACCTATTTCTACGCGTCGGGCCGTCCGAGCGTGCACCTGTGCCCGGCGCAGGACGGCGCGAGCGAGATCAAGCTGGCGCGGCTCAAGCGCGGCAAGCTCAGGGCGCGCTCCGTCGACGCGGGCGGGGACCTGTGGATGAACGCGCCCACCGACAACGGCGGGCTGACCGCGCGCAGCGCCGAGCAGGCCCTCGAGGCGATCGCGACCGCCCTGGACCAGCCCGACTGCTGCGTGGAGCGCTCGCGCAGGTGGCTGGATGCGCACGTGCACGGGATCGACGGGGGCACCGCGGCGCGCATCCATGGCGCGCTGCGCGCGCGCTTCGGTGGGACGGCCTGAGCCATGTGCGGCATCGCGGGCTTCGTCAGCCGGGAGGGTGCGAGCGTGCCACAGCGCGAACGCCTGCAGCGCATGTGCGATGCGATCGTGCGGCGTGGGCCAGACGCCGAGGGCCAGCACGTGGACGGGCGCGTGCACCTGGGGCACCGGCGACTGTCGATCATCGACCTGGACGCGGGCCAGCAACCAATGGTCAACGACGATGGACAGGTCGCGCTCATCTTCAACGGCGAGATCTACAACCACGCGGAGCTGCGGCAGGAGCTCGAGCAGCGAGGTGTGCGCTTCGAGACACGCTGCGATACGGAGGTGATCCTGCGGCTCTACCTCGAGGAAGGCGAGGCCTGCGTGCAGCGACTGCGCGGCATGTTCGCCTTCGCGATCTGGGACCGGCGATCGGGGCAGCTGCTGCTGGTGCGCGACCGGGTCGGCATCAAGCCCCTCTACTACGCCCGCGCCGCCGACGGCTTCGTCTTCGGCTCCGAGCTCAAGGCGGTGCTGGCCACCGGCTGGGTCTCGCGCGAGCGCGACCTGCAGGCGCTGGACGACTTCTTCGCCCACGGCTTCATCCGCGCCCCGCGCTCGGTCTACCGGCAGGTACGCAAGCTGGGCGCCGGTGAGCTACTGCGCCTGTCATGCGCGGACGGCTCGATCGTGCGCGAGCGCTACTGGCAGCTGCCCGCCCCCGGGACCGGGCCGACGGATCCGGCCGAGGCCCAGGCGGGGCTGCTCGCGCGCATCGACGAGGCGGTGCGCATCCGGTTGATGAGCGACGTGCCCCTGGGGGCCTTTCTGTCTGGCGGAATCGACTCCTCGACCGTGGTCTGGCGCATGGCGGAGCACAGCAGCGCGCCTGTCGACACCTTCTCGATCGGGTTCGACGACGAGCGCTTCGACGAGACCCCGGTCGCGCACCAGCAGCAGCTGCCCCGATCGCCGGTCCCAGATCGCGAAGG
>JAPPOT010000882.1:34420-35357 GCA_028817855.1 Myxococcales bacterium
ACCACGAGCGGCGCGTCACGCCCGACGCGCTCGAGGTGCTGCCGCGCGTGATCGCGGCCCACGACGAGCCCTTCGGCGATCCCTCCTCGATCCCGACCTGGTACGTCTGCCAGGTGGCGCGGCAGGACGTCACCGTCTGCCTCTCGGGCGACGGCGGCGACGAGCTGTTTGCGGGCTACGCCCGCTACGCCACCCTGGCGGGCGAGGCCGCGCGCCTGGCCTGGCCCCGGGCAGTGCGCACGCTGGCGGCTCGCCTGCCCGTCGGGCGCGCCGAGGGCCGCACGCGCAACAAGCTCGAGCGCATCGCGGCGGCGGACGCCGAGGAGCACTACGCCCGCTTTCGCGCGATCTTCTCCGCGAGCATGCGCGAGCAACTCTGGTCGACCGAAGCGCGCGCGCGGATCGACGCGGACGCCACCGCGGCCCTCTTCGAGGTCATGCCACGAGCGTGGCGCGACAGCGACGACGTGGGCCGCATGCAGGCATGCGACTTCGGCGTCTACCTGCCCGACGACGTGCTGACCAAGGTGGACCGGATGAGCATGGACCACTCGCTCGAGGCGCGGGTGCCGTTGCTCGACCACGAGGTGGTCGAGTACGCCTTCGCCCTGCCCACTGCGCTCAAGTACCAGCCGGGGCGCAGCAAGGCGATCCTGCGCGATCTGATCGAGCCGCACCTGCCGCGGGCCGTGCTCGAGCACCCGAAGCAGGGCTTCTCCGTGCCGTTGTCGAGCTGGATGCGCGGACCGCTCGCCGCGCAGCTGCGCGCGCTGCCGGAGCGCCCGGCCTATCGGGAGGGCGGCCTGTTCGAGCCAAGCTACGTGCGGCGGCTGGTGGAGCTGCACCTGTCGGGCGAGCAGGAGCTGGGCTGGCCCCTCTGGCAGCTGTTGATCTACGACGCCTGGGCGGAGGCGCAGGAGTGACGGGCGGGCAGGGG
>JAPPOT010000748.1 GCA_028817855.1 Myxococcales bacterium
CTGGTGTAGAGCTCGGTGGTCCACTGGGGGAGCGGGTCGTCGAGGTCGTAGGCGGTCCAGAGGCGCAGGCCGTTCTGGTTGCGATGGTCCTCCTCGAAGACGCCGGTGAAGAGCAGGCTCTTCTTCTCGGACGGATGGCTGTCGGCCACGAAGGCCTCCTCGATCACGCCCCGGGGTGCGATCTGGACGCCGTCCTCCTTCAGGGAGCAGTTCGGCTGGACCTCGCAGACGCCTGCATGGGAGCGGTCGTAGTCGGGGTCGCGGGCCACCATCAGGAAGCCGTTCACGCGCTTGCCCGCCTTGCGAAACTCCACCCGGCTGAAGGCCACGTCCTTGCGCAGCGCGGCGCGGCGATCGTCGGGCACCTCCTTGAGGAAGAGCGCCGGGATCCCATCGCTAGGCACCGCGGTCGCGCGCTGGCCGCCGCCGAGGTCCATGCCGCCGGCCGCGTGGTCGCAGATGTCCTGGGCTTGCTCGCGCAGCGCCTCGCGCGTGTCCTCCGTCAGCTGCATGCGTGCGTGGGAGTTGTCGGCCTGCTCACCGCTGTCGACGCGCTGCTCGAGCTGCGCCTGGACGTCTCGCAGCGTCAGGCCCGGGCGCGTAACGATGGCTGTCCCGAGCTCCGGCGGCTCGGTCACCGCAGCACCGTGCTCGACCCGCATCTGATAGGTGCCAAAGGGAAAGGGGGGCTCGGGCTGGCCTGCGCGGTAGCTGTCGAGCACCGCGCGGTAGCTCTGTCGGAAGGTGCGGGTCTCGACGGCGGCCTCGATGTGCTGCTCCTGTCCGACGATGCCCCGGGTGCCGATGCGGAAGGTGGGCACGCGCTGGCCGCGGGTCTCACGCAGCGTACGCGGCTCGTTCCAAGGGTGCAGGCGGGTGATGGCGCGCGCGCCCAGCACCGGCTTGCGCTGCTTGGCACGCAGCTCCCGGCCGCCCTGCTCGGCCAGGCGCTGCATGGAGTAGACGAGCTTGTCCATGTCGCCGTGGAAGGCGGCGTAGAGTAGCGGCGGCGGGGTGACCTCGAGCTGAAGCACCTCGGGCTGGTTGGTGCTGAAGTAGAAGTCCGGGCGCTCGACCTCGATGTGGCCCTTCTTCCACGGCGCGAAGTCGAAGATCTGACCCGGCATGTGCTCGGGGCGCGAGACGAGACCGGCTGCGACGCAGTTGAGGTACTCGTAGAGCAAGTGGGTGCTCTGGGCTGCATCGTCGCACAGACGCATCAGGTGGGTGCTGCGCTTGTCGAAGAGCTCCCCCGGCTGGTCGTAGCGCTCGCGCGCGAGCAGCGTATTGATGGCGCTAACGGCTACCTGGGATCGATCCTCCGTCCTCCTGAGGCCGATCCTCCTGACCTTCTTTGCCTGCGCAGCCTCGAAGGGGAGCACTTGCTCTCCCCGCCGTACGGACTCGCGGACGAACTTCTGACCGTGAATGATCACTGTCCGCCAGCTCGCTGCTTCCATTTGGATGGAGCGGACCGTCGCGTGGCTGAGGTCGCATCCGTCGAGCTGTGCGCCGTCTAGCAGTGCCTCTGTGAAGTCGACGCCACGGAGGGTGGCGCCCGAGAGATCGGCCTCCCGAAGATCCGCCATCCACAGCTTCGCACCGCTGAGGATGCCATTACGCACTTTCGCGCCGCGGAGATTCGCACCCCGCAAGTCCGCAGCCTCGAGATTGGCGGTGGTCATGTCTGTATCAGCAAGGTCCGCCACGAGGAGCAACGATCCACGCAGCTTGGCGCCTACTAGGTGGGCCCTGACCAGCCTCGCACCGATGAAGTTCGCGCCTGTGAGGGTAGTGCCCTCGAACACAACGCCTTCCATGTCCGCTCGACTCAGGTCCGCGCGTTGCAGGTCAATGCCTTGGAGGTCTTCGCCCACCAAGTTGGGAGGGCTCTTCTCGCCAAGGCGGGCGTCGTTCCAGGCCTTGCGGTGCGACAGCAGCAGCCGCTTCTGTTCCTTGGTTAGCATTGGGACGAAGGCGCTGCCGCGACATGGGAGCTAGAGAGCAGCGCCAATGCACCGCGGCAGACGAGCGAGAGCCTCAAAGCCGCAGGAAGCACGATCATGTTCCCGACGCCGCCGGCCACCGCAACACGAAACGATGTTCAGGATCGTCGAGCCAGCGGTCAAGGTGCGGCGAATACGTCGATACCGCGACGCTGCCATCCGGGCCGAACTCGAGCAGACGCAGGTACCCATTGCCACCCCGGA
>JAPPOT010000027.1 GCA_028817855.1 Myxococcales bacterium
GTTCTCAGCACCCGTCGCAGCTGCCTGTGCGTTCCGGTGCCCGAAGCTCGGCGATTCGCTGGCAGAGAGGCATGTCCGCAGGTAGCCTGCGCCGCAATGGAGGGCGAGCCGGACACCGCGGTGGCGATCGCGCTGGGGGTGCTGCAGGGCGTGACCGAGTTCTTGCCGGTGTCGAGCAGTGGGCACCTGGCGACTTTCGCGTTTCTGGTCGAGGTGCCGCAGATGTCGCTGGCGCTCACGGTGCTGCTGCACGCGGCCACGCTGCTGGCGACGATCCTCGTCTTCTATCCGGACCTGCTGGAGCTCACGCGCACGACGCTCCGGCACGGGACGCGCCCGGGCGCCCTGCTCGCCACCGAGGAGGGGCAGCTGCTGCGCGATCTGGTCGTGGCCTGCGTGCCGACCGCCGTGATCGGGCTGTTGCTCGAGAGCCGGGTGGAGGCCCTGTCCGGGATGCCACTGGTCGTCGGTCTGTGCTTCCTCGCGTCGGCGGCGATCGTGTTTTCGACGCGCGGACGGACCACGGGCCGCGAGGTGCTCTCGGTCGGGCCGGCGCTCCTGGTCGGGATCGCCCAGGGCATCGCGGTGCTGCCTGGCATCAGCCGCAGCGGCATCACGATCGCCTGCGGCCTGATGCTCGGCTTGAGCGCCCCGGCGGCCTTTCGCTTCTCGTTCCTGGTGTCGATGCCGGTGATCGCCGGCGCCACCTTGCTGGAGCTCGGAAAGCCCGGTGCGCTCGCCGGGCTGGACAGCACCGCGTGGCTCGCTGCGCTGGTGACGTTCATGTCGGGTTACCTCGCACTGCGCTGGCTGCGGGGCCTGCTCACGAGCGGACACTTCTGGCTTTTTGCGTGGTACCTGGTACCACTGGGCGCCGCCGTGTTGCTGGGCCATGCGCTGGGAACCTGAGGGATGACGGATCGGTTCGCGATCGTGATGGCTGGTGGATCCGGCACGCGGTTTTGGCCGGCGTCGCGCGCCGCGCGGCCGAAGCAGTTCCTCGCGCTGGGCAGCGACGCGGAGACGCTGCTGCAGGCGACGGTCGCGCGCGCAGCGCGCGCGGTCGGGCGAGACCAGGTGCTGGTCGTGACCTCGGCGCGTCATGGCGACGCGACCCGCGAGCAGCTGCCCGACCTGCCACAGGCGAACATCCTGCTCGAGCCCGCCGGACGCAACACCGCGCCGTGCATCGCGTGGGCGGCCGCGCACGTGCGACGGCGCGCTCCCCAGGGGCTGATCGCGGTGCTGCCCGCGGACCCGCACATCGGCGACGAGGACGCCTTCGCTGCCGTGCTCGGGCGCGCGCTCGATGCGGCGGCCGCGGGCTCGATCGTCACCGTGGGAATCGAGCCCAGCCGGCCCGAGACTGGCTATGGCTACGTCGACGTGGGTGATGCGGTCGACGTCGGCGTGCCCGACGTACACCGGGTGCGCCGCTTCGAGGAGAAGCCCGATCAGGCCACCGCGGACCGCTACGTCGCCTCCGGCCACCACCTCTGGAATAGCGGCATGTTCTTCTTTCGGGCCGACGTGATCCTCGCGGAGATCGCCCGCCACATGCCGGAGCTGGGCGAATTCGTGGCCGACTGCGATCGCGCCGCCGCAACCGATCGGGAGCTCGCCTTCGTCGAGGGGCGCTACGGGCAACTCCCGAAGGTCTCGATCGACTACGGCGTGATGGAAAGGGCCGAGGATATCCTGGTCTTGCCGGGCGCCTTCGGCTGGGACGACATCGGCAGCTGGTCGGCCGCCTGGGCGCTCGCCGCCAAGGACGGCGACGGCAACGCCAGCGCGGGCGCGGAGGCATTGCCAATCGACTCCCGGGGCTGCTACGTCAGCGCCCCCGAGGGCAAACTCGTGGCGCTGGTGGGTGTCGAGGACCTCGTGGTGGTCGACACGCCGGACGCGCTGCTGGTGATGCCGCGGAGCCGCGCGCAGGACGTGCGGAAGGTCGTGGACGCCCTGCGCGAAGACGATCGACTGGAACACCTCTGATCGCGATTTTCATACCTTGTAGGAGCGACGAATGAATCCCCTCGTCTTTCGCGAGTACGACATCCGCGGGATCGCGGACCGGGACCTGGACAGCGACTTCACGCGCGACCTCGGGCGCGCCCTCGGGACGTTCCTGGCGCGGCGCGGACAGCGCCGCATCGCCGTCGGCCGCGACTGCCGCACCAGCTCCGATCGGCTGCACGAAGCCCTGAGCGCGGGCCTGCGTGAGGCCGGCGCGAAGATCCTCGACATCGGCGTGGGGCCGACGCCGATGATGTACTACGCGGTCTTCCACGCCGAGCTGGAGGGCGGCGTCCAGATCACGGGCAGCCACAACCCACCGGAGGACAACGGCTTCAAGATGATGAGCGGTCAGCAGACCCTCTCGGGCGACGACATCCGCGCGCTGCGCACGCTGATCGACGAGCGCGACTTCGATCTACCTGGCGGCGGCTCCGTGGAGAGCTACGACCCGCTGCCCGCCTATTGCGGCTACATGCGCGGCAACCTGCGGCTCGGGCGCACCGACCTGCGCTTCGCGGTCGACGCCGGCAACGGCGCCGGCGGGCCGACCGCGCTCGCGGCGATGGACGCTGTCGCCCTGTCGCCGACGGCGCTCTACTGCGAGATGGACGGCCACTTCCCGAATCACCACCCCGATCCCTCGATGCCCGAGAACATGCGGGAGCTGGTGGAGCGCGTCACCGGCGACGGGCTCGAGGTCGGCATCGCCTACGACGGCGACGCCGACCGCCTGGGACTGGTGGACGAGAAGGGGGAGATCATCTGGGGCGACCGGCTGATGATCCTGCTGTCGCGCCAGATCCTCGACCGCCACCCGGGGGCGGCGATCCTGGGCGAGGTGAAGTGCTCGCAGACGCTCTACGACGACATCGAGAGCCGCGGCGGCCGCCCGATCGTGTGGAAGACGGGGCATTCCTTGATCAAGAAGAAGATGAAGGAGGAGGACGCGCTGCTGGCAGGCGAGATGAGTGGCCACCTGTTCTTTGCCGACCGCTACTACGGCTACGACGACGCGGTCTATGCATCCCTTCGGGTGCTCGAGATCCTCTCGAACACCGACCGGACGCTCTCCGAGCTGCTGGCCGACGTGCCCACGACGCACGCGACGCCCGAGATCCGCGTCGACTGCGAGGACGAGGTGAAGTTCGGTGTGGTCTCGAGGGTGCTCGACCACTACCGCCACAGCCACGACGTGCTCGACGTGGACGGCGCCCGCATCCGCTTCGACGGCGGTTGGGGCCTGGTGCGCGCCTCCAACACCCAGCCCGCGCTGGTGCTGCGCTTCGAGGCCAGCACCCCGAGTCACCTCGATCAGATCCGCTCGGAGGTCGAGGAAGTCGTGCAGCAGGCTCGCAGCTAGCGCCGGCGGGCACCGCACCCTCGCAACGTGCGTTCGATCGGCTCAGCGGGGCTTGAGCTCGACGTCGAGCTGTGCGAGCTGCAGACCGTCCTGGAGCTGATAGTCGTCGCGTGTGACCGTCAGGCGGTTGAGCTCGTGGCCGCCCAGGTAGACCACCAGCTCGACCGGCTGCTCGAGCGGCAGGTTCTCGATCCGCACGTCGGGCGTGAAGCCCACCAGCTGGTAGACGCTGGCGCCCGGCGGCGAGGTGACCACGCGCACGCTGCCAAGGCCACCCGAGGGCGCGCCGAGCTGCCTCGGCAGTCGCGTCGCACCGAGCTCGGACGCCCTCGCGGCGGAGCGCTTCTTGCTCATGTCGAGCGGACTGAGCTGCATCGCCAGCTCGTAGCGAGCCGCACCGCTCGCGCTGTCCCAGGCGGCATCCGGCGGGACGACCGCGCGGGCCGGAGCGTGCCCATCCGCAAGCGCGACGAATTCCGAGGCGACTCCGAGCGGGAGGCCCTTCGCCTCCACCGGTCCCTTGCCCACGAGCATGAGCACCTGCGCGTGGGCCGGTGAGCTGCTGACCTCGAGACGGCCATGGGTCGGCGCGGGCGGCAGCTCCGGCTGCGGCTCGGCGGCCGGCGCGGGCTCCTCGGCAGCCCTGGGCGCTGGCTCCATGCCGAGGGCAGCGCGGCTCTGATCGCGACCGAGCATCAGGTAGGCAGCCACCAGCGCCGCGGCCACTGCAACCAGCAGCACGCCGATCCAGGTGCCACCCCGGCCGTGCCCCTCGGAGACGCGCTCGAAGTCGTCCAGCCCCTCCGCGATGCGCGGCACGGGGGCGGGCTCGAGCTCGGGCCTTTGCATCGGGCGTGTCGGCATCTGCTCGAACGCGTCGTGGCCCCCATCGTCCTCCGGCTCCCGTCGCGGCTCGGGCTCCGGCCGGGGAGGCGGAGGAAGCGGATCCATGCCCGGCTCGACGCCGAGAAGCGCGTCGAGCTCGTTGTCCAGCGCGCCCCGGTCCAGCTCGCCGGCACCTCCCCGATCGCCACCCTCGCGGTGAACCTCGCGCAGAAGCCTACCGAGCACGCGGCGCGTCGCCGCGCGGTTGAGAGGAACGAGCGACGCCTCCAGATCATCGCGCAGTCGCGTCAGCGACCACTCGCCATCGCTCGGCCCTTGCTCGACCAATGTGAGCAGCATCTGCGGCACGCCGGGGGCCGAGCGCACGAGCAGCTCGCCGAGGAGCACGACGAGCGAGCGGCACGCTTCATCGGGCGAGTCCGCCGGGGCGTCGGCCACCGCAACCTCCCCCTCGGGCGAGAGCCAGACGCTCGTTGCGGTCACCCTGGCCGGCGCCTGCAACACGCGCTCGCAGGCCTCCAGGACGAGGAAGGTCCCCATCTCGAAGGGCAGTGGGATACTCTTGCGCTGAAGCGCGGACACCAACTGCTCGAGGCTGATGCCGGGTTGGGAGCTCATCTCGGCTGCACGGAGTATCGCGGAAAGGCCGCGCTTCTGCACACATTTGACACGTGCAGCGCCCGACGCGGGCGCGGCGGATCACGCCTGATGCCCACGGAGCGGAGCCAAGAGCTCATCTCATAGATGCTGTCGGCGCCTTCCGGGCGGGATGAGAACGCTCGCCGCGTCGCCTCGCGCTCGACAATACTGCGGCATTGCCTCGGTTCGCCGACCCGCCGCCCGACCCTCATCGCGCTCCGAAATTCCTCCGGACCATCTGTGAGATGAGCTCTACTCGGTCAACGTGCCCTTGGTCGAAGGCACGCCGCTACCACGGGGGTCGAGCTCCACGGCCTCCCGTAGCGCCCGGGCAAAGGCCTTGAAGCTGATCTCGATGATGTGGTGCAGCACGTCGCCTTCGAGCATGTGCATGTGCAGGTTGGCCCCCGAGCCGCGGGCGAAACCCTCGAAGAAGACCTCCGCCAGCTCGGTGTCGAACTCGCCCACCTTGGCCTTCGGCATCGGCACACGCCAGACGAAGTAGGGACGACCCGACAGGTCCATCGCGCAGGTCACGCAGGCCTCGTCCATCGGCAGGGTGGCCGAGCCGTAGCGGCGGATGCCGGAGCGGTCGCCCAGCGCCTGGGCCACCGCCTGGCCGAGGGTGATGCCGAGATCTTCCGTGGTGTGGTGGCCATCGATCTCGGTGTCGCCGCTGGCGACCACGGTCAAGTCCAGCATGCCGTGGCGACCGAGCTGGTCGAGCATGTGGCTCAGGAAGGGCAGCGGGGTGTCGATGCGGTATTGTCCGCTGCCGTCCAGGTCCAGCTCCACGCGGATCTCGGTCTCCCGGGTCTTGCGCTCGACCGTGGCCTTCCTCGCCATGGCGGCCACCATAGCACGCGGCCCCCGAGGTGCCCCTTTTCTCACGCGGCGCGCGGAGCTCAGCCTCCGCGAGCCGCGCGGCGCACCTCTTCGAGCTTCTCGGCGAGCTCGGCGTTGTCCGGCTCGTGGCCGACCGCGATGCGCAGGTGGAGCTCCGCCTGCGCGTAATCGCCCTTCTTGAGCGCCTGCTCCGCCTTGAGCAGCAGCGGGCGCGTACGCGCCGAGTGGGCCTGGGGGCGCTGGGAGGGCGCGCCGGGGCGCAGGCTCTGGCGCACGAGGGATGGGTCGAAACGCACCCGTCCCTCGGCGAGGCCCTGATCGTAGAGCCGTCGCGCCTCGGGATTGAGCAACACGCGGTAGGCCTCGGTACCGCGCCGATAGATGCGCACGCTCTTGCTGTGCAGCTCCGGCTCGTCGTGATGACGGTCCGGATGGTACTTGCGCGCGAAGCTGTGGAAGGCGTGCTTGATGGCGTCGATGCTCGACTCCGGCGCCACGCCAAGCACCTCGTAGTAGCTCATCTCGTCGAGCTTGCGACGCGCCATCAGTCCGACCCCATGCGCGAGAGGCGCTCGCGCATGCGCGCGACCTCCTTGTCGCTCAGTGCGCCCACCAGATCGATGCGCGTCTGCTGCGCCTTGCCGGTGGCCTCGTCGCGGGCCCTCACGTCGAGCGTGCCGTCGGCGTCGATCATGAAGGTCACGTCGATCTTCACCTCGCCGCGGGTCGCCGGGCGCAAGCGCGTGAGGCGTACGTGCCCCAGCTCTTGATTGTCCTCCACCCGCCGGTCCTCACCCTGCAGCACGCGCACACGCACCTCGGTCTGCTTGTCCTGGCTGGTGGAGAAGCGCCGAGTCTGCTCCGTCGGAATGGGCGCGTTCTGCTCGATGATCTGCTCGCAGAAACCGCCGGTGGTCTCGATCGCGAGCGAACGCGGCGTCACGTCGAGCAGCAGTGGCACCTTGCGCGGCGTGGCCGGGGGCACGGTCACGGCCGGCGGGGGCTGCGACTTGGGCGCGGTCACCGGTCCGTCAGCGACCTCGGCCAGGGTCTCCACGCGCAACGGAGGCTCCGAGACGGGCTGTGGCTCGGGCTCGGACTTGGGCCTCGGCTTGGGCTTCGGCTCGGGCCTCGGCCCCGGCTGGGGCGAGGTGGACGAGGGCGGCAGGGAGCGCTCCGGCGGCAGCGAGGATTCGCGCGCGGGCGGCGCCGTGGAGATCGGAACATCGATCTCGGACGGCGGCTCGGCGGACGCCATCGGGAAGGGGGTCACGGACACGTCGGCACGCGGCGGAGGCTGCGTCGCGCCGGCCGGCGGCGGCGCGACGGGCGCCGGACGCGCAGAGCGCTGGGCGTCGGGCGGCACCGGTGGGGGGACCGTTGGTCGACGTGGGCGCACGGGCGGTCCCGAGCTCATCGAGCGCAGCGTCACGGCACCGACCGGTTTGCCGCGCACGTCGTGGAGGGGCGGGCGCGCCGACGGCGGCGGTGGACGCCCGGGCTCGGTGCGCGTCGCGACCTTGGTCGGCTCGTCGTCGAAGCTCTGGGCCTCGGTCGGGACGCGGGGTGGCGGCGGCGCGACGCGCGTGGGCACGTCGTCGAGCGGACTGCGGCCCGCGGGCGGGCGTGCGGACTCCGGTGGCGCCGGGCGGCTCGTGGGCGCGGCGCGCCCGACGAAGGCTCCGCCGCCGAGCACGTGCCCCTGCACCGCGGCCCCCTCGGCGACCACAAAGCTCGGATCCACGTCGGTCAAGGGCTCGCGCCCGAAGTACTCCGAGACCAGCTCGCGCACCTTGGGCGAGCGCGTCTGGCCACCGACCAGGATCACGTTGTCTAGCTGTGTCGGGCGCAGCCCCGCGTTGCGCAGCGCGTGCTCGCAGATGTCGAAGGTGCGCCCGACCAGCGGGAAGGTCACCTGGTCGAGCTCTTCACGGCTCATCTGGAACTCCAGGTCCACCGCGCTGCCGTCCCGCGCGTAAGCGACGTCCTCGATGCGCACGACCGCGTGCTCGCGGCGAGAGAGCTCACACTTGAGCCACTCGGCAGCCATGCGAAGCCGCTCGTAGGCCTGGGTGTCGGTGCTCAGGTCGATCTGCTCGGCCTGCAGGAAGTGGCCGACCATCTTGTCGGCGATCACGCGATCCACGTCGTCGCCACCGAGGTAGCTGTCACCCGCGCTCGAGATCACCTCGATGACATCACCCGAGAGGTCGAGGATCGAGATGTCGAAGGTGCCTCCGCCCAGGTCGTAGACGGCGACCCGCTGCTGAATGTGCGAGCCGTAGCCGTAGGCCAGGGCCGCCGCGGTCGGCTCGTTGAGGATACGCAGCACGTTGAGGCCGGCGATGCGCCCGGCGTCGCGCGTGGCCGTGCGCTGCAGCTCGTTGAAGTTGGCGGGCACCGTCACCACGGCGTTGACGCAACTTTGGCCCAGAGCCAGCTCTGCCATGCTGCGCAGGCGCCGCAGCACCAGCGCGCTCACCTCGGGCAGGGTGTAGGACTCACCGCGGGCGGAGACCATCACCCCCCCGGTCGGGCTCTCGGACATGTGAAAGGGCAGCCGCTCGGCGCCACGCTGCACCTCGACGCTGCGAAAGGGTCGCCCGATCAGGCGCTTGACGGAGAAGATGGTGTGGGCCGCGTCGACCATCCGCCGGTCGCGGGCGGCGTTGCCGGTGAGCACCTGTCCGGAGGGGTGAAAGGACACGACCGAGGGCAGGACCGCCTCGCCGTCCGCGCCGGCCAGCACGCGCGGCTGCCCCCCGTCACAGACCGCGACGACCGAGTTGGTCGTGCCGAGGTCGATGCCGAGGACGGGACTTGCCATGTGCTTGATACTGCGGCGGGCAGCCCTGCGGGCCCCGCGGTCGCGCCATCTTCGTTCAGAACGCGCTGGCGGGCAACCGACGCGGTCACCCCGGAGGGCTCTCGAGGCCCCTCTCCATCGCGCTCAGCTCCCGGGCGATCCATCTTCGAATCACGTGCGGGAACGGCCACATGAAGCCGTAGGCGCCCGACGTGAACTGGCGCGTGATGCGCGCGTGAAGCTCCGGGCGCGCCGCCGCGGCGAAGCCATGCACCTCTGCCGTCGCGCGCAGGGTCTCGGCGAAGGCCTCCCACTCGAGCCGAGCTCGCCCGTAGGCCAGGCCGAGCGGCAGGAACGGGAGCGTGTAGAGCAACGCCATGCCGACCCAGCCCAGTCGCCGAAACTGCCTCAGGTGCACCGCCTCGTGGCGCAACACGATGTAGCGCTCCGCGTCGCCCATGCGCTCCCAAGAGGTCGGCACGTAGACGCCCTGTCCGAGGGTCGTCACGTACGAGGTCATGTAGTGACTCTGACCGCCGAAGGTGACCACCCGCAGGACGACGGAGATCAGCTTCGAGAGCGGGTCGTCACGCTTTTGCACCAGGCGGAAGGCGGGGAACTCCGCCCTCAGCTGCGCGAGGTAGCGCTCGGAGCGCTCGAAGGGCGCCGCCCTGCTCAGGCCGCGCCGCCCCCTTCGTCGCCCTCGCCGCCCGCGTCACCGCCGCCCTCGGCGCTGGAGCTGACCTCGCCGTCGGACGACTCGGAGAGCGACTCGCCGCTCTCCTCCTCGTCTTCATCCTCGTCGCTCTCGGCGATCAACCCCACGTCGACCACGCGCTCGCCCGCGGATAGGCGGATGACGCGCACGCCCTGGGTGTTGCGACCCGCCACGCGCACCTCGGCGAGGCTCGTGCGGATCAGCTGGCCGCCGTCGGTGATGGCCATCAGCTGATCGTCCTCGGTCACCAGGCTCAGGTTCACGACACTGCCGTTTCGCTCGGAGGCATCCATCGCGATGATGCCGATGCCGCCGCGCCCCTGGGTGCGCCAGTCGGCCACCGGGGTGCGCTTGCCGTAGCCGTTCTCACTCACGCACAGCACCTGATGCTCGTCGTCCTGGATCACGTCCATGCCGATCACGTGGTCGCCCTGGCGCAGGTCGATGCCACGCACTCCGCGCGCGTCGCGCCCCATGCGCCGGACGTCCGAGGCTTTGAAGCGGATCGACATGCCGCGCGCGGTGCCGATCAGGATCTCCTGGTCCTCGTTGCACACGCGCGCCGCGAGCAGCTGGTCCTCGGGCGCGAGCGCGACGCCGATGATGCCGGTCGTGCGGATGTTCGAATAGGCGGCCAGCGAGGTGCGCTTGACCGTGCCGTTGCGGGTGCAAGTGATCAGGTCGTCGCCCTCGCGGAACTCCTTGATCGGGACGATCGAGGCCACCCGGTCCCCGGGCTCCATCCCGACGAAGTTTACGACCGCCCTGCCCCGCGCAGAGCGCGAGGCCTCGGGTATCTCGTAGACCTTCTTCAGGTACGCGATCCCGCGGTCGCTCAGGTACAGGATGTGGGCGTGGTTGTTGGCCACGAAGATCTGCTCGACGAAGTCCTCGTCGCGCGTCTCCATCGCCCGCTTGCCCCGCCCTCCGCGCCCCTGGGCCCGGTACTCGGTCGCCGGGACGCGCTTGATGTACCCCGCGTGGCTGACGGTGACGACGACGTCCTCGTCGGCGACCAGGTCCTCGATGCTGATGTCACCCTCGGCCTGGACGATCTCGGTGCGCCGGTCGTCGCCGTAGCGCTCCTTGACGTCGTCCAGCTCCTCGATGATGACGCGCTTGAGCTCCTCCTCGCTCTCGAGGATGGCGCGCAGGCGCGCGATCTCGTCGCACAGCTCACCGTACTCGCCGGCCAGCTTCTCGCGCTCGAGCCCGGTGAGCCGCGCGAGGCGCATGTCGAGGATCGCGCGGGCCTGGCGCTCCGAGAGGTAGTAGTCGCCGCGCGCCTTCGCTGCGTCGATCTCCGAGTCCGGCCGCCCGGCGCGACGCACGAACTCCTCGAGCCCGGCGAGGCGCAGAGCCATCAGCGCGTTGCGTGCCTCCTCCGGGTCCTTCGACTGGCGGATGGTGTTGACCACCAGGTCCACCTCGGTGACCGCCATGCCGAGACCCTCGATGATCTCGCGCTGGGCTTCCGCCTGACGAAGCTCGTAGCGGGTGCGACGGGTGACGACATCGCGGCGGTGGGCGATGAAGTGCTCGAGCGCCTCCTTGAGGGTGAGCAGCTTCGGCTGGCCCGCCACGATCGCGAGCTGGTTGACGCCGAAGGTGCTCTGGAGCTGGGTCTGCTGGTAGAGCGAGTTCAGCACGATCTGCCCGGCGGCATCGCGCTTGAGCTCGATCACCATGCGCATGCCGTCGCGGTCCGACTCGTCGCGCAGGTCGCTGATGCCCTCGATGCGCTTCTCGCGCACCAGCGAAGCGATCTTCTTGATCAGCTCCGCCTTGTTCACCATGTACGGCAGCTCGGTGATCACGATCTGCTCACGGTCGCTCTTTCCGCGGATCGGCTCGAACTCGGCGCGCGCGCGCATTACGACGCGGCCGCGTCCAGTGTGGAAGGCCTGGCGGATGCCGCTGGTGCCGTAGACGAACCCGGCCGTGGGG
>JAPPOT010000654.1 GCA_028817855.1 Myxococcales bacterium
GCGTGCACTGGCGACGAGCACTGCCTGGTGGGCGCCCGCCAGCGTTGCAGCGAAGACAACGAGTGCGTCGAGTGCCTGAACGACGGTCACTGCACGGCGGAGACCGCCGACTTCTGCATCGCCAACAGCTGCGAGCAATGCCGCGACGACGACGACTGCAGCGCCGCGGCCGGCACCCCGCTCTGCGACGACGCGACGAAGACCTGCATCGCCGAGTGCACCTCCCACGGAGACTGCACCGACCCCACCAAGGCCCAGTGCGACAGCGGCAACTGCGTCGCGTGCGATGCGGACGCGCAGTGCGAGGGCGTGCAGCGGGACGGCAAGGGCGCGGAGGTCTGCGATGACGGCGAGTGCTGGGAGTGCACGGTTCAGAATGAGACTGCGTGCGAGGAGAGAGTCTGCGTCCCGGCGACCAAGGTCTGTAGCCCGGACCGTTTGAAGGCTGACAAGAGCATTTGTGAGGGGTGTATCGCAGATAGTGAGTGCGTTGCTCTGCACAGGTGCGTCCCCATGGAGTTCGACGGCGCGCAGCGAGAGAGTGCGTATTGCCTGCGCATTGGGGCGCAGGGATGCTCGGCTCCCTATCTCGCGACGCCCATCGTGCGCCAGAGCGTGTCCGGGGCAGATGCTGAGGAATACTGTGGGATCAATGAGGCTGATGTCTCGTGCGAGGCAGTCCGCGCGCTCGTTGCAGGTGACTCATGCCCGGGTGGAGTGGACCAGGAGTGCGCCGGCGACGGCGGTCTGTGTCGCACAGTGAACCTAGGGGCGAACCTCTGTACCTACGCCTGCGGGAGTACGCTCGAGTGCCCTGGGTTTGTGTGTGGATCCGGGTACTGCGGCGGCCCTGAGTAGATTGGGATGCCGGGCGGATGAGAGGTCGCGTTATGGGGCGACTGCTCGGTCCCTTTGCGGGAGACGCGTCGGGGGAGATTCTTTACGTGCGGCACCACTACCGACTCGCGGCACTTCCGCTGAGAGCACTGGCGCTACTTGCGGTTCTCGTGGCCTGTACCATCTGCGCGGTTGGCTGTGTCAAGAGTGGCTGCAAGCGCGGCGAGGCCTGTGAGGACGCGCGCGCCGAAGGCGCGTCGGATGCCGCGGTTTCCGCCAGCGAGTCGAAGCCTTCCAGGATGGACGGCGGAAGTGATGGTCGCTCCGATGCCGGCCGTGATGCTGCAACCGACGAGGCGTCGTCCGCAGCCGATGGCGACTGCTCCGCCGCCGAGGCCGTCGAGTGCTATCGGGATGCGGACGGAGACGGGCTCGCCTTGGTGGATGCAGAGCAACGGAGTCGTTGCGGGGAGTGCCTTCAGGGCTGGACCGCGACCGCGCCGGTGGGCGAGGACGTGGACTGCGACGACGCCCTGGCCCATGCTTGTGGAGAGTGCGCCACCGATGTGCAATGCCCGGGGACGCATCCGGTGTGCTCGGCCGATGGCCTCTGTGTGGAGTGCGCCGGGGACGAGCACTGCGGGGGGACGACGCCGGTGTGCAAGCTCGACGAGCAGCGCTGTGTGGAGTGCCAGGAGGACAGCCACTGCGCGGATCCGCTCTGGTCCCGTTGTGTCGGCTCGCTGTGTTTGCAGTGCCACCAGGATGCGGACTGCGCGGGTGTGATCCGGGATCGCAAGCTGGCGGAGACCTGCGAGGAGGGGGCGTGCGTGGAGTGTCGCGGCGTCAGCGATGCGGCCTGCGGCGGCAAGGTGTGCGACAGCCTGGCCAATACCTGCAGCGAGGAAGATCCGGGCAGCGCGGGTGTATGCGAGCCCTGTCTGTCCGACCGCCACTGTGCCGAGGGGATGTATTGCGTGGAGCAGCTCTGGGACGACCGCACGGTCGGCCACTTCTGCCTCTGGAGGCGGGACGAAACCGGCGATGCCGGCCAGCCGAACGGCAACTGTGCCGACGTCCAGCCGTATCAGCGCTCACGTTCCACGACCAGCCTGGACAACGACGACAGCATCATCGTCTGCGACCTGGCGGTGAGCACCTGCGCCGCGGTCGCGCGGCATGGGGACTTCTGCAGCGAGCACGACGACGGCTGTGGCTTTGACGACCCCAACGACGGGATCTGCCGTTCCGGGAATTGCCGCGTTCGCTGCACCACCTCGGACGACTGCCCGGCCGGCGACATCTGCGGTGGTGACCCCGGTGAGCGTCGCTGCCCCTAGCATCCTTGGCGTGGTGCTGGCCTTGGGGGGG
>JAPPOT010000923.1 GCA_028817855.1 Myxococcales bacterium
GGCGCTGGTGGGGTTCTACCTGCTGGTCAACCAGATCCACGTGAGCAGCGGCTTCTGGCACCTGTGGGGCTACAACACGATGGGCATCACGCTGCTGCCGTTCGCGATCGGCGTCGGCGTGCTCTTCTCGAACGGCGAGTCCAGGCTCGGCTGGGCACTCACGGTCGGCTCGGTGCTGGTCATCATCAGCGGCGTGCTCTTCAACCTGCGCATCTACTTCGCCCCCACCAGCCTGTGGAACACGCTGGCGATCCTGGTCCTGCTGGGCGGTGGCGTCGGGCTGGTCGCCAAGTCCTTGCGCGAGCACTGAGCGTGGATCACAAGCTGAAGTAGTGCGCGCGGGTGACGCCTTTGCGCAGAAGCGTCACCGCTGGCACCGGCGCGGTTGGCGCGCGCTTGCTAGCGTGCTCCGGGTCTCGAAGGGGGGACTCCTTGCACAACCATCGCTTGGTCCGGATCTGCGGCCTCGTCGTCGCCATCGCCACGTCCGCATCGCTACCCAGCACCGCGTGCGCCGACGGGCTCGAGTCCGTGGGAGGGCCTTCGGTAGAAGCGGTGGTGCTCGCGGCAGCCGCAGCGTTGACCGTCGGTCTCGCTGTGGCTGTCGCGGCCGTGCACAGGGCGGAGCCGGTTGCGCCGCGCCCTCGACGACCTGAGATCGTCCCAAACCCCGGGCGGGGTAGCCGCTGGCGGCGCTCCGCGCGACAGGTGTCGAGCACGCGCAGCCTGCGCTGGGGCGTCGCGCCAACCCCGCATGGCGCGGCTGCTGCGATCCAGGCACGTTTCTGATGCGCGCTAGATACGGTCGAGCGTGACTGCAACCGCCGACGGATCCCGTTCTCGCGCTGGACTTTGCGGGGAAGCGAGAGATCCGCCACGATGTGCGTCTGATGAGTGGCATCGCGCCCGGGGGGAAGGACCGCGAGCTCGACGCGGGCACGGTCCGCGAGCTGCTCAGGGCGCAGTTCCCACAGCTCGCGCCCTTCGAGGTGCGCTACCTGGCGGAGGGCTGGGACAACGAGATGTACGAGGTCAACGGGCGATGGCTGATGCGCCTGCCCAAGCGCGCGAACGCCGCGACCTACCAGCCGCTCGAGCGACGCCTGCTGGAGGGGCTGAGGGCGCAGCTCCCGCTGTCGATCCCGCACTTCGAGCTGCAGGGCCGCGCAAGCGCGCTCTTCCCCTACGATTTCGTGGGGTACCGCAAGCTCGATGGCGTCTTCGCCAACGAGGTCCCTTTGAAGCGTTTCGCGACCGACGAGAACGCGGCGAAGCTCGGTGGGCTGCTGAGCACGCTGCATGCGGTGCCGGTCGAGCAAGCGCGAGCCTGGGGCGTGGGCGGCAGCGACAGCGCATCGCAGGCCGAGGAGCTGGCCGACCGGATGACCACGGTGCGCGAGCAGCGGGAGGCGATCGATCGCGCCTTCGGTCCCGAGCGCGCAGCGCGGTACGCGGGCTTCGTGGAGCGTGCCGAGGTGTCTGTCGAGGAAACGGCGCAGCGCGTGCTGATTCACGACGACCTGGACACGGGGCACATCCTGCTCGACGACTCCACCCACGAGGTGAGCGCCGTGATCGACTGGGCGGACGCGTCGATCGGCGATCCCGCCTCGGACTTCGTCTGCCTCTGGGTGCGCTGCGGCGAAACCTTTCTGCAGTCGCTCATCGACCACTACACCCTTCCAGTCGACGCAGGCCTCCCCGAGCGCGTCAGATTTCGGGGTCGCTGGGCGTTGCTCGACTGGGTCGGCGACACGCTGCAGCAGGACCCGGAGAACGTGCAGCAGTGGCTCGACTGCTTCGAGCATGTCTTTCCGGAGGGGTTTGAGGGCCGATGATCGTCGATGTGACCCGGCGGTGAATACCGGCGCGCGACACACGTCCACTCGGACTGCTACCCGGGGGGCGTGGTGCGCTGCCGGCTGCACACAAGGAGAGCGAGAATGATTCAGCGTATGGCTTGGATGGGGATGGTGGGGATGGCGGCCCTGCTGGCGGTGGCTTGCGGCGACGATTCCGACGGCGGCGACGGCGGCGACGCCTGCGCCCACGCCGAAATGGTCTGCATGGACGACCCCAGCGTGTCGATCGACTGCGGCATGTTCGATTCGGCTCCGGCCGACCTCAAGAGCTGCGTGAGTGACGCAGCGGATTGCGACGGCGTCACCGCCTGCCTGTTCGGGGCGGCGGACGAAGGCGCCGCCG
>JAPPOT010000466.1 GCA_028817855.1 Myxococcales bacterium
CTTCCCCCCGTCCGGCAAAGCCGGCCGGGGCCCCCCTTCCCGCGGGGTCGTCGTCGCTGCGCTCCTCCTCCGGGTGCTGTCAGGGAGGTGGATGCCACATGTCCCTGCGTCGGGCCCGGGGGCCCGACCTACTTCGCCGAGGGAGCGGTTCATGTCACCGGCGGCCTCAGGTGAAGCGCAGCGCGGTCCTCGGTGGGTTCTGGTCGCGCCGGAACCTGCGCGGGAATTTGGGTGGGCCCTGTCGTTGCATCGAGGCCGGGAGGGCCGACCTATAATGTTCACGGTGAGGGTCTTCGTTGAGCACTGAGGACGAGCGGTTCATGGCGGAGGCGATGGCCGAGGCGGAGCGTGCTGCTGCCGCCGGCGAGGTGCCGGTGGGGTGCGTGATGGTTCGTGATGGGGAGATCATTGCGCGTGGGCGTAACCTGCGTGAACGGGCCCAGGACCCGAGCGCGCACGCCGAGCTGATCGCGATGCGTGCGGCTGCGGCGCGGCTGCGGAGCTGGCGGCTGATCGGGGTGACCTGCTACGTGACGCTCGAGCCCTGTCCCATGTGCGCCGGCGCCCTCGTCAACGCCCGCGTGCCCCGCCTGGTCTACGGCTGCGACGACCCCAAGGCCGGCGCTGTCCGCACGCTCTTCGAGATCGGCCAGGACCCCAGGCTCAACCACCGCTTCGAGGTCGAAGCCGGCGTCCTGGGCGAAGCGTGCTCCAAGCAGCTCAGCGACTTCTTCGCCGCCGTGCGCGCGCGCCGTGGCTCGTGAGGCACCCGCGGTGCGACGTGCTATCGTCGGCGCGTGTATCGCGCGCATTTGGGGCTCGGGGTCGGCGTGGCGTTGCTCTCGCTCTCGTTTGTCGGTTGTGCACAGCGGCGTGGTGGCGAGTCGTTGCCAGGCGGACTACAGCTGCGACGGTCCCGTCCGCGTGCGCTCCGTCGCCGGCAGTAGCTACGTCGCGAGCGGTTGTGGCGAGCAGGCGACCTACACCTGCGCCACCGACAATGCCGGCGGCTTTGGCACCTCCGTCTGCGTGCGCGAGGCGAGCGCGCGCGCACCGCGCGGGCAGAGCTTGCTCAACCGTGCTCGCGCGCGGACGCTCGAGCAGAACACCCAGGCGAAGGTCGAGCGCAAGTACGACGAGGCCAAGGATGTCCACTCGGTCTGGGGTCGCTTCAAACCACGGAGCGGGACCACCGTCCGGCTGATGGGTGCCCCTGCCGCGCGGGATGGGCGCCGTCATGGTGGAGCTCACCGCGCTCGCGCGAGATGTGCCACGCGGCTGCGATCGCATCGAGGTGCTGGTCAACGACGTGCCCACGGCCGGGACCGACGTCGAGGCGCAGCGCGATGGGGGCAAGGGTAGGGTCCGCGGGCAGCGCGCCTTTCAGACCTTCGAGCCTCTGACGAAGAAGTATCCCAGCTTCGCGGTGCGCGCCTGCGGCAGCTCGAGGTGAAGCTCTCGGACGACGACGTGAAGGAGCTGCAGAAGTTCTTCGTCATCTACTCCGAGCTGGCGAAGGACGCGCAGGCGGCAGTCGCCGCGTCGCCCCCCGCCGCGGTCGAACCCGCCGGGGCCGAGGATGCAGAGGCCGTCGACCCCGGCGATGCAGAGCCCACGCCGGTCGGCACCGAGCCGTAGTCGGCGCCCTTCCCGTCAGTCCAGGTGCAGAGCTGCCGGCCGCCCCGATCGCTGTGAGCACGGTGTCAGGGCTCTTAGGGCGGGTGAGGGAGGCCCTTCTCGGAGCGGTGGTGCCGCGTGACAGGTATCTGGCGCGCCTGATCGCCTCAGGGCAGACAGGTCCGCGGCGCGCGTGACGCCGCGCGCCCGGTGTGCTCAGAGCTGCCGCGATCGCCGCAGGCTCCGTCGCGCCAAGGCGCTCCTCCACTGGGGCCTGCAGCCCCAGCCCCCGCGCATCGGGTCGCCACTCGGAACAGCGCCCCGACTGGTCCTGGGGCCTCATCAACATCGATCCGTCGCGTGCCCGGGAGACCGTCGCCTCGCCGGTGACGCGCTCGGCCCCGCCAGGCACATCCACGTCCCGTTCAGCAGCGCTTGCGCCGACGCTCACCTGAGGCCGCCGGTGACATGAACCGCTCCCTCGGCGAAGTAGGTCGGGCCCCCGGGCCCGACGCAGGGACATGTGGCATCCACCTCCCTGACAGCACCCGGAGGAGGAGCGCAGCGACGACGACCCCGCGGGAAGGG
>JAPPOT010000326.1:0-5082 GCA_028817855.1 Myxococcales bacterium
TGCTGCCGGGGAGCCAGGGCCCCGCGCGGCTCGAGCTCCGGGGCGCGCGCATCTCCAAGCAGGCGTCGCGGCACCTGGAGGGTGATGCGGCGGCCGCGGTCAAGACGGTCGACATCCGTGACGGCGGGGACCGGACGATCATCGAGGTGGACCGCGGGGCGGGTGGCGGCACCACCGCGATTCGCGAGGGCAATCGCATCGTCTGGTTGTTCGCGCCCAAGGTCGACAAGAAGCTTCCGAGCGAGCGCACCCGCACGGTCGCGCGCCAGAAGGCCGTGGAGATCGACGGCGAGGAGGTCGCGGCATTCCTCAGCGATGTGCCCATGCAGATCGGCGGCTCGCGCAAGGGCCGCAGGTACACGGGGCGGCGCATCGACCTCGACCTCAAGAACGCCGACATTCACAACATCCTGCGCCTGCTCTCGGAAATCGGCAACGTCAACGTCATCACCGCGGACGACGTCAAGGGCACGGTCACCATTAAGATGAAGGGCGTGCCCTGGGACCAGGCGCTGGATGTGATCCTCACCGCCAAGGGCCTTGGCATGGTGCGCCGCGGAAACCTCCTGCGCGTCGCGCCTCAAAGCGTGCTGCAGGCAGAGCGCGAGATGGCGATCGCGCGCCAGAAGCAAAAGATGGAGCTTGCGCCGCTCGAGACCCGGCTCATCCCCGTGAGCTACGCGGAGGCCGGCCAGATGCGCCAGCGCGTCGGCGAGCTGCTCTCCGAGCGCGGCAAGGCCTCGGTAGACACCCGGACGAATATCCTGGTCGTACGCGACGTCGCCGAGAATCTCGACGACGCCGAGGAGCTCGTGCGGAGCCTGGATAGCCAGACGCCACAGGTGCTGATCGAGGCCCGCATCGTCGAGGCCACGACCGCCTTCACCCACGACGTGGGCATTCAGTGGGGCGGCAGCATGGTCATGAGCTCCGCCACGGGCAATCCCACCGGGCTGACCTTCCCGCACGACCTGACGGTCGCGGGTGGCGCCACCGACGGCCAGACGCCCACGGCGGGGCTCTCGCCCTTCGGTACCGCGGTCAATCCCAACTTCGTCATCAACTTCCCCGCGCCGGCCGGTACCGGTCAGGGTGGTGCCCTCGGTCTGTCGCTCGGTAGCCTCGCGGGCAACTTCAACCTGGCGGTGCGTCTGTCGGCGTTCGAGACCACGGGTCACGTGCGCATCATCAGCTCCCCGCGCATCCTCACGCTGGACAACTCGGCCGCGACGATCGAGCAGGGCACCTCGATTCCGTACTCCCAGGTCTCGGCCCAGGGCGTCCAGACCGCCTTCCAGGAGGCCAAGCTGAGCCTCAACGTCACCCCCCACGTGACGAGCGACGGCGCGGTCTCCATGAAGGTCCGCATCACGCGCGACGAGCCCGACTTCAATCAGACGAGCGCGCGCGGCGATCCCACCATCCTCAAGCGCACGGCGAACACGGAGCTCCTGGTGCAGGACGGCCACACCGCGGTCATCGGTGGCATCTACACGCGCAACACGGGTGAGGGCATCCAGCGCGTGCCGTTCTTCGGCGAGATCCCGATCATCGGCATCCTGTTCAGCCACTCGAACAGCCGTGACGGCCGCAACGAGCTGCTGATCTTCCTGACGCCGCGCATCGTCAATCGCAGCGAAGCCCTCAACCGCTGAGCGCGCGCAGACCGCTAGATGCGCTCTAGGCGACGGGATCGGGCAGGATTGCCCGGTCCCGTCTGCGTTTGGGCGGCGATTGCATCCGGGCAAAGGAGGGCTACACTCCCGCGCAGCCAGCCCTACGAGCTACCGCTGGCCAGGGTGAACGCGTGCGAATCTTTCTCTCCGGGCCGATGGGTAGTGGGAAGTCCACCGTGGCGGCAGAGCTCGCGGCGTTGTCAGGGCTGCCGAGCATCGACCTGGACGCGGAGATCGAAGCGCGCACTGGGGGCACGGTGCAGGCCCTCTTCGAGCGGTCCGGGGAGGCCGCCTTTCGGCGCCTCGAGGCGGACACCATGGCCGAGCTGCTCGAGAGTAGGCCCGATGGCATCTTCGCACTCGGCGGCGGCACCGTCACGCAACAGCGCCTGCGCCACCGCTTGCTGTGGTCGGGCACCCTGGTGACCCTGCACGCGCCCGTGGAGGAGCTCGCGCAACGCGTGGGGGAGGGCCAAGGGCGGCCACTTCTGAGTGGGGGCGACCCCGGAGAATCTTTGCGCGCGATCCTGGAGGCACGAGCCGATGCCTACGCCGAGTGCCACGCGCGGATCTCCACGGGCGGACGTGCACCGGCGGAGATCGCGAGGGAGGCCCTCGAGGTGGCCGAGCTCGACCCGATCGCGGTGCCCCTCGGTGCGCGCACCTACCGCGTGCTGGTCGGGCGTGGGGTGCGCGCGCGCGTCGGCGGCATGGCTGCAGACCTGGCCCCGGGCGCGCGGGTGCTGCTCGTCAGCGATGGCAACGTTGCGCCACTGTGGGCCGACGACACGCGCGAGCGGCTGGAGAGAGCCGGGCTGGACGTCACGCCAGTGGTTCTGGAAGCCGGCGAGGAGCACAAGAACATTGAGAGCGTCGGCCGAATCTGGGAGCAGGCCTTGGACGCCTCGTTCGACCGCACGGGCGCGGTGGTGACTCTGGGTGGCGGCGTCGTCGGGGACCTGGGCGGGTTCGCGGCGTCGACGCTGCTGCGCGGCGTGCCGGTCGGGCACGTGGCTACCTCCCTGCTGGCGATGGCGGACAGCGCGGTCGGCGGCAAGACCGGCTTCGACACGCGCCACGGAAAGAACCTGGTGGGTACCTTTCATCAGCCGGGCTTCGTGCTCTGCGACGTGGAGCTGCTGTCCACGCTGCCGGATATCGAGCGCCGCGCCGGATTGGCGGAGGTGGTCAAGGCCGCGTGGCTCGAGGGCGAGGCGGCGGTCCGCGCCCTCGAAGCGGATGCCGAAGCCCTGTCGAGCGGTGACACGGCGGCGACGGCGCGCGCCCTGCGCATGGCAGTCGCCCTCAAGGCGCGCGTGGTGACCGAGGACGAGCGCGAGGGTGGGGTGAGAGCGCTCCTGAACCTGGGCCACACCGTCGGGCACGCGATCGAGGCCTCCCTCGGCTACGCGGGAATGCGTCACGGCGAAGCGGTGGCCCTGGGGATGGTCGCGGCTTTCGGGCTGGCCGAGCGACTCGGACGCGCGTCCGCGGGTACTCAACCGCGGATTGGCGCCCTGCTCTCGCGGCTAGGTCTGGACACGAACGTCGGGCGATACCTGAACAGCAGCACACTGTCGTACATCGGGTCCGACAAGAAGCGGAAGGGCGCGAACATCACCCTCGTCCTGCCTGGTGAGCCAGGGGACGTTTGCCTGGCCCCGATGCCGCTCGAAGAGCTGTCCAGTCACCTGTTGGCACTGGGTACCGGCCACTAGAGCCCATCCCACAGATGCTCCGGATGCACTTCGGAGCGCGACGGCGCCGGGCGGCGTGTCGGCGAACCAAGGCAAATGCCGAGTATGGTCGAGCCTGAGGTGACGCGGCGAGCGGCCCCGTCCCGCCCGAAAAGGCGCCGAGAGCATTTGTGCGATGGGCTCTAGTACAGATTTTTGTGCTTGGCCGCCCGCGCCCGCTACCATGTGAGCGTACCCCGCTTCTGGAGGTGGCCCATGGGCCGTGCCCTGCGTGTCTCGATCCCCCTGCTCCTGCTGTTCGTGTCCGCCTGCGCGCCGGAGGGTCCGACTGCATTCGTGACGTTCAACGTGCCACCCTCGAACGACTGCGTATACATGCCGTCGCAGAGTGGGGATCTGTTCATCCCCAGGGGGCTGTTCGACATCAGCGAGGGTGGCCGCAGCGACAGCGACAGCGACTATTGCGCCAGGTCGTACAACATGAACCTCCAGGTCAACAGCTTCCTCCGTAGCAGCCAAGATGAAGGGCTTGGGCGCGCCGAGCCGAACATCCTGCAGCTCCACAGCGCCGAGGTGACGCTGATGACTCTGGAAAAGGTGATCATCCACTTCGACCGCCCGGGCGAGGAGCTGCCCAACCCGTTCCTGGTCACGACGAACAACTCGATCTTCACCAGTGATGGCAAGACGCCCGCGCTCGGTATCGCACCGGTGGAGGCGATTCCGGCTGCCTATGCTCCGCAGCTCGACGGCTGGATCGGCAATCAGATCCTGGTCCAGGTGCAGATCTTCGGCACCACCACCGGCGACGTGGACATCGACCTCAAGCCCTTCGTCTATCCGGTCGAGATTTGCAGTGGATGTCTCACCATCTGTCGGGAAGATCTTGGCTCGGGGCTCAGCATCGACGACCTGATCGGCGACCAGTGCGACGACAACGCGGGGGCCGACGATCGCTTCTGCATTGATCCGTGCGTCGACTGAGCGTGAGTTTCTGCTAGTCAGCCAGCGCGCTGCGGACCGCCGCCAAGAAGCCATCCGAGAGCGCGGCCTGTACCGTGGACGCGAGCGCGCTCGAACGGCGTGCGGCCTTGCCAAACTCGGGCTCGCGCGTGAGGTCGACGGTAGCCAGCGCCGGGTCGTGCTCAGCCAGGAAGGCCACAGCCTCTGCGAGTGCTCCGGAGGCGATCAGCGCGGCGCGCGCGGCACAGTCCATGGCCTGCGCGCGCAGGCGGTCGTAGTCGACCAGCTCGTCGTCGGCCGTCAGCACGCGCTCGATCTCCCGCTGCTCGCCGGCAGGCAGCGCCTGCCACAATCCGGCCGCAACCTCGGTGGCCGCCACCGAGAGTCGCTCGGGCCCCGTGCGCGACGCGAAAGCCGCACGCGTCGCGTCCAGCAGGTCGACTGCATCCTGACGTTCGAGCACGGCGGGAATCGCGTACTCGGGCTGCGCCAACCACAGCGCGCGCGCCATCTCGTAGCGCAGTGCGCTCAGGCTGTCTCCGACCCGGCGTGCCGCCACCACCGACGGTGGATGGGTCGGGAGCACCGAGGCGAGCGTGACGGCATTGATCGCGACGTAGACCGGCACCTCGTGAGTGCCCAGCACGCGGGTCGCGAGCGCGTAGGCGTCGGCCACCGGGCCGACGGTCAAGCGGCTGTTCCGGTCCCGCTCGGAGATGCCGAGCTCCTGGGGCGTGTTGCGGAAG
>JAPPOT010000326.1:5092-11151 GCA_028817855.1 Myxococcales bacterium
GGCCGGCTCGGCGCTGCCGCGCGCCGGGGGCGGGGGGCGGCCGCGTGCCCCCGCCCGGGCGCACCCCCCGCCCCGCCCGCGCCGGCCGCGCATCCCGCGCGACCACGGCTCGCCGACCAGCCCGCGCACGTCCACGTCTCGCCAAAGGCCAGGCCGCACACCCAGCTCCGGCGGACGCTCCACACGGGGGTCGAAGACACTCAGGAGGGTCCCGCACACCCAGCGCTCCGCCGTCGAAGCCTCGTCCACGCTCGCGTCGTGCAGTGCACGCAGGGTTGCCGTGCTCCAGGGTTGAGCGACATAGGCGTCTCGGAGCATCTTGCGCGCTTCTGTAGCCGCCTCCGGCTTCCCCAGCAGCACGCGCGACAGTGGCACGACCGCGGAGCCGTCTCCCTCGGCGATCTTGGCGCGCAGCCGCGCTTCCCCCTCGGCATTGCCGCGCGGTCGCGACGGTGGGCTACTCGCTTCGGTCGGCTCCTCGACCTCACCCAGCTCCTCGGCGACCCGACCGATTCCCAGTAGGTCGGGCTCGAGCTCGCGCGCGCTCCGTAGCGCGCTCCACGCGTCGTCGGACTTTCCAGCCGCAGCGAGCACCTCCGCCCGCGCGAGGGCGATGCTCGCCGCGCGCTCGTCGTCCACGTCTTCCCCGTCGGTGATGGCGGTCGCGGCATCGAGCTGCGCGAGGCTCTCGGCGGTCTCGCCGGCGTGCAAGCCGAGCACCCGGGCCAGGGCGATCAGGCATGACACCTTCTGCTGGGCATCCCAGAGCTGCTCCACGCGCTCCCGCAAGTCGTCCGTCACACACCGCCAGGTCTCCGACGCTTTGGCGGGGTTGCCCTGCGCCGCGCGCCCCGCGGCTGCCAGGACCTCGTCGTCGAGGACGAAGCCCTCGGTCAGCGCATTGGCCTGCATGTAGAGGGACAGCGCCCGCTCGTCACCTCCGAGCTTGGTGCAGAGCTCGGCAGCGGCGCACAGCAAGTCCACGCGCGCGCCCACGTCAGTCGCGTTGTCGGCCAGGCGCTGATAGCAGGAGAGCAGCACGCCGAGCTCATCCGTCGCCCGCGCCATCCGCTCGACCGCCTTCAGCGCCGCCCCCCCGGTTGGCGCGAGCTCGAACGCCTGCAGGTACTTCGCCAGCGCCCGTTCGGCGCGACCGGAACGCTCGAGCCAGCGACCGGCACGGTAGAGCAGGGCGCGCCGACCGTGGGGCCCCGCCGCCCTCGCCACGAGCTCGTCGTAGGTCGTCATCGCGAGCTCCGCGTCGTCCTGGCTCAGCGAGATGCGCTCCACGATGAGCAGCAGCTCCGCGTGGCCGGGAAAGCGGCGCGTCCCGTCGACTGCAATGCGACAGGCCAGGTCCACGTCGTCGACCAGGCTCTCCGCGGTGATCGCGGCCCAGAGATAGATACGGTGGCCCAGCTCGGGGGGGCACTCATCCGCGATCGCAACGCAGCGCGCGAGCGCGTCGCGCGCGTCCTCGATCTCGAACAGGGCGCCCAACGCAAGGCGCAGCCAACGGCTGTCGTCGCTGCTCTCTGCAATCAGCTGACGCACGTGGTAGTCCGCAGCGTCGAGATCGCGCAGCTCGAACGCGTGGAGCGCGGTCAGGTCGAGCAGCCGTCGACGACGTTGCTCGGCGTCCTGCTCGGTGTCGAGCGCCAGTGTCGAGACCGCAGCCGCCCGCGCCGCATCCCCGGCTGCGCGAAAGAGGGCCTCCAGCTGCCGGAGCGCAACGTCGTGGCCGGCGTCGTGCTCGAGGATGCGCAGCAACGCCCGCGCTTCGCCGACGTGATCACGGAAGTCGCGATGGTGGGCGGCGAGGTCGATCAGAATGGCGGCGCGCTCGCCGGAGGCCGCGTGGGTCGCCTGCAGCTCGAGCGCACGGGTGATGTACTCGGGCATGCCAGCCCGCCGCGCGATGGACACGGTCTGCGCTGCGAGCGTCTGGTCGGGGCGCCCCTGCTCCTCGGCCACCCGCAGGGAGAGTTGCGCCGCTGCGACCAGCTCACCGCGAGCCGCCAGCCGCTCGATCGCGCTTCGAGTCGCGTGCACCACTTCTTCGACCGGGAGGTCCGACAGGGCCTCGCCGCAAACGCCGAGCACCTCGGCCGCGTCACCGCGGCCGACCCGAGCGTTGATCTCGGCTGCGCGGGCCAGCCCATCCATGGGCAACACCCGGGCCCATGCCTCGGCCGCGCTCCGCGCTGCGTCTTCGTCGCCCGCGGCCCGTGCAGCGTGGATCCAGAGCAGGTAGAGCCGGCGCGAAGCGCCGAGGGCACCACGCACGGCGTCCATGCCACGCAGCGCCTGGGGCGCGTCGAGTTGGTGCGCGGTGCGCAAATACACCAGTGCGGCGTCCGCGGCCTCCGGGTCGAGGGCGAGTGCCTCGAGTGCGTGTGCGGCCGCTTCCCGTTCTCGGCCCTCACGGTCACACAGCTGGGCCAGGCGGGCTCGCAGGCGCCCGGCGGCCACACCGCTGGCGCCGGAGAGTCGCAACGTGAGCGCACGGTGCAGGCGCGCGCCGTCGCCGAGCTTACGGGCAGCCCGCTCGAGCCTGGCATGGCCGATCGCGTCGGAGGGATCGAGTGCCAGCAACCGCTCCACCACCACCGCCACACCCATCGTGTCCTCACGCACCGTGTGCACCGCAGCGAGCCGACGCAGCAGTCGCACCCGCTCGTCGTCGTCCTGCGTGCGCTCGGCCGCGTCGTCGAGGTAGGCGGCGAGGGCCACGGCGTCGCGCGCGAGACCGTGGAGGGTCTCGAGCTGCGCGCGCTGCCTTTCGTCGAGCCCGACGCTGCCGTCGAGCTCCGCAAGCAGCGCCATCCGGCCAGGCCAGTGCTCGGGCAGGTCGGGCATCCGCCCGAGGACATCAGGGATCTTTGCAGCACGCTCATCCGGCGTGGCCGCGTCGAGGCGCGCGCGCGCTTGTTGCCATCCCTCGCGCCGCTGCTCGCAAACCTCGTCCAGACGCGCGAGCGCATCGTCGATGCCATCCGGCCGATACCCGAGCCGTTCCAGCTGGGTCCAGGCCGCCCGGGCCAGCTCCGGATTCGAAAGGGGGCCGTCTGCGAGCTCGGCCAGCTCGGTGAGCCTGGCCTCGACCTCGTCGCCGACTCCGAGCGCGTGCGCGATGCAGGCGCGCAGGGCGTGCGCGCGCACGGTCAGCGCGCGGGGCGTGGCCGCATGCTTGCGCAGCGCTTCCAGCGCGGCCCGGTGCGTGGGATCGGTCAGCACCGCCTCATAAAAGAGCCAGCACGCCGCATCCCGCTCGCCCGCGAGCTCCGCCGTCGTGACTCCGGCGCGCGTGAGCCAGTGGGCGCGCTGCGCCTCGGGGCAGGCGGTGGCCACGTCTTCGAGGAGCGCCGCGCGCAGCTCCGGGGTCTCGACCCCCTTGAGGTCCTCTTCCAGCGGCGCGTAGAGAAGATCGAAGTGCGGCTCCGCATCGAACGCCAGAGCGAGCAACTCGGCCGCCAAGTCGGGCCGCTGCGCGGCTTCCGCCCGCTGCGCGGCCGCGAGCCGGAGCTTGCGCCGACCATCGGGATCGGTGCTCTGGGCCGCGGCGGCCTCGAGCACCGCCACCGCACCGGTGCGGCGACCGTCACTGTCGAGTAGAGACGCGAACTCGTAGGCGGTCGGCACGTCCGCGCTCTTGCTCGCCCACGCGAAGTCGAGCAACGCCCCGGCTCGCTGGGGGGCCGTGTCGAGCTGCGCGGCGGCGCCGAGTCGCGCGTGCGCGTTGGCGCCTTCGACGTTGCCCTTCGACAGCAGTGCGGCTGCGACCAGCTCATGGGGCTCGGGGCTCGTCGGATCGTCTGCCGCCGCTTCACAGAGCGCCTCGACCGCGCCGTCCACATCGCCGGCGGCCCGCAACACTTTGGCCCGCAGCCGCTGGGCGCCTGCTCGCTCGATGGCGGTGCCGGCAGCCTCGACGGCCCCACTGGCGTAGCGCGCTGCGAGCTGCGGCTCTCCAAGGTAGTGGCAGTGAAGCGCCGCTTGCTCCAACAGGCGAGCATCGGTGGGATCCGCGGCGGCCGCTTCCCGAAACCAGCGACACGCCTGCTCGACGCTGCCCAGACGGTTGCGCCACAGGTCGGCGAGCGCGCAGAAGGCCCGCGCACGCTCGGGACCAGGTGCGTCCGCCGTCTCCAGCTGGGCGACGCGCTGCTCGTGGTCCACCAGAGGATCAGCGAGCTCCACGGTGGGCTCGGGGAGGCGCGCCAGCTTGGTGGGCAGGAGCGGCTCGCCGGCCGCTTCCGCCTGCCCGGGATCCAGCCGCATGCGCGGGGGCCGCGCCGACAGCTCCGCGAGAGGGTCCTCGCTCAGGCCTCCGCCGGGAGCCGGACGACTGGGAACCGCCGACAGGCGCGGCGGCGGCGGCGGCAACGTGCCTGTGCGCTGCGGTTGGGAGGCGTTGGCCCGTCCCGGCTCGGTAAGCGACACGAGACCTGCGCGCAGCAGGGCGGCGATGCGCGGAGCGGCTTGGGGTGCCTTGGCGAGCACGGTCGACAGGGCAGGGCGATCGGGCAGCTCACCGAGCTCCGCCCACTGGAGCGCACGGGCGATCAACGGCGTGCCATTCCACTCGAGCCGGCGATTGAGCTGCGCGGCGATCGCCTCGCTCGCCCGCTCGGATGGGATGCGATCGACCAACGCATCCAGCACCATCGTGACCAGCTCGATCGCGGCACCGCGGCTGGCTTCGGGCGCGGGCTCGAGCACCGGCAGGGGCTCGCCGTTCTGCTCGACCATGGTCAGCGCGCTGGAGAGCCGCTCGCGCAGGAGCTCTCGGCGCATCCGCGCGAGCGCCTCGCGGTCCAACAATCCCTCGCCCTGCAGAACCTGGATCAGCCCAACGCCCTCCCGACGGGCGCGGTCGGTCAGCTGCGTGATGCGCTCGGCGGTCGCGAAGTCACCTTCGAGGGCGCGCTGCTCGAGTGTCGGATCCCCATCCGCGGGCACCACATCGGCCAGCTCCCCATCGCGGAGGAGGAGCGTTCGCTCGCCGAAGAGCAGGCGGCCTGTCGCGCCGCGGCCGGCGAGGTCCAGCAGGAGCGCTGCCAGTGGGCTGACGTCCAGCGGCGGGTCGGCCATGGAGGCCCAGAATACCAGAGCCACGTTACCTCCGGGGTGCCCGCGCGCATTCTGACCGCCGACTTCGCCCGACCCACCCGCGAGGTCGTCGTCGTGATCCGCGCCCGAGGGGTCGCTCGGATGCTCGAGCGCGGGCTACCTGAACATCGATCACCGTCAGCGGAGACGAAAGACGAAGGGCAGGGCGGCGATGTGGGATTCGTCGCCCAGTATGAGCGCGTCCAGCAGCCCGGCCGTGCTGCTCAGGCGTCCCAGTTCGAGTACCGTGCTCAGCAACGTCACCCGCCTGGCGGAGGAGCCCGTGAGCTGGGACAGCTGCTGCATCAGGGTCGGCTGGTCAGGCCAGACCTCCACCGCCACGTCGTCCGGCAGCTCGGCCTGCTCGCGCGCACGGGCCAGGGCTTCTTGCAGGCCTCCCGCCGCGTCGACCAGCCCGCCCTCACGCGCGCGACGGCCGCTGACGATGCGGCCTTCCGCCAGGGGCGCTATCTGCTCGGGGGTCATCTCGCGCCCCTGCGCAATGCGGCGGATGAAGAGCCGATAGGTGTGCTGCAGTGAGCGCTCGAAGGCAGCACGCTCATCGTCGCTGAAGCCGCGCATGCTGCTCATCCAGGCCGCGCGCTTGCCGCGGGTGAGCCGCGTGACGTTCACGCCCGCGCGCTCGCTGAGATCTTCGGCGACGATCTTTCCACCGACAACGCCGATCGAACCGAGCAGGCTGCTGTCGTGCGCGACGATCTCCGTGCCGGCGCTGGCGACCCAGTAGCCCCCGGAAGCCGCCATGTCGCCGACGGAGACGATCACCGGCTTGCGGCTCGCGACCCGTCGTACCGCGTGCCACATCTGATCGCTGGCCGTCGCCGAGCCCCCCGGGCTGTCGATGCGCCGCACGCCCGCCTTGACCTCTTCGTCGTCGGCAGAGCCCCGCATCGCGTCCTGGAGGGGCTCGGCGTGGGCGCGCGGGA
>JAPPOT010000713.1 GCA_028817855.1 Myxococcales bacterium
GCCGCTGGCGCGGTGGCTCCCTTCGGCCGCCGGCGACGCAGGCGGGGCGAGCGGGGGCGGCTTCCTGCCTGCGCTGGACGGGGGCGCGGCGTCGCCGATCTGGTGGGAGCTTGCCGCTGCGGATGCCGAGCCGACCGTACCAAGTCTGCCTGCCGCGTATCGGGTGTTGGCGGCGACGCCCGCGTTGGATCGCTTCTTCGTGCTCGACAGCGCCGCGCCCGAAGGTGAGGCGCGCCTGTGGATGGGCGTGCCGCGGCAGGCGCGGGACGCCTGGGAAGAGGTGGCCGGGGTGCCCGCCGAGGCGCTTCCGATCGGGGTCGCGGTGGCGACGCCGGAGGGCGCGCTCTACTGGAGCGTATCCGAGCCGCACGTGGGGATGTGGCTGTGGCGCCTGCGCGACGGCGAGTCGAAGCGCTGGGCGAGCGGGGCCTCGGCGGGTGCCTCGGCTACTCGCCGGTCGATGATTTTGCTCTACGCCTGTGACACGCGGCGGGTCGATGTGATCGACCGCGATGGCACGACGCTGCGCACGCTCCTCGACATGCAGGCGGTCTCCAAACCCGTCGCCTGTGGGGAGGCGCGGCGCGATGCGGTGTGCGCGACGATCGTGGAGCGCTACTGTAGCGATCGTGACCTGCAAGCGAGCTGCGGCGATCACGAACCGCAGCTTGCGGGTGCGCAGACTCCGGTGGACGCCAACGGCGGTCAGGCTGCGGAGCCCGCGGGTGCCGGCGCAGCGGTGAACGACGGTGGGCCGCCGGCGCATCGACCGAGGCGCCGAGCCGAGGCGGCAAGGGCGCAAGCGGTTGCAGCGCAGGCGGTAGTGGCACAGGCGGTGGCCTGGTGCCCACGCTGGGTTGGATCCTCGCTTTCGGCGCGCGCCGAGCGCGCAACGCCCGCCCCCGAGCGCCGAAGGCGCGAGCTAGCTTGGATCGCTTGCGATCCAAGCTAGGCTGAGCGCTGACCCCGCCGCGTGGCCGCTTCCAGCTGGTGGCGAAGTCGCTCGGCCACCTCGCGCACGGCGGTCCGGCGGCTGCCCCGGAGCTCGAGCGCGTCGAGGCCGCCATCCACGTCGTCAAGGGCCCTGGCGCTGATGTCGCCACCGAACCAGGAGATTGCCGTCAGGATGCCGCGCGTCACGCGACTGTCAGTCAGCACCACGGTCTTGAAGGCACGGTCGCGCAGCAGCTGCGCTGCGTCGGTCCGTTGAATGACCGTCATCTTCTGCGCGCCCAGGGAGGTCGCGAGGCAGGCATCGATGTTTCGGTTGGCACGAATCTCCTCGAGCAGGGGATCGAACGATGCGTCGCTGATCGTGCCCGGCGTCGCGCACACCACGAGCACACGCTCGGTCACGTCCCAGTTCAAGATGGCTTCGTCCACGACATCGATCGTACGCGATCGCGGGCCGGGAGGAGAAGGCGCGCCAGCCGGGTTCCCAAAGCCGGGTGCATGGTGTGCACCGGGGTAGGTCGGTAGCGCACGCAGCCTGCTAGGTGCTCGGGCGCCACATCGCGAGCTGGATCCAGTCGCCGACCCAGTCGGCGCAACCGCCGTGTTCCTCGGTGGAGTTGCCCCGAAATAGCCGGGTGCTCCAGTCGCCGAGCTGGGTGGTCTCGCCGGGGAGCAGCTCGACCTCATCGCCGGACGGCGCGGTCACGTGCAGCGTTCTCTCTCCCACCACGCCGCAGGGCGTGGCGGTGGAGCACAGCAGCGCGCCGCGCACCATGCCGAAGCCCTCGAGCGACTCCGCAAGCCCCCCTGCGTCCTGGTACACCAAGCGCACCTGGTCACCGCTCGTGACGGTCAGCTGCGCATGCTGAGGCGTCTCTGCTCCGGCAAAGTAGCGAAAGGCCACATGCACCGGCTGTCCCGCGGAGATGAACGGATCCACCTCCGGGATGCGGTGGGCCAGCAGGACGTCGGTCGCGCCGGGGCGCTGGACACGCAGCCAGCGCCACTGCGAGCGCGGCTCCAGATCGTCCCAGCTCACGGGCGATTGCAGGTCCGCGGGGAGCGCCTCCCCCAGCTCGACCACCGTTCCCTCGACAACGGTGGCGTCGATCGCGTCGGTGCCCGCAAGTGGCAGGCCGGTCGCCGCGTCGAAGATCGCGATCGCCACTGCCGGCACGTCCGGCCGGGTGGAACACTCGGACACTGTTGTGGGGGTCGCGGTTCCCTGGGCGGCGGGGTTCGAGGG
>JAPPOT010000806.1 GCA_028817855.1 Myxococcales bacterium
CTTCACGAGCCAGGTGAAGCGCTCGATGCCGGTGGTCTCCCGCATGACGGCCTCGTCGAGCTTGCGCTCGAGCGACTCCACGTCCAGGTCCTTGTGCTTCTGGGCCACCGCGAGCACGCGACCGAGCGGGTTCTTGCCCGCCTGGCTCGGGTTGCGGCGCTGTCCGGCGACCATCAGCCAGACGATCACCACGTAGAGCAGCTTGAGTAGGCCGATGAAGCCGGCGATCAGACCAAGACCGATGATCACCGTTCCGATGTCGCCGCCCATCGCGATGCGCTCTTCGCGAGTGGGCGTCTGCACCAGCAGCGAGAGGATGGCGCCGCGCGCCGGGTCGATGCCGAAGCGCACGGCCTGGTCCGGGGCGGCCTGCTCCAGGTCGCCGACCGTGGCGAGGTAGATCGACTGGGGCTGGCGCCCGAGCTCGGCCAGCTGGGAGACCTCGGGCAGCCACTTGAGATACTTGCCGTCGGCTACCGCGTTGAAGGTGCCGACGCGCACGACCGTGGCGTCCTCCGTCTTGCCCTTGCCGCGGATGACCGGTGCCTTGAAGCGCACGGTCTTGCCGGACTCGGTCATCTCCTGCTGGAGGATGAACCAGAGCTTCTCGAGCTGGTCGATCGAGGGCAGGGCCTTGCTCTGGGCCAGCTGCTCCAGGAACTTCTCACGGTCCTTGATGTGGGCGCTGGTCAGCGACGTCGCGAGGTGCCCGCGGGTGTCCCCCGCGATCTGGCGCACCACGCCGAAGAGCTCGCCGGTGGTGCCCAGCCGCTTGCGCAGCGTGTCTTCGAGCTCGGCGGCCTTGGTCTCGTTGGCCTCGAACATCAGCTCGAGGGCCGCGCTGCGCTTGGCCAGCGCGGCCTCACGCTCGAGGGCCTTCTCGAGCGTCTGCTTCTGCTTGTCCTTCTGGGCGACGAACTCGGCTTCGCGCGCGGCCAGCTTGCTGGTGTCGGCCAGCTCGCCGGTCTTCACCTGCTGGAGCAGGTCGTCGAGGTTGGCCGCCTTGGGCTTGGGCCGGGGGGCGGCCTGTGCGGGCGCCTCTTCTGCGGGCTCGTCCTGGGCCAGCGCGCCGGCGGGGACGAGGAGCGCGAGCGAGGTGATCGCCGCGGAGAGCTTGCTGATGCGGTTCACTTTGCGTCCTCCGCGCCGTTGATCGGCAACCTGATCAGGCTCGGCGCCTCTTGCTTGCGCGCGATGCGCAGGGCGGAAGGCAGGGAGCTTCGCTCCTCCGTGCTGAGCGGCTTCCAGGTCTTGGAGGCCTTGTCCCAGCGGGACGCGTCCTTGCCGTCGAGCGTCTGGTAGATGAGTACGACGCGACCGACGCGCAGGTAGTCGACGGTGCGCTTGGAGCCGCCGTCCTCGACCTGCCCCCGGTAGGCCTCGATCTCGCGGCCGTACTGGTTTTCGATCTGGTAGGCCTCCATCAGCTTGCGAAACTTCTCGGAGTCCTCGACGTCCGCACGGTTCATCAGCGCACGCAGCTTGGCGACGCGCTCGCGGCGCTCCTTGAGCAGGAAGGGCACGTCGAGGTCGATGAAGGCCTCGAGGGAGTCGATCATCTTGAGCATCAGCGGCGTGATCTGGCGCCCGACGACGGTGATCCGGTCGATCTGCTCGCGCAGTGAGTCCAGCTCCGTCTGCTGCGAGGCCAGCAGCGTGCCGAGCTGCGCGTTGTAGACGTTGAGCGCCTCGATGCGCCGCTCGACATTGCGGTACTGGTCGAGCAGATCACTCGTCTCGGTGCTGAGCTTCTGGATTTTTTCCTGTGATTTCGCGAGCGCTTTGTTCTGCGACTCGACGGCCTCCAGGGCCTTGTCCAGGTCAGCGTCCTGGGCCATGGCGAGGCCCAGGGGCGCGAGCAGGACGCCCAGCAAGCCCGACCAGAGCCAGGGCGAGGCGAGTTTGCCACGTATGGTTGCGTTCATCTGACGACTCCGGGTCCGTTCAGGACCTGCGTGTGTTGCGGGTGTCTGAGCTGGACCAACACCTGGCCCGACGCCCGATCCCGGTGGTGCGCGGAACGACCATTTCCGTCTACCCCGTGATCATAGGTGGGTCAGGGTAGTAGTACGCCCGAGACTCGATCAAGGGACACGTGCCGACGAATGTGACGAAGTTGGATAACGGATGTTCCTTTTGCTTCGCACTATGCCCATAGGGGTTTGAGGCCCTGCTCTTGAATTCGATTCGAGAACTGGTGACCGTGACAGCGACCGCTGTGAGCCGCGTTGTCAGGGGGTGAAATGCAAGCCCGCGCCGCTGCCAAAAGGGGACAGCTCGGACGCCACAAGCGCCATTCCCATGTGCGGCCCACGATGGGGTCGGGTACCCACCGGACGCTTGGTGAATGGCATGACCAGATGGTGAGACTCGTCGGCCACTGCGGCGCGAATTGCCCGTGCGCGATCGCGTGGGGGTGGTCGTGCGGCGCGCGACCGGCGGTCGCCTCGACGGTTGGATCGCTTGGAGGCGCCCGTATGCCCGTCGCGGCCCGTGCGCCCGGAGGTGCCCATGCTAGAGGTTAAGGGTTTGATTTTGCTCAACAATCACGGGGTTCACCCGCGTTTGGGATTCTGCTAGGGTCCGCGCTGTTTCGCTTGCCGGTGTAGCGCTTCGCGCTACCGTCCGACCCTTCGGGACTGCCGGTCCCAAGGGCCGGCAACCGACAGGGGGAGAAGAGGAAGCAAAGCGGTGCGTCACTCGATGTACACGGAGGAGTTCCTCGAGACGGTCGAGCGCTGGGACGGCTCGCTGCTCGGGCCGAGCGCCGACAACAAGAAGATCGAAGGCCTCAAGGTTTTCAAGAGCGACTTCTTCGAGCGCTACTTCGCGACCGCCCACGCGATCCTACCGGGGCTCTTCTGGGGCCCGATCGTCGGGGCGTGCATCTACTTCACCATCGTCAGCGAGCGCTTCGACGGTGTCCTCCCCACCGCCGCGCGCTTTGGCGCCGGCCTCCTGCTGTGGACCCTGGTGGAGTACTTGCTGCACCGCTTCGTCTTCCACCTGGAGCCGGGCAAGGACCTGGACAGCAAGATCAAGCAGTTCGTGATGCACGGCTACCACCACGAGTTCCCGAACCACCGGGAGCGCCTGGTGGCGCCCCTGGTGCTGAGCGTTCCGATCGCGGTGCCGCTGGCCGCCGGCTGCGTGCTGGTCTTCGGCAACTTCCACTGGATGATCTGGTTCGCCGGCATCGTCACCGGCTACATTGCCTACGACTGGGTGCACTACTACACGCACCACTTCCGACCGACGACGCGGATCGGTAAGTTCATGCGGCGCTACCACATGGAGCACCACTACAAGGACAGCGACTCCCACTTCGGGATCAGCTCGCCCCTGTGGGACTGGGTCTTCGGCACGGCGCGCTCCAAGGCCGATGCGCCGCGCTCGGGCGGAGCCGCCATCACCCGCTGACCCGCGTCTTGACGGCGCCGGGTGTGTGTGGAAAGGGGCCTGGGACCACCACGGGGTGGCGAGCAGCAGGACGTACGCATGAAGGTCGGAATCATCGGTTGGCGCGGCATGGTGGGCTCGGTGCTCATGCAGCGCATGCGCGAGAGTGGGGACTTCGACGGGATCGAGGCCTCCTTCTTCTCCACCTCGGCCGCAGGCGAGCCCGGCCCCGAGGTCGGCGGCAAGCGCGAGCCGCTGCTCGACGCCTTCGACCAGGAAGCGCTGCGGGCCCAGGAGGTGATCATCACCTGCCAGGGCGGCGCCCACACCCTCGAAGTCTACCCGAAGCTGCGCGAGGCCGGCTGGGACGGCTACTGGATCGATGCCGCTCGGGCGCTGCGCATGGACTCCCAGACCGTGCTCATCCTGGACCCGGTCAACATGCCGGTGATCCATCGCGGGCTGCGCGACGGCGTCAAGACCTTCTGCGGCCCCAACTGTACGGTGAGCCTCATGCTGCTCGGGATCGACGGGCTGCTGAAGGCGGACCTGGTCGAGTGGGTCAGCGCGATGACCTACCAGGCGGCGTCGGGCGCGGGCGCCAGGCACATGCGCGAGCTGATCTCGCAGATGGGCCACATCCACGCCGAGTCCGCCAGGCTCGTTGAGGACCCTGCCACCAGCATCCTCGACATCGATCGCCAGGTGATCGACAGCATGCGCGGCGACGGCATGCCGATCGGCGAGCTCGGCGTGCCGCTCGCGGGCAGCCTGATTCCGTGGATCGATCAGGCGGTCGACGGAGGCCAGACCCGCGAGGAGTGGAAGGCCATCGCGGAGGGCAACAAGATCCTGGGGCGTGAGGCGCGGCCGATCCCCTTCGACGGCCTGTGCGTGCGCGTCGGCTCGATGCGCTGCCACGCCCAGGGGCTCACGATCAAGCTCAACCGCGACGTGCCGCTGTCGGAGCTCGAGGCGCTGGTCGATGGCGCCAACGAGTGGGCGCACGTGATCCCGAACGAGCCCGAGGCGACCAAGGCGGGGCTGAGCCCGGCGGCCGTCACCGGCAAGCTCGACATCCCGGTCGGGCGCATGCGCAAGATGCACTTGGGGCCGGAGTACCTGGCGGCCTACACCGTGGGTGACCAGCTGCTGTGGGGCGCGGCCGAGCCGTTGCGCCGCATGCTGGTGATCCTGCGCGAGCACCTGGGTCGCTGAAGCGCGAATACCATGCGATGCCGCCGTCGAGCGGAGGCGAGGAGGACTGCGATGAAGTGCCACGAGGTGGACTACGAGATCATCGGTGACGACCTGCAGCTGGTGGAGGTCGAGCTGGATCCGGGCGAGACCGTGATCGCCGAGGCCGGTGCCATGAACTACATGGAGGAGGGCATCGACTTCGAGTCGAAGATGGGCGACGGCTCCGAGCCCGAGAAGGGCTTCTTCGGCAAGCTCTTCGATGCCGGCAAGCGCGTCGTCACCGGCGAGTCGATCTTCCTGACGCACTTCACCCACCGCGGCGAGGGCAAGAAGCGCGTCGCCTTCGCGGCGCCCTATCCCGGCAGCATCGTGCCGGTGAACATGGCCGAGGTGGGCGAGAGCCTGATCTGCCAGAAGGACTCTTTCCTGTGCGCGGCCCTCGGGACCAAGGTCTCGATCCACTTCAACCAGAAGATCGGCACCGGCCTCTTCGGCGGGGAGGGCTTCATCCTGCAGAAGCTCGAGGGGGACGGCATGGCCTTCGTGCACGCCGGAGGCACGATCGTGAAGAAGGAGCTGCGCGGGGAGCGCTTGCGCGTCGACACCGGCTGCCTGGTCGCCTTCACGAGCGGGATCGAATACGGCATCGAGCGCGCTGGTGGGCTCAAGAGCATGATGTTCGGCGGGGAGGGCCTGTTCCTGGCCACGCTGTCGGGGCATGGCACGGTGTGGCTGCAGAGCCTGCCCTTCTCACGTCTGGCCGATCGCATCCTCGCCAATGCGCCCGCGGCCGGTGGGGCGCGCACCGGGGAGGGCTCGATCCTCGGCGGCCTCGGCGACCTGATGGACGGGGACTGACGCAGGCGTACATCTGCGCTGCGGTCCTACCGCGGCGCATGTTCCGTGGCCGGGGCGCTTCCCGCGTCCGGGTGAACTGGCTACTCTGTCCCTATATGGGGACAGGTGCTGGCATGAATGATCAAGACCGAGCGGGTGATTCTGAGCGCCCACCGAGCTGGCCCACCGAGCGGGGGACCGACGCGCCAGTGCTGATGAGCTACTGGCCGGTCGAGAAGACCGACGGGGTGGTGGCGGAGGCCTCGGAGCCGCGCTCCGCGGTGGTCGCGGCGGCATTCTGGGAGGACTGGTACGGGCGGGCCGTGGACGCGGGCATCGACGAGGACCTGGCGATGTTGGGGCGCGACCTGATGCGGGCGGCCTGGGTCGGCGGCTGGGATGCCGACCGGGCTCGCGAGAGCGGCTGGCTCGACGAGGGCGCGGCGATGCTCGAGCTGGCCGAACGCAAGCCCGAGCTGGCCCGCACCCGCTGGCGCGAGCTGCTCGACCGCTGAGCGAGCGCCATGTCGCCGGATGGCGAGTGCCGCACCACGAGCGGCACCGCCCGCTCCGCCGCTCGAACCTCGGCGATTCCCTCTCCGCTCGAGATCTACCTAGACGCGCTCGAGGATCATCGCGATGCCCTGACCCACGCCGATGCACATGGTGCACAGCGCGTAGCGGCCACCGCGTCGCGCCAGCTCGTAGGTCGCGGTGGTGACCAGGCGTGCGCCGCTCATGCCGAGCGGGTGGCCCAGGGCGATGGCGCCCCCGTTGGGGTTCACCCGCTCGTCGTCGTCGGCCACGCCGAGCTGGCGCAGGACGGCGAGCCCCTGGGAGGCGAAGGCCTCGTTGAGCTCGATCACGTCCATCTGGTCGATCTTCATGCCGACCCGGTCGAGCAGCTTCTGGGAGGCCGGCGCGGGGCCCATGCCCATGATGCGTGGGGGCACGCCGGCGGCGCCGGTGGCGATCACGCGTGCGCGAGGCGTCAGCCCGTGCTGCTCGGCGGCCTCCTCGGAGGCGACCAGCAGCGCGCAGGCCCCGTCGTTGACCCCGGAGGCGTTGCCCGCGGTAACGGTGCCACCTTCGCGGAAGGGCGTCGGTAGCCTGGCGAGCTTCTCGAGCTGGGTGTCGGGGCGCGGGTGCTCGTCCCGATCCACGACCAGCGGGTCCTGCTTGCGACGCGGGACCTGGACCGCCACGATCTCCTGGGCCAGCCGGCCCGCTTCCTGCGCGGCCGCCGCCTTCTTCTGGCTGCGCAGGGCGAAGGCGTCCTGGTCCTCGCGTGAGATCTTGTGCTCCTCCGCCACGTTCTCGCCGGTCTCGGGCATGGCGTCGACGCCGTACTGCTTCTTCAGCAGCGGGTTCACGAAGCGCCAGCCGATCGTGGTGTCGTAGATCTCCGCGTTGCGGCTGAAGGCGGTGGCGGCCTTCGGCATCACGAAGGGCGCGCGCGACATGGACTCGACGCCACCGGCGATCATCAGGTCGGCTTCGCCGGCCTTGATCGCGCGCGCGGCGATGCCGGTGGCGTCCATGCCCGAGCCACACAGGCGGTTGACGGTGGTCCCGGGGATGTCGGTGGGCAGGCCCGCGAGCAGGGTGGCCATGCGCGCCACGTTGCGGTTGTCCTCGCCGGCCTGGTTGGCGCAGCCGAAGACCACATCCTGAACCGCGCTGGGATCGAGCTTGCCGTTGCGCTCGGCCAGGGCACGAAGGGGGATCGCGGCCAGGTCGTCGCAGCGCACGGGCGCGAGGGCGCCCCCGAAGCGGCCGATGGGCGTGCGGATGGCGTCACAGATGAAAGCTTCGGGCATGGGACCTCTCTCTTCGTCGTGATCGGCGCGCGACCGATGTGCAGCGGCGCATCCTAGCGACGTCGGGGGCGTTTACTAGAGGCCTTCGAGGTCGACTGCCCACATGTCGCACATGGGAAACTCCGTGCGCAGGGGTCCTGGGGCGTGGGGCGTCGATGACCTAGAATCGAGCCGGCCCATGGGCGACGACGTCAGCAGTGCCTCGCCACCCGAGCTCGAGCTCCGCGAGAACAGCCGCTTCCGGATCAAGCGCCGGCTGGGGGAGGGCAGCATGGGCTCGGTCTATCTGGCGTACGACCGGGAGCGCGACGCCGATGTGGCGCTCAAGACCCTGCGTCGCGTGGACGCCTCGAGCATCTACCGCTTCAAGCGCGAGTTCCGCGCGCTCTCCGACATGGTGCATCCCAACCTGGTCGTGCTGCACGACCTCTTCCACGAGGGAGACCTCTGGTACTTCACGATGGAGTACGTGGAGGGTGAGGACTTCCTCACCCACGTGCTGAGCAACAACTTCCGCACGATGCCGGCGCCGCGCCCGACGCCCGAGGGCGAGGAGAGCGCACGCGGGACGCGCGACAGCGGGGAGCTGCAGGCGCGCGGGCTCGAGATGCTCTTCCCGACGCCGCTGCACGACGAGGAGCGCCTGCGCGGGGTGCTCGAGCAGATCACCCACGGCCTGCTCGCGATCCACGCCTCGGGCAAGCTGCATCGGGACCTCAAGTCCGACAACGTGCTGGTGACGCCCCAGGGGCAGGCCAAGGTGCTCGACTTCGGCATCGTGATCGAGCGCGCCGGGGAGATCCACAGCACGCTTGAGGTCGGCGTGATGGGAACGCCGGCCTACATGTCCCCGGAGCAGGCCGCGGGGCGGCCGGTGGCCGAGGCGACCGACTGGTACGCGCTGGGGGTGATGATCTACGAGGCGCTGACGGGCAATGTGCCCTTCGATGGCACCTACCTGGAGGTGATGCAGCAGAAGCAGCAGGTGGATCCGCCGCCGCCATCGGCGCTGGTCTCGGGTGTGCCGGAGGACCTGGAGGAGCTGTGCATGCGGCTGCTGCAGCGGCACCCGAGCGCGCGGCCCGACGGGCTGTCGATCCTGCGCTCGATCGAGCGACGTCGGCCGCCGTCGATCCGGCCGCCCACCTCGAGCGTGCCGGCCGAGCCGGACGCGCCCTTCGTCGGACGCGGCGAGGAGCTGTCGGCCCTGCGGCGTCACCTTGGCGAGACCGACCGGGGCAAGCCCGTGCTGTCTTTCATCCACGGACCCTCTGGCATCGGCAAGACGACGCTGGTGGAGCGCTTCGCCCACGAGCAGCGCATCGCGGAGCGCGCGGTCGTGCTCAAGGGGCGCTGCTACGAGCGCGAGGCGGTGCCCTTCAAGGCCTTCGACAGCCTGATCGACTCCCTCAGTCGCTACCTGCGGCGCCTGCCGTCGGTCGAGGCGGCCGAGACGTTGCCGCGGGACATCCAGGCGCTGGCCCACCTCTTCCCCGTGCTCAAGCGCGGGGAGGTGGTGAGCGGGGCCAAGCGGCGCGGGGGGCTGCCGCCCGACCGCAACGAGCTGCGGCGGCGCGCCTTCGGAGCGCTCAAGGAGCTTTTCTGCCGGATTGCGGACCGCATGCCGCTGGTGCTCTTCGTGGATGACCTGCAGTGGGGCGACGTGGACAGCGCGCGGCTGATGGCGGAGCTGGTTCGCGGTGACGACGCGCCCGCGATGCACCTCGTGCTCACCTATCGGAGCGCGGAGGTGCAGACCAGCCCCTGTTTGCAGGCGCTCTTCGAGGAGACGCGCGAGAACGACGACGCGGAGATCCACGACATCTCGCTCGGGCCCCTGAGCCCGGATGAGAGCCGCGAGCTGGCGCGTCAGCTGCTCGGGGCGGACGTGCCGGCGGCGGTCGACGGCATCGGCTCCGAGAGCCAGGGAAGCCCGCACCTGGTCGCGGAGCTGGCGCGGCACCTGCTGATCGGCGCCGAGGAGGGGACGGCCTCGCCGGAGACCCAGCGCGGACTGGTGAGCTTCGAGCGGGCGGTGCTCAAGCGCGTGGACGAGCTGGGGCAGGGCGCGCGCACGCTGCTCGAGCTGGTGTCCGTGTCGGGCCGCCCGGTGCCGGAGGAGAGCCTGGCGCTGGTCTCGAGCTTCGACATCGACCTGCAGCAGGCGCTCGTGGAGCTGCGCGGGGCGAAGCTGATCCGTGGGGTGGGCACGCACCAGCGCCGGGCGGTGGCGATCTACCACGACCGCATCCGGGAGGCGGTCGTGGGCGCGATGCCGGAGGAGCGCCTGGAGCTGTGGCACCGGCGCCTGGCGAGCACGCTCGAGGCGAGCGGCTCCGACGACCTCGAGGCGATCGTGGAGCACCTGCTCGGTGCCAACGATCGCAAGCGCGCGCAGATCTACGCGATCCGTGCGGCGACCCAGGCGGCGGAGGCGCTGGCCTTCGAGAAGGCCGCGCGCCTGTTCGCGGTGGCGGTCGAGAACGAGGATGACGAAGCGTGGGGACACGAGCTGCTCGTGAAGTGGGCCGACTCACTGGTCAACGCCGGGCACGGGAGGCAGGCGGCGGCGGTCTACTTCGACGCGGCGCGCACCGCCGACGAAGAGGAGGCGGCGGTGCTGCGGCGCAAGGCTGGCCTGCAGCTGCTGTGCACGGGCCACGAGCAGCAGGCGCTGGACCTGTTGGCCGATACGCTGCGCGAGCTGGAGCTGCGCGTGCCGTCGGACCTGACCGACGGCGCACAGGATCTGGCCGCGCTGCGCGCGCGCTTGGCGGAGCGGGGGCTCGAGTTTACACCCCGCGACGCCGAGGCGGTGGGTGAGGCGGCGCTCGATCGACTCGACCTGCTCTGGTCGCTGACCGTCGGCGTGATGCTGATCCAAGTGGACCGGGCGATGCCGCTGATGGTGCGCTACCTGCTGGAGGCCCGCGACGTGGGGGAGCCGGTGCGGGTGGCCTGCGGGATGGCGATGGTCCACGCCGCGGTGGATGCTCCGCTTTCGGCTCTCGAGGGCAAGGAGACGATGGGGGCGCTCGAGATCATCGAGGGCATGGAGGTGGCGGGCGAGTCGGAGGTGCGGGCGAGGCTGGCCTTTGCGCGCGGCCTCGACGCGCTGCGGGTGGGGGAGTTGAAGCCGGCCCTGCGAGAGCTGGGGCGCGCCGAGGAGCTGCTGCGCACGCGCTGTGCGGGGGCGGCGCCGGAGATGCGTTTCTGCCGCATGGTGGTGGCGCGACTGCTGATGGGCTTCGTGCAGGTCGAGCACTTCCGGCGGGTCGACGAGTGGGCGCGGGAGGCGGAGGAGCACGAGGACCTGCTCGCGGCGACGCGGCTGCGGCTGCTCACGATCACGCCCTTGTTGGCGGCCGGCGAAGCGGAGAGGGCGGAGCGGGCGGCCCGGCAGGCGATGGCGCGCTGGGGCGCCGAGCGGGCGGACATGAGCTACATGCTGTGGGTCGACGCTACGACCAAGCTGGGGCTGTACATGTCGGAGTCCGAGACCTGCGCCGTGCAGCGGGAGCGCTTCGAGACCTTCTTCGCGTCGTCGCTCGCAGCCGTACCACTGCTGCGGGCCGAGGCGCTGCTGCTGCGTGCGCGGGCGGCCCTGTGCGCGGCATCCGCCCAGGAGCGCGAGGACCGGCACGGCACGCTGCTGGGGGCGGCAGAGGAGGACGCCGAGGCGCTGTCTGCGCTGGGGCTCGGCTGCTACGACAGCCACGTGCGGCTGCTGCGGGCGCAGGTCGCGATCCGGCGGGGCGATCGGGACACCGCCCTGGCGCTGTGCGAGGCGGTGCTGGCGGACCCCAGCGAGCACCCGGATGAGGTCTTCACGGTGGCGGCGGCCCAGCGCCAGAAGGGGGAGCTGTTGGGGGGTGAGGAGG
>JAPPOT010000935.1 GCA_028817855.1 Myxococcales bacterium
CCGTCCGGCAGCGCCGGCCGGGGCCCCCCATCCCGCGGGGTCGTCGTCGCTGCGCTCCTCCTCCGGTGCTGTCAGGGACGCGGATGCCGCATGTCCCCGCGTCGGGCCCGTGGGGCCCGACCTACCTCGCCGAGGGATCTCTGCATGTCACCGACGGTCCCAGGTGACGCTCGGTCCCAGGTGACGCTCACGGTGGAAACATGGCGGTTGCCCCCTAGGCAGATGAAGTGCACTGGTAACGCGGCCCGTCACGTTTGGCGCGGCCCTGCTCTCCCACGCGAAGCGTGTCCCTTGCGCGGTAGCGCAGCGGGCCGCGGTGGCGGCCCGCGACTGCCATAGAGAGAGCGCCGCGCATCTTGTTCACTCGTGGCACGACGTGAGGCGGTCGGGGTCGGCAAGTCCGGCCCGGGGTGCTTTCGCGTGCCAACTCGCTGGCAAGCATCATCCTGAGTTGGCGCGCGAACGCAGGCCCGCGTGCGCGGCGCGCGCAGGACGTTCAAACTGATCGCCACCGCCGCATCTGCACGCGGGCCGACCCCGGGCCGGACCTGCCGACCCCGACCGCCGCCCGCTTACTTCTGACGCGATGCCCGGCACGGCCCACGCCCCGAGAACACTCCGGACTCAATCCGGCCGCAGGGTCTCGCACCCCAATCGGATGTCGATCCTGCCCTCCGTTGCCGCCATCAGGGTGTCGCAGGTCTGGTCGCAGACGCGGATCGCGTTCGGTGTGCCGTCCTGGGGGGCGACGTCGTAGTACCAGGCCATCGGTGCCTGGTCGCAGTTGTCCGGGGTTTCGACGTAGAGCAGATCCGAGACCATGTCGGGCTCGGTCAGGGTGACGTTGACGCGGCCGAAGTCGAGCGTGACGTCCGCCGGGGCCTCTGGCAGCTGGTACTCGCACTGCAGCACTCCGCCGCGGATTTCGTCGAGCGCGGCGAGGAACTGGGCGGCCACGTCCTGGCCCGGGTCGACGATGAAGGCGCGATCGCTGCCGCCCGCCGATGCCAGCTGATCCAGGTTTTGCTGCGCGATGGTGTCGCCGCTGGCGAAGACGCCGATCACGTAGGTCTGGATGCTGGGCACGAGCGTCTGCCCCTCGGCCGCGATCGCCGCCACGTCCGCGATCTCCACTGGCAGGCAGTCCGTCGGCAAGCCATCGGTCGCGAGCACCGCGATCGCGCGGCGCTCCGAGTTGTCGCGCGCATGGGTGACCGCGCGATTGATCGCCCCCGCAAGCGCCGCGGAGGTCGGCGTCAGGCCGAACGGCATCTCCGCCGCCAGCGAGTCGGTCAGGGCGGTGCCGTTGGCCGGGAGCAGATCGATCGGCACCGCGGGCTCGAAGTACATCCCCACCTCGCAGCTGGCCCAGAAGAGGCACACGCCCGGCAGCGCCACGCAGGCGCCCAGATCTTCGCACCGCCCGGGGCCCGGGCCGAAGCAGCCGAACATCGGATCGTCCTCGCACAGGCCGAGCGGCAGGCACTGGCTGAGCGGCGGGCAGTCCAGATCCGACAGGCACGCCGCCGGCTGGAAGCCCGGTCCGTCGGTGGGGCGCGGCGTGCAGCCGCTGGTCAGGCACGGGCCGCCCATCATGCCGCAGTCGTCCTCGGTCGCGCACTCCTCGGGCACACCCGGGGTCTGCAGCGGGAAGTACTGCAGCCCGACGCCGAGTCCGTCGGAGCCGGGGTCGGAGAAGAACATCGTCAGGGCCTCGCGCACCGCGTCCCACTTGGTCGGGCCGGTCCCGTCTCCGCCGGTCGGCTCGAGCATGGAGCCCGACTTGTCGAGCATGATGTACATGTCGACTGGCACCTCTTCGGCTTCCTGGGTGTCGGCCAGGCATTCCGCGTCGGGTAGCGTGCTCGTGGGCGGTCCCGCGCCGTCGGTGCCGCTCATCGGAGTGCTGCCCGGAGCCGCGTTTCCGAAGTCGCCGGCGGCCTGGCCGTCGCTGCCCGCGCCCGGGTCCTCGGAGACGTTGCCCTCGGCGCCTTCAGGGACATCGGGGCTCACCTCGCGCGAGCAGCTGCCGAGCAGCAGACACAGCACGACGGCGAGGAGCTCGCGGCCCCTATGCACGCTGCGCAGGTTCTCGGTCATGGACACTCCTCACCCCGAGCCGAGCCTACGCTTTTTTCGTCGGGTCTACGACCCGACCCGGGGAAGGGTCACGCGACCCTTCCCCCCG
>JAPPOT010000901.1 GCA_028817855.1 Myxococcales bacterium
CGCCGGACCTGCGCGGCGCGCAGGGCCGGCAAGCCGACGGGCGGCCTCGCTTCGACACCCGACACCACTTGCGAGCCCGCGGTAGACGCCGCGGGCACCTCCCTCGCATAAGCCGGAGCCTCACGTGCCCCCTCCCCTCGAGCCACCTTTGCTTGTTGTGCAGAGGCCGTCGGTGCCTCCTCGACGCGCACCTCCAAGCGTGGGGGAAAGCCTCGCACATCCTCCGCCGCGCGCTCCGTCAGCACCCACACGATCGCGGCAAGCAGGGCCAACAGCCCGGCCCCGACCAGTTTGAGCCTACCCCTAGCCTGGGTTGCGGGGGCCTGTTGGTGCAGGCCGGCGGTGTCGCCGCGGACAGCGCCACCCGTGGTCAGCTCCCGATCGCGAGCGCCCGCTGACGGGCCGAAGCGCGCATCCGGATCACCACCGACCGCAGCGGACAGCGCCCCGGCCAAGGCATCGACCGTCGGCCAGCGATCCCTCGGATCGCCCTGCAGCGCTCGGTCGATGGCAGCGGCCGCGTGCGCGGGAAGATCGGGGCAGCGCGTCGCGAGCGGCGGCACCTCACCGCGGGTCACCTTGAGCAGCAGCGCCGGCAACGAAGCGGCCGCGCCCAACGGATGGTGGCCCCACAGGCATTCGTAGGCGACCATTCCGAGCGCCCAGACGTCCACAGCCGGGGTCGCCGCATCGGTGCCCGCGACCTGTTCGGGCGCCATATAGCGCGGAGTTCCGACGAGCTGCCCACTTCCCGTGATGGACGTTGTGCCGCCTTCCTGAACGAGCTTGGCCACGCCGAAATCGAGCAGCTTGGGCACGATGCCGGTTGCGGTCTCGGCCAAGAAGATGTTGTCGGGCTTGATGTCGCGGTGCACGATCCCGGCGCGATGGGCATGGGCGACCGCATCCATGATGGGCAAGAGCCGCGTGCACGTTTCGGCCAACGAAAGTGGGCCGCGGTTTTCGAGGGCCGCGGACAGGGGTTGCCCGACGAGCAACTCCATCACCAGGTAGACGCGCTCTCGTTCGTCCTGGTCCATGTGGAGCACGTCGACCACGTTGGGGTGTCGTAGGGATACCGCCGCGCGCGCCTCCCGCATAAACCGTTTGCGGTAGGCCGCACTGTTGGGCTGCAATGGATGCAGCACTTTGATGGCCACTGGCCGACCTGTCCAGGTATGCGTAGCGCGGTAGACGACGCCCATGCCCCCGCTGCCGATCTGCGCCTCGATGCGATAGCGAGCGATCAACGTCTTCGGCAACGAGGCTTCATCATCGGGCGTCATCGCGCGAAACGGTACCTGAGACGAGCGTTCAGCGCGCGGATCATGCGCTCGGCAGCGCGCGCATCGGCAAGCCCGATAGCGGCGGCGATCGCAGCGTGGTCCTGGCCCTCTTCGTAGTGCAAGGCAAACGCGCGCGCCTCGCGCGGGGAGAACTCGCTCTCGATCGCGCGCTTGACCTCCGCAAGGGTCAAGCGGTCGGTCACCCCCCACCTGGACGGCTGGGCGGCGGGGTCGAGGCCCTGTTCGGGCAAGCGTGCGGCGAAACTGCCAACGTCACGCCGGCTCAGGCGAGGTGGCCCGGCTTCGCCATCGATCTTGGGCGCGCGACCGAAACGGGCACGTAAGTGCGTACGTACGCTGTAATCAAGCGCGCCAAACAGCCAGGCATCGAGGGTCGCCGCGGGCTGCTCCCTGCGACGCTCGATGAAACGCCGCAGGCTTGCGAAGTCTTTCCGCCGCAGCCGCTCGAACGTCAAGACCACCACTTCGGCCACATCGTCGTCATTGACCAAGCCGCGCGTGCGCAACCCGCGATGCCCGCGTGCCATCGCATGCAAGCGCGGCGCCCAAGCCCGCATCAATGCCTGCCAGGCCCCGCTGTCACCGGCCAACGCGCCCAGCATCAGCTGCTCGGTTTCGACAGTGGCACCCGCGGACGCGCGCGTGGGTTCAAGCTGCCGGTCACACGCCGTGGCGTCCTGCTCGCGCGTTGGCCGCCGCTCCGACCCCGTGGACATGGCGGGAACATATAGTGGATCGCCAAGAAATGGCATCAGGTTGTGGTCCGTCCGGCCTCGGCAGCCTGCTACAGTGGCGGCGAGCTCGATTCCTTTCGGTCCATAGGGAATCAGGTACCGCCCCCAGAGGGGGCGGTTTGATGAAGGCCCCTTGAAGGGGCCT
>JAPPOT010000050.1 GCA_028817855.1 Myxococcales bacterium
GTCTGGTCCGCAACATGGCCGTGGCCGCTTCGCGGCAAGCCCGTGAAGCGACACCCATGGTAGCACCGCAGACGCCCACGGCTCCAAGCGTCATCCATGAAATCCAAGATTTCGGGAATCTCTCAGATAGCGCCTCGCATGGCGGCGCTGGGCGTGCTGACGGTCGGCATCCTCGCGGCCGGATACACGGTCGATGACGCCTATATCGTGGGGCGTTTCGCGCAGAACCTCGCGTGGGGCGAGGGCTACGGGCTCAACCCGGGCGTGCCGGCGGATGGCTTGACCGGGCCACTGTGGATCGTGCCGGGCTGGATCGCGGCCAGCCTCGGCCTGGACCCGGTGGCGATCGCGAAGGGCACTGGCTTGCTGTGCGCGGCGGTCGCGGCAGGCCTCGTCGTTCGGCGGCTGGCCGCACGCGCCCGGGGTCGACGCACCGCGCCCACGGCCGCGGCGCTCCTGATCGCAAGCCCCTCCCTCGGCACATGGGGTGTTGCCGGCCTCGAGACCGGGGCGGCCGCCTTGCTGCTCACGGTGGCCGTGCTCGGCGCCACCCACAGGCCGCGCGCGCACGCGACCGCGACGGGTCTCGCGATCGGCGCGCTGGCCTGGCTGCGTCCGGAGTTGGCGTTCGTGGCAGCGGGACCGCTGCTGGTACTGTGGCGCCGCAACACGCGAGCGCTGGCGCGGGCGCTCGCCCTGGCATGCGCGGGCGCAGCCGGTGTGTTGATCTTCCGCCAGCTGAGCTTTGGGCACACGCTGCCGCTCAGCTTCGACGCCAAGGCCGGAGACCTGGGGCACGGCGTGGGCTACGCCTTGCGCGGCTTGGCGCTGGCCACCTCCGTGGTGGGCCTGTGGCTGGCCGGCCGGGGGGCGCGCAGCGGTCGTGTGGACGACCTGCTGCTCGGCTGCGGCCTGGCCGCGCACATCCCGGCGGTGATGCTCGCCGGCGGCGACTGGATGCCGGGTTACCGCCTGTTGACGCCGGTGCTGCCCCTCTACGCCATGCTCGCGGCGCTCGGCGCGGCCCGGCTGCGCTCGCGACGGCGCTGGCCGCTGGTGCTGGTAACCGCGCTCGCCTGCAGCGTGCCGCTGGCCGACCTCGCCACACGCCTGCCGGAGCACCGCGCGGCGGCCCGGAGCCAGGCCGGCGCGGCCGAAATCAGCGCCTGGCTGAAGGCGAACGCACGCCACGTGGCACTCGTCGACGTGGGCCTGCTGCCGTACCAGAGCGGGGTGCGCGTGCTGGATCTCGGGGCGATCACCGATGCCGAGATCGCGCGGCTTCCGGGCGGGCACCTGGACAAGCGAATCGGCGATACGCTGCTGCGCGAGCGCGACCCCGACCTGCTCCTGCTGCACAGTGCGCGACTACCCGCTGTGGACGACGCCGGCCGCCTGCGCGGCCTCGCGGGCTATCCGGTGGAGCGCCGCGTGGCCGCTCTGCCGTGGGTGCGAGAGCACTTCCGGGTCGCGCGCGTCTTCACCTACCGCCCCGGCTATCTCTACGTGGCCCTGACGCGCTCACAGGAATCGCCAGCTGAAAACCACGAAGGGCACGCCCAAGAGCTCGAATAGGTTCACGCCTGCCGTACGCAGCTCGCTGTCGGCCTCGAGCGAGCGCAGCATGGTCGCGTCCAGCGCCCAGTGATCGGCGGCGGTCAGACGGACGCCATAGGCGAGGAGGTAGAAGGGCAGGTCGATGATCGGCAGCTCGCGGGACGCGTTGAACAGTGTGCTGTACTCGAGGAGGAACGTGAGCACCGATGAAGCGCGCGCCGTGAACCCTGTGGCGAAGCCGATCGGAAGAATCGTGTCGGCGGCGTCATGGGCGACGAGCGTCAAGCTCATGCTCATGCTGGAGCGGCAGGCGAGCTCGAAGCAGAGCTGTGCCGTCCCGCCCGCGCGCCCCACCAGCAGGTCGAAGGCGTCGTCGTCGTCCTCGTCGTTGTCCGGCAGGATGAAGTCCACGCTGCCGTGGGTGGCCACACGCAACCAGCGACTGCGCAAGACGTTCGCCTTCAGGGTGAAGTCGAAGAAGCCAAAGCTGCCGAAGTCCGTGAAGCCGGTCAGGGAGCCCTGCATGCGGTCCGTAAAGGCGTAGCCCACCGACGGGAGGACGACCTCGTAGGCCGTCAGATAGAGCGTGCCCTCGGGATGGGTCTCCGCGGTGGGGCTGACCACCACGCGATCGGCGTGGGCGTCGGTGTGGCGCGCGCTGCGGAGCACCGGCCCGCCCGGGCGCTCGTCCGGATCGTCCCAGATACTCTCATCGGGCAATTCCGGCTGCTCCACAGGCGCATCGGCGCGTGCGGCGATCGCCAGGAGCGCGACCACGGTGAAGACCAACGCCCCTCTCAGTCTGAGATCCACACCCATTCCGGTCTCGCCTGCCCGATAGTGCCTGAGCGGATCCTCAGCGTCAGCATTTGCCGACGCCGTCCCAACGGTGGCACTCTCCTCGGGCCATGTCGTCCAAACTGGCACCCGGGTTCTTGGTCGCGGCGCCATCGCTGCTCGATCCGAACTTTCGCCGCAGCGTGGTGCTGCTGGTGGACCACCGCCCGGAGGGCTCCCTGGGCTTCGTCATCAACCGCCCCGCGGACTCGCGCCTGCGCGCGATGCTCGAGCCCCTGGGGCTGGAGCTGGAAGACTCGCAGGTGGTGGACTGCCCGGTCCTGGTCGGTGGTCCGGTGAATCCGAGCACCGGTTGGGTGGTCTTCGAGCACAATCAGATGCCGGCCCAGGTGGATGCGGAGGAGGTCGTGGAAGTCTCGGGCAAGGTGTCGGTGACGGCGTCACGGGATCTGCTCGAGAAGTTGGTGCAGCGGCAGGGCGAAGACCGCATGCTCCTGGTGCTCGGCTACGCGGGGTGGGGCCCGGGGCAGCTGGACGCAGAGATCGCCCAGGGCGCGTGGATCCCAATCGACTTCGATCCGGGGATCGTCTTCGACACACCCTACGAACAGCGCTGGACCGCGGCTTTGCGCTCCCTCGGCATCGACCCGGCGCGGCTGGCCCTGCAGGCGCCGACCGAGAACTGACTCTACCGACCGCCGGGACCGGTGGGAGCGGACTTGTCCGCCGGTGCCTTGGGCGCGGGCTTGGGCCCGGGTGCGGGCACCGTCTCGCCCACCGGCCGGGGCTTGGCACCGATCGTGGGTCCCGGAGTCGCTTCGCCCTCGGGCTTCTGCACTGCCTTCGTCGGCTCGGGGGTGATCTTGCCCGCCACCGGGCGCGCAGGCTCCGGGAAGACCACGCGACCGAAGCGCTTGGGCACGTGGAAGTCGCCCACCATCGGCGGCGACCACCCGACGGCGCGCTGCCCCTTGTCGCGGGCATCCATCACGTAGAAGTTGATGCGCCAGGTCGCCCCCTTTGCGGGCGGCATGGCCGGCGCCTCGGGCGTGCCAATGGAGGACCACGGGATCGCCATCTCGACCGTGTAGCCCTTGTCGGGCTCGTCGTCGCCGATCGTCCCGCGCACGTCGACGCCGGCCTTGGTGTCGCTCGACCAGTCCATCTTGCCGTAGGGCTTGGGCTTTCGGCGCGTGTCGTAGGCCGTGTCGAACACCGCACCAGAAGGCGCGACCTGGATCTCGAAGTAGTTCATGCCGTCGCCGTCCGGGTCGATCATCACCTCGACCGCATCCTGAGTCCACAGGTGGTCGTCGTGCTCGGACAGCTCGCTCTTGAGGTAGTCGTCCTGCACCTCGAAGGCGACGTAGAGGTTCTCGGCGTTGTAGAGGACACGCGCGCCTGCCTCGAACGTGCCGCGGTTGCCGCTCATGGTGGCCACGAAGCGACCCGTGGGCTGGGCGGCGCCCCAGTCGCTCTCCTCGAGCTTGCCATCGAGCGCGATCGGGCCGCGGGCGTAGCGCGCGATCAGACGCGGCAGCTTCTCGTCCGCGGCTCCCGAACCGGCACCGCCCACGGGCACCACCAGCGCCTCGGCGCGGTTGTCACCGTCGTTCTTGCCCTTGGCCACATGCAGCCGGTGGGGGCCGTTCCAAAAGCCCAGGTAGAAGACCGCCTCGCTCGAGTCCCAATCCGATGGGAGGGTGATCTCCTGGACGTCCTTGATGTACTCCCCGCTCTTCCAGCTCTCGACCGGGTGGACGCGCCGCACCGGACGCGCGGCGTCCAGGTTGATGCGGCTCTCGCGCTTCTGGTCGGCGAGGTGCGTGAAGATTTTCCAGCCCGCCCCCAGCGCCTGGTTGACCTTCCAGTACCAGGTGACGGTGAAGGCCTCGCCCTCCTTCGCCTGCTCGACGCTCAGGTCGTAGCCGAGCAGCCGGATCTTGTTCTCGAAGCGCACGTCGAGCTCGTGCTCGGGCTTGGGCGCGGCGGGCAGGGAGATCTCCTTGGCCATCTCCCGCTCGGCCTTCGACAGCCGTTTGCTCTTCTCGACACAGGCGGTGGCGACCAGCGCCACCCCCAGAGCCCACATGAGTCCCAACCTTGCTCGCACGGCTTCCCTCCCTGACCTCGGAGACCTCCGACCCGGGGCTCGCGACTACTTCCTGGACTTCTTGCGCGCCTTCTTTTGACGTTTGCGTTGGGCCTTGCGCTTGTCGGCGCTCAGCTTGGGCCGGCGCACACCCGCACCGCCGCCCATGCCGGGCATCATCCCCGGCATGCCCGGCATCCCACCCGGCATGCCCTCGCCGCCGGCGACCGCCGCCTCGAGCAGCTGGTCGGCCAGGTTGGACATCATCGGGTTGCCCTCGAGCCCGCCGGTCTTCACCGCGTTCTTGAGCTGGTTCATCTTCGCCAGCTGCTTCATGCCCGGGATGCGCCCGAGCATCCCGGCCTGCTGGCCGATCTGCCCCATCATGTTCTGCATGAAGGCGAAGCGCTGCAGCAGGTCGGCCACGTCCTTGTCGGTACGCCCCGAGCCCTTGGCTACGCGCTTGATGCGGCCGGGCGTGTCGGCGAAGAGCTGCGGCTTGGCGCGCTCGGCCTTCGTCATCGAGTTGACGATGGCCTTGATCTTGTCCAGCTCGCGCTCGTCGACGTTGAAGCCGTCGGGCACGCTGTCCTGGAAGAAGGGCAGCTTCTCGAACATGTCCTGCAGCGGGCCCATCTGCTGCAGCATCGTGATCTGCTCGAGGAAGTCGTCGAAGGTGAACTTGCCCGCCAGCATGCGCTTGGCGTCCTGTTCCGCCTTGTCCTCGTCGACGACCTCCTCGAAGTCCTTCATCAGGCCGACGATGTCGCCGAATCCGAGGATGCGGCTGGCCATGCCGTCGGCGCGGAACTCCTCGAGCCGGTCGAGCGTCTCGCCCAGACCGACGAACTTGATCGGCGCGCCGGTGACCTCCTTGACCGAGAGCGCTGCGCCGCCGCGCGCGTCGCCGTCGAGCTTCGTGAGGATTACGCCGCTGATGTCGAGGCGCTCGTGGAAGGCACCCGCGGTCTTGACCGAGTCCTGACCGATCATGGAGTCGATCACCAGAAAGATGTTCTGGGGCCGGACGCGCGCCTTGACCTTCTCCAGCTCGCCCATCAGCTCGTCGTCGATCGCGAGCCGGCCGGCGGTGTCGTAGATGATGGTGTCGCACTTGAGCTTGCGCGCCTCTGCGGAGGCTTTGTGGCAGACCTCGATCGGCGTGGCGTCCGGCATCGAGAAGACCGGCAAGCTGAGGCGCTCGCCGAGCACCTTGAGCTGCTCGATCGCACCCGGACGCTGGAGGTCGGCGGCGACCAGCAGGGGGCGCTTGCCCTCCTTGTCGAGCCAGCGCGCGAGCTTGGCGGCGGTGGTGGTCTTACCGGCGCCCTGCAGGCCGACCATCATGATCCCGGTGACCGCCGGGCGGATGGCGTAGTCGACGGGGTCGCCGTCCGACTCCATCAGCTTGACCAGCTCGTCCTGGCAGATCTTGATGAAGAGCTCGGCGGGCCCGACCTTGACCTTCTCACCCTTGACCGTCGCGCTGGCCTTCTGGACCTGGCCGACGGCCTCTTCCTTGACCGCGGCCAGGAAACGCTTGACCACCCCGAACTCGACGTCGGCCTCGAGCAGGGACAGGCGCACGTCGCGCAAGGCCTGGTCGATGTTTTCTTCGGTGAGCTCCGTGAGGCCCGCCAGGCGATTCTTGGCGGAACGGAACCCCTTGCTCAGGGCGTCGAACATCGGTCGCTTGTGGGCTCCCGGCGCTCCGGATCATCCACAGCGCCGCAGGCGGCGGGATTAGCACGCCGCTCCCCGGGGGGGCAAGCCGACGGCCCGGGCGCGCCTTGACCGGGGCGCCGCGGCCGTACCATCGTGGCCGCCACCATGGCGGGGCCGACCAAGCTTCCGGAGCCCGGCGACGGCCGGACCCTCTATCTGATCGACATCAGCGGATACGTCTTCCGCGCCTACCACGCGCTGCCGCCCCTGGAGAGCCCGGCGGGCGAGCCCTCCCACGCGGTGCTCGGCGTGACCAGCATGCTCCTAAAGCTGATCGCCGACCGCGGCCCGGCCATGCTGGCGGTGGCGATGGACTCGCGCACCCGCTCCTTCCGGCACGAAATGTACGCCGAGTACAAGGCCAACCGCCCCCCGGCGCCCCCGGACCTGAAGCAGCAGATGGCCCGAGTGGGGGAGATCGTGGAGGCCTACAACATCCCGGTCTTCCAGCAGGACGGGGTCGAGGCCGACGACGTGATCGCGAGCGTGGTCGGCGGCATGCGGGAGCACGGTCTGCACGTCGTGATCGTGAGCAGCGACAAGGACCTGATGCAGCTGCTGGGCGACGACGTGCTGATGTACGACACCAGCAGGGAGAAGCTCTACGGCCCGCCCGAGGCCGAGAAGAAGCTGGGCGTTCCGCCGGAGAAGGTGCGCGACTACCTGGCGCTCGTGGGCGACAGCTCGGACAACGTGCCCGGCGTGCCCTCGGTGGGCCCGAAGACCGCCGTCACGCTGCTCACTGACTACGGCGACCTGGACGGCGTCTTCGCGCACGTCGAGGAGATCAAGCGCAAGGCCCTCAAGCAGAAGCTGGCCGACAACCGCGATCAGGCCTACCTGAGCCGCGACCTGGTCACGCTCAAGGAGGACGTGCCGATCGAGCTCGACCCAGAGGCGCTCAAGCTCAAGGATCCGGACTATGGGCGGCTGCGCGCGCTCTTCACGGAGCTCGGCTTCACGCGGCTGCTCGCCCAGCTGCCGGGCGGGGAGGGCGAAGCCGCCGCGGCACCGGCGGTCGCGGCGCCGACGCCCGCGGAGCTGCAAGCGCCAGAGACCGAGCTGGTCGACGACGCCGCGGAGCTGGCCACACTGGCCGACCGACTGGCCGAAGCCGAGCAGCTCGCGCTGGTCTCGTTCTTCGATGGCGGACACCCGGTCTCCGGGCACCTTGTCGGTATCGCGTTCGCGACCGGGGAGCACTGCGCCTATGTGCCGGTGGGCCACGAGTATCTCGGCAGCCCGGACCAGCTCGGCGCAGATGCCGTGATCGCCGCACTCAGGCCGCTGCTCGAGGATGTGGGGGTGGCGAAGGCCTGCGCCGATGGCAAGCGCGAATCGATGGTGCTGGCGAGCCTGGGCGTCACGCTCGCCGGCGTGACCTTCGACGCGATGCTGGCGAGCTACCTACTGGATCCCGAACGCCACGCCCACCGGTTGGAGGACATCGCGCGCTTCGAGCTGGAGCACCCGCTCGACGACACCCAGAAGGCCCTGCTCGACCGCAAGGCCAAGCCGGGTGCGGTGGCCGCGATCGAGGTGCCGCCCGCCGCGGCCGCTGCAGGAGCGGCTGCGCATCTCGTGCTGGCCGCGCGCACGACGCTGAGCGCACGGCTCGAGGCCGAGGAGAGCGCCGAGTTGCTCACCGACATGGAGATCCCGCTGGCGGCCGTGCTCTCGCGCATGGAGATGACCGGCATCCGCGTCGACGCGGACTACCTGCGCGAGCTGTCGAATACGGTCTCGGTGCAGCTCGGCGAGCTCGAGGGCAAGTGCAAGGAGCTCGCAGGCCACGACTTCAACGTCAACTCGCCGCGCCAGCTGGAGACGATCCTCTTCGACGAGCTGGAGCTGCCCGTCATCAAGCGCACCAAGACAGCGCGCTCCACGGACCACAGCGTGCTCGAGGAGCTGGCCGTGCAGCATCCGCTGCCGGAAGCGATCCTGGAGCACCGCATGCTCGCCAAGCTGCGCAGCACCTACCTGGAGGCGCTGCCGAAGGAGATCAACGCGAAGACGGGGCGCATCCACACGGACTTCCGCCAGGCGGTGGCGGCCACAGGCCGGCTGTCATCGAGCGACCCCAACCTGCAGAACATCCCGATCCGCACCGAGCTCGGACGCAAGATCCGCAACGCCTTCGTGCCGGCCGAGGGGCAGCGCCTGATGTCGGTGGACTACTCCCAGATCGAGCTGCGGGTGCTTGCCCACCTGAGCCACGACGAGCAGCTCGTCGACGCCTACCAGAAGGGCACGGACGTGCACGTGCGCACGGCGCGGGCGATCTTCGGGGTGGACGAGGCGAACGTCACGCGCGAGATGCGCGGGCAGGCGAAGACGGTGAACTTCGCCGTGATCTACGGCCAGACCCAGTTCGCTCTGGCCCGAAACCTACGCATCGAGCGCAAGGAGGCCGGGCGCTACATCAAGGCCTTCTTCGAGCAGTACGCCGGCGTGAAGGCCTACATGGATCGGGTCGTCGAGGAGGCCCGCGAGCGGGGCTACACACGCACCCTCTGCGGGCGTATCCGGCGCCTGCCAGACCTGCGCAGCGGCAACCGGGTGAAGCGCCAGGCGGCGGAGCGCGTCGCGCGCAATACGCCCATCCAGGGCTCGGCTGCGGACATCATCAAGCTCGCGATGATCGCGATTCAGGGCGAGCTGGACGCGCGCGAGATGCAGAGCCGCATGCTCCTCACCGTGCATGACGAGCTAGTCTTCGAGGCTCCGCCCGAGGAGACCGAGACGCTCGAAACGCTGGTCCGCGAGCGCATGGAAGCCGCCATCGAGCTCGACGTCCCCCTGATCGTGGAGTCCGGTTGGGGCCAGTCCTGGGGCGAGGCCCATTAGGTTGATCTAGAGCTGAAAGGGAATCGTCGAGTGGCGGTGGCGGTTGGTGCAGCCCCGCGCGGCTTTCGGGTGCGGGCGCGCTCCCGGACTAGCGCACCCTCAGTCGGACCCCTCGCAGACTAGCGAACTCGCAAACGCACGCGGCGGGCTAGGCGCTCGGTCAGCGGACCCTCATCCGGGATCAGGGTGCTGCCGGGGCCGAGAAGGAAGCGCTTGCCGCGCCACTCGGTGCTGCGGGAGACCAGCGAGTAGAAGCAGATCAGGGCGAGCATGACGTCGCGCACGGGGCCGGCCCAGAGGTGCGTCAGGCCCAGGCTGTCTCCGCGCAGGCGGCGGAGCAGGGCGGCGTCCCAGTAGCTCTTGTGCAGCCAGACCGCGATGCAGAGGAGCCACAGGCGCGCGTCGAGGATCGACGCCGCGAGAATGAAGGGCAGGGGGTTTGCGCCCAGGTCCGCCAACGTGCCGGGCAGCGAGAGCACGGCGCGCATCTTCAGCCAGCGCGAGTGACGCGCGACGAATGCCTCGACCGGCGTGTTGACGTTGACGTTCTCGACGGTGTGGGCCGAGAGCACCACGCGCTTGCCCGCCTCGGCGTAACGCTGGGCGAGCACGAAGTCCTCGCACAGCACGTCCTTTACGATCGCGATACCGCCGAGCTGATCCAGCTCCGAGCGCCGCAGCAGCATCGCCTTGCCGAGCACGCAGGTGACGTGGGCGATCTCGCGCGCGATGCAGACGCTCGGGGCGATGAAGCCGGTCAGCTGCAGGTTCTCGAGCGCGGCGCCGGCGGAGCGCTCGCCCACGCCGACCACCAGACTGCCGAGCAACGAGGCGTCGCGGTCGAGCAGCTCGCCGACGATGGAGCGCAGGTAGTCCGGCCGCACGCGCACGTTGGCGTCGCTCTGCAGGAGCAGGTCGTGGCGCGCCAGCTCGAGGCCGCCGCTCATGTTGCTGACCTTCGGGTTGTGCCCGAAGTCGTCACGCGAGCAGACGAAGCGCGTCTCCACTTCCGGGAACTCCGCGGCGACGCGGCGGGCGACGGCGATGCCGGGGTCATCCCGGTCCGTCGAGCACAAGATGTACTGGCGCTCGCCCGCGTAGTCCTGCGAATAGAACGAGCGCAGGTTCCCCTCGAGCTCTTCCTCCATGCCCTTGATCGGCTTGAGCAGGGTGACGCCCGGCAGCTCGCCCCGCGGGCGCGCGCGGTGCCGGCTCTGCAGCACGCGTCCGGCCGACCACACGCCCAGACCGTGCAGCACGAGGGCCACGGCGGAGAGCGCCAGCAGGATCGAGACGAGCGTGGAAAACATGGGGGACCCCGGTCGCGCGCCACTATGCCCAAGGCCTCACCGGTAGGCAAACCTCCCACAGAGGCTGGCCCAGGACATGGTATAGACAGGCGTGGGCTGTGGATTCATCGAGGTTCCGGCAGTTTCCGCGCGTCTGTGGGCGCTGTGGGGCGAGGCCGGGCTGCGGCGGATCGAGTGGGCCGCGGAAGAAGATGGCGCGGACAGCGCCCTGGGGGCCGGCGCCGGCGATCCAGAATCCATCCCCGAACCTTACGGGGACGCCCTCGCGGCCTACCTGGCGGGCGAGCCGATCGACCTCACCAGCTTGCCACTCGACCTGCGGGGCACGGAGTTCCAGCTCAAGGTCTGGCGCGCGCTGCTCACCATCCCGCGCGGCAACGTGCGGACTTACGCCTCGGTCGCCAACGACATCGGCTCCCCACGCGGCATGCGCGCGGTCGGCGCGGCCAACGGCGCCAACCCGATCCCCGTGGTAGTCCCGTGCCACCGCGTGGTCGAGGCCGGCATGCGCCTGGGCGGCTACAGCGGCGGCCTGCACATCAAGCGCCACCTGCTCGAGCTCGAAGGCGTCAAGCTCGTCGGCGACGAGGTCCACGCCGGCCAGCTGAGTCTCATCTAGCCCAATTCGCTCGGCCCAGCAGCCTCTAGCAGCACCATCCACCCCAACAACTCGAATCGTCGAGGTTCGATCAGGAGCGAGTGCGCCCACGGGGACGAGCGGACAAGAACGCAGGCGAAGCCGCTCCTGGGCGAACCTCGACGATTCCC
>JAPPOT010000776.1 GCA_028817855.1 Myxococcales bacterium
CCACCGGGCGGGCGGCGCGCCGGGTGAGCCGCCCGGGCGGGGGGCGATCGAGGGCTCGCGCTCGGGGCGAAAACCCCGCAATATCAAGCCGTGGCAACTCGATGGGTGCGCGCGGCGGGACGCAGGTCGTGGGGCGGCTGGTGCCCGGCGCTGCTGTTGGGGATCGCCGCCGCCGGCTGCGCGCCCGTGGCCAGTACGACGTCCTACGGCATGCCGAACGGCGGAGCGCTCTTCGACGGCCAGCAGCTACCGCGGCGCGGCGATGGCTTCGTGTTGGCGCGGCCGGGCGATCCCACGCGCTACGGGACGCCGACCCTGGTAGGCGCCATCGAGCGCGCGCTCGCCCTGGTCGCCGAGCGCTATCCGGGCACACCGCCGATGCGGGTGGGGGATCTGTCCTCCCCGGGGGGCGGTCGCCACCCGCGCCACGGCAGCCACCGTAGCGGCCGAGATGTGGACCTGATCTTCTACGCGACCGATCGCGCGGGACGAACGGTGCAGGGGCGGGGCTGGTTGGCCTACGACCGTTTGGGGGTGGCCCGCGAGACCAACACGCCGGCGGGGGAGGGCAGCGGAGAGCTCTTCTTCTTCGACACCCCCCGAAATTGGTTGCTCGTCCGCACGTTGCTCGCGGACGAGCAGGCGTTGGTCCAGTGGATCTTCTGCTCGCGCGGGGTGAAGGCGCGCCTGCTGCGCTACGCAGCCGACCACGAGCCGGACCCGGAGATCCTCGCGCGCGCTGCCACCGTGCTGCACCAGCCGAGCCGCGGCCGCTCCCACAACGATCACTTTCACGTGCGCGTGCTGTGCACTGCCGAGGAGCGCCAGAGCGGCTGCCGCGAGTATGGTCCCGTCTGGCCCTGGCTGCGCGCGGCGGTGGAGAAGCCCCTGCCACGCGAGCCCGAAGAGCACACCGACGCGAATCTCATCCGCTGGTTGATGGAGCCCTTGCCCGAGGACGCGGGCTGAGCGGTTCTCGCACGGACTCGGAGCCAGGATCCGAGTCGTGGTACAACACCGGCCGTGGGTAGCACCACGATCACCAGGCGCTGGCTGTACGGGGCGGCCTCGCTAGTGGCGGCGGGGCTTCTGCTCTACGTGCTGCGTGGCGTCCTGACGCCGGTCTTCGTGGCTTTCATGCTGGCCTATATGCTCGACCCGGCGGTGGATCGCTTCGAGGAATGGGGCGTCCCGAGGGCAGTGGGCATCGTCGCGTTGCTCTTCGTCGTCCTCACCGGGGTGGCCCTGCTCATGCTGCTCGCGCTGCCGTCGATTCTGGCGGATCTGGCCGCGCTGGCACGGGAGCTCCCGCTGGCGCTGCGGCGGGCGCTCGAGACGGTACAACCCTTCCTGGCCGAGCAGGGCATCGAGCTGCCCGAGTCCGGCAGCGCCGCGCTGACCGCGCTGCAGAATGACCTACGCGAGCTGGCGCCCTCGGCAGTGGGCCCTGTGCAGGCGGTGCTGCGCACCGTGCTCGGTGGCACGGCCTCCGCGCTGGGTGCGGCTGCCGGCGCCTTGATGGTCCCGGTGCTGGCTTTCTATCTGCTGCACGACTTCGACCATATCGTGGCGGCGATCCGCGAGCTGTTGCCCGCCCGCTTGCGGGACTCGATTGTCAGCGTCACGCGCGAGGTGGACACGGTGCTCGGCCAGTTCGTGCGCGGGCAGGTGACCGTGATGGCGATCCTCGCGGTGCTCTACGCCGGGGGCTATTCCCTCGCCGGCGTGCGGCTGGCGGTGCCGATCGGAATCGTCGCGGGGCTGCTGTCGTTCATCCCCTATGTGGGCGGCGCGCTGGCGCTGGGCCTCGCGCTGCTGATGGTGGGCCTCCACTTCCAGGGCGTAGGCCAGCTCGTCCTTGTCGGCGCGGTCTACGGGGTGATTCAGATCCTCGAGGGCTTCGTGATCACGCCGCGCGTGGTTGGCGACAAGCTCGGCCTCGCGCCCGTCTGGGTGCTCTTCGCCCTGATGGTGGGCGGTGAGCTGTGGGGCTTCCTCGGCGTGATGCTGGCGCTGCCCGCCGCGGCCGTGGTGAAGGTCTTCGTGATGCGAGGCCTCGCCCGCTATCGCGAGAGCGCTTTCTTCACTGGGGCGCTCTCGGAGCCGCCGCCACTGGCGCTCGCCGCGGTGGAGCCCCAGCCCGCCCCGGTCGCGCCTGCTCCGGCGCCGCCACCGCGACCG
>JAPPOT010000931.1 GCA_028817855.1 Myxococcales bacterium
GGTTAGGGCCGGGCTCGGGGATAGGAGCCCAAAGAGCGGGGCTCGGGGACGGGACCTAGAAGGCGTTGCCGACGGTGAACTGGAACTCCATGTCCTGCTCGAACGGCTTGCGAGGCCGGAACGGGAAGCCCCACTCGAAGCGCAGTGGCCCCAGGGGGGAGAACCAGCGCACGCCGAAGCCCCAGGAGGTGCGCAGCTGGGTCAGGTCCACACCACAGGGGTCGATCGCATCGTCGTTCACGCGCGGCGCCGGCTCGCACAGCGGGTCCTCCAGGTTCCAGGCGTTGCCGGCGTCCTGGAAGACCACGCCCTTGATGCCCACCGATTCGATGATCGGGAACTCCACCTCGAGGTTGTAGTAGAGCTGCATGTTGCCGCCGAAGCCGACGCCCCGGTCCAGCACGAGCTGGAAGTTGGGATCGTTGTAGGTGCCCGACGTGCCGAGTCGCGGGCCGACGGTCTGGATCGGGAAGCCACGCAGGTCGGTGATGCCACCGAGGAAGTAGCGCTCGAAGACCGGCACCCCTTCGCCGTCTCGCGAGGTGACGAGCCCCCACTCCACGTTCAGCTTGCCCACGAACGGTCCGATGATCGGCTGGTAGCCGCGGAAGTTGACGCGGTGGCGGACGAAGTTGTTGTCCGACAACGTGGCCTCGTCGGAGACCTCGGTCGAGCCCGTCGCCAGGATGCCTGCGGTGGGGAAGAGGCGATGGTTGCGCGAGTCGGAGGTGAGAGACAGCCGCAGGCTGCTCGTGGTTCCGGCGCGGAAGAGGTTGCGCAGGGGGATGAACCGGAAGCGATCGAAGTCCTCGCCCGTCGCGCCGAAGGCGCCGCCCGTGGCGGGAGTGATGTCGGTGTACTCGAGGCGGTAGTTCAGGAAGAGCCGCAGGTCATCGCTGATGAACCACAGCGGGTGGCCGAGGGTGAGGTTGCCGCCGGTGGAGTCCCGGTTGAAGTCGCGCAGACGCCGCAGCACTTTGAACAGCTCGGCCGCCATCGTCCAGTCGCTGCCGTAGAGATACGGCTCCACGAAGCGCACCTGGGCGAGCTGGCGGATGCCGGAGAGCTGCAGGTTGAACGACAGGGACTGGCCGCGGCCGAAGAGGTTCTCCTGCTGGATCTGCCCCGTGAGCAGGAAGGTCTCCTGGGAGGAGAAGCCGGCGCCCAGCTGGAAGGTGCCGGTCGGCCGCTCGGCCACCTCGTAGTTGATGACGATGCGATCCGGGGTCGCGCCGTCCTCCTCCGAGACCTCCACCGTCTCGAAGTAGCCCAGGGACATGATGCGGTCCTTGGAGCGTTCGACCAGTGTCTGACTGTAGAGCTGACCCTCGACGATGCGCGCTTCGCGCCGCAGCACCTCGTCGCGGGTCTTGCTGTTGCCCTTGATGTTGATGCGCTGAATGTAGACCAGCGGGCCGCGCCGGATCTGCACGACGATGTCGACGATGCGCGTCTGCTCGTTGAGGTTCGTCTGTGGCGAGACGTCCACGCGCGCGTAGCCGCGATCGCGGTAGTAGCGCGTGATGTCCATCAGGTTCTGGGCGATCACCGAGCGACTGAACCAGTCGCCTGGATTGAGCTCGATGCTTTCGCGCAGGTTCCTGCGACCGGCCAGGGGTTCCACGTCCTTGCCTCGCTCGTCGACCTCGGCGACCTTGACGCGCCCCACCTTGAAGCGCGGCCCCTCCTTGATCTGAATGGTGATGTCGATGTAGCGGCGGTCCGCGGTCAGCTCGATGCGCGGATTGGCGACCTCGACCATCAGGTAGCCGAAGTCGTAGTAGAGGGCCTGCAAGCGCGTGAGGTCCTCGTCGAAGAGCTCCTTGCGATAGGTGTCGCCGTCGCTGAGGAATGAGAAGAGCCCCGTCTCGCTCGTCTGCATGACCGACGCTAGCTCGTCGTCGGTGAGGTTCTCGTTCCCGACGAAGCGGATGCGTCGGACGGTGACCTCGTCGCCCTCGTCGATCAGGAACTTCACGGCGACCGCGTCGTTGGGCTGTTCCTCGAGCTCGTACTCGACCTTGGCCAGGAAGAAGCCCTTCTCGGCGTAGAGCTCGCGGATCTTGTCGAGCTGCTCGCGCACCGAGGGCTCCGAGAGGATCGAGCCCTCCTCGAGGGTGACCTTTTCCTCCAGGTCGCTGCGCTCGACCTCGTCGTTGCCGATGTAGACGACCTCGCTGACCGCGCGCCGCTCCTTGACGCGGTAGATGAGCGCGATGCCGCCCTTGGCCGGCCGTGCCTCGACCTGGATGTCGCGGAAGTAGCCCATGTCCCAGAGCGCCCGCACGTCGCGCGTGACCTCGCCGTCGGTGCAGGGCAGCCCCTTGCGTAGGCGGATCGTGGCGCGGATGTCGTCGGCGGAGACGCGCCCCTGCCCCTGGACCTCGAGGCGGACGATCTTCTTGCCCTGGCAGACGGTGGCCGGGGCACCGGGGCCGGTAGGCGCCGCGGCGGGCTGGGGTGCTGCCGCCTCCGCTCCGGCTGCGGCTCCGGCCTCGGGTTCGGCTCCGGCCTCGGCCTCGGTCTCGGTCGCGGTCTCGGTCGCGGGCTCGGCCTCGGTCTCAGCCTCGGTCTCGGGCTCGGGCTCGGTCTCGGAGCTGGGCTCGGTGGCGGGCTCGGACCCGATCTCGGTCGGCGGCTTGGGCTCGGATGCGGGCGCGGGAGCCTGCGGCTGGGCCGAGACCTGGCCGGTCAGGCAGAGCAATGCCAGCAGCAGAATGGGACGCGTCGTGCGGTGCCTTGAAGCGGCCATGTCACCTGGCTGGTGGCGGGGCGCCCATCTCTCGCCGTGACGCGTCTGGATGGCGTCAGAACCACGTCGCGAGCCGACGCCCCAAGGAACCCTCTGGTTACCGTAAAGCCCTGCGCCCTATAGCTTTGCCGCCCGTTGGGGTCAAGCTCGCGGAGCGCCCGACGCTATCCCCAGCCTGGGTCAGGCGCCGTTCTTCTCATCGCTCTCGATACGCCCGTCGCGCATGTGGACCGTCCGCGGCATCTGACTGGCGAGATCGCGGCTGTGGGTGACCACCAGGAAGGTGGTTCCCCGGGTCTCGTTGAGGGACAAGAGCAACTCGTGCATGGCGGTGCCGGTGTTGCTGTCCAGGTTGCCGGTGGGCTCGTCCGCGAGCACCAGGCGGGGCTGCATGATCAGGGCCCGGGCCAGCGCCACGCGCTGCTGCTCGCCGCCGGAGAGCTCGCCCGGTCGGTGCGTCAGGCGCTCCTTCAGGCCCACGTCGCAGAGCAGGTCCGCCGCCCGCTGCTCCAGCTCGCTGCCGCGCAGGCCGCGAATGCGCCCGGGCATAGTGACGTTTTCCAGCGCAGTAAACTCGGGCAGCAGGTGGTGGAACTGGAACACGAAGCCGATGCTGTGGTTGCGGAACTCTGCCAGGCGCGCGCTGGAATATGTCGTGACGTCCTCGCCGTCGTAGACGATCCGCCCGGACGTCGGCAGGTCCAGGGTGCCGAGCAGGTGCAGCAGCGTGCTCTTGCCGGCGCCCGAGGGGCCGACGATGCAGAGCATCTCGCGCTCGTCGATACGGAGGTCGATGCCCTTGAGGATCGGCACCTCGTGCCCCTCGTGGACGAAGCTCTTGTGCACGTTCTCGACGACGACCAGCGAACCCACGGTGAATCTGCTTTCGTTACTCGTAGCGGAGGGCGTCGACGGGGCGCAGGCGGCTGGCCAGCAAGGCCGGGTAGACCGTCACCAGCAGGCAGACCAGCACGGCCGCGACACCGGTGAGCGCGAACTCGGTGGGGTCCACGTGCACGGGCAGGCGGTCGATATAGTACACCTCGGGGTTCATGCGAATGCCGAAGTGTTCGGCCGCGAAGCAGGCCATGTAGCCCAGAAAGAGCCCGAGCCCGGCGCCCAGCAGCCCGATCAGCCCGCCCTCGACCACGAAGACGCTGACGATCGTGCGATCGGAGGTGCCCATGGCCTTCAGGATCGCCACTTCGCGTCCCTTCTCCTGGACCATCAGGGTGAGCGTGCCCGCGATGCAGAAGGAGGCGACCAGGATGGCGATGCCGAGGGCGATGAACATGGCCAGCTTTTCCAGCGCCAGCGCGCCGAAGAGCCGGCTGTTGAGCTCCTGCCAGTCGCGCACTCGCAGCTCCGGGCGATCGACCGCGGAACGCACGGCGGCCGCCGCAGCGGGCGCCCGCTCGATTTCCTTGACGCGGACGTCGATCCCGCTGATGCCCTCGCCGGTGTTCAGGAAGCGCTGGGCCGTTCGGAGCGAGACGTACGTGAACTTCATGTCGTACTCGTACATCCCGCTGTAGAAGATGCCGGCGACCCGGAACGGGCGCGCCTTGGGCATGGGCCCGGCGGGCCCGAGATCGCCGAGCGGGGCCACCACGTTGACCTCGTCGCCCACGTAGAGCCGCAGCGCCCGCGCCAGCTCCTGCCCGATCACGATCCCGGGCAGCACCTCCCGATCTGGGGGGGAGGCCGCCGGCTTGGGCGCGGTCTCGCGCAGGAAGCCCTCGAGCCGCGCCATCCGCTCCTCGAGCTGCCTGGCCTTCTCGAGGATGCCCTCCACCTCGTCTGAAGCCGAGTCCGAGTCCGAGTCCGAGACCGAGCCCGATTTCGGGACCGTGCCCGCATCCGGGACCGAGCCCGTGCTCGCAGCGTCACCGACACCCCCATCCGCTGCGGGCAGGCCCAGCACCTTACGAGCTTCCGACGTCAGCACACCGTCGCCCAGCAAGCCGCCAAAGGGAGCCCGCAGCTTGTCTGGCGGGAGGTCCAGCAGCTTCTCGGGGCGCTCGAGGTATTCGAGCTTGCCGCTCTTCATGTTGTCGGGGAGATCGCTGACCTTGCCGATCGCGTCCGGGTCGATGCCGCGCAGGACCGCCGTCTGGTGATTCGAGGCGCTCGAGAGCATCACCTCGCCGCCGACGAAAGCCGCCGCGCCGCTCACCCCCGGCGCCCCGTCGGCGGCCGCGAGCACCGGACGCCAGCGATCGATGTAGCCGCTCTCGCGGTCGATCACCACGTGGGCGTTGCTGCCCAGGATCTTGCGCTTCAGATCGTTGCGGAAGCCGCCCATGACCGACAGCGTGGTCGTCAGCGCCATGCACGAGACCGTCACCGCCAGCACCGAGAGCATGCTGATCGCCGCCAGGAAGCCGCTCTTCTTCGAGCGCAGGTGCCGCGCTGCCACCAGCGCGTGGAAGCCCGCGGCCTCGATCACGTTCAGGATCAGCGGCATCAGCCGCACCAAGAGGCGCAGCGCGCCGAGCGTGACGATCACGTGCCGTATGACCGCGGGCCACAGTTCGGCGGCGGAGTCTCCCGCCGGTCGTGCCGGCAGCATCGCGACGGCATAGGCCACCGCCACGACCAGGATCAGATCGATCACAAGCCAGACACGGCGCTTGATGACTGGCGGCACCACGCGGAAGGCGCCTGCTGCGCCACTCAGGGTCGACAGGACCCCCGTCCCCAGCGTGCCGAGATTGGCGCGCACCATGCGCTCGCGGCCCTGCGGGATCACCAGGCCGAGGCCGGAGTCCAGCATGTGCGCCACGCTCGAATCGTCAAACGCCCATGCCAGCCCGAACAGGCCCGCGCCGTTCAGCATCAGCCCGCTGCCGATCGCCGTGAGGCTCGCGCGCCCCTGCGTGCGCCGCGCGCGCCGGCGCTGCTGCAGCACGGTCGCACCACCCAGAAGCACGCACAGCGCGCAGCCCCCGATCACCGACCAACGCAGCACTTCCGCCAGCCTCGCGTCGCCCAGCGCGCGCACGAGCAGCGGCTCGTGGGCGGCCAGCAGGGCGATCTCCGCGATCACCACCAGCGGGGCGATCACGGCCACCGCGACCGACAGCCGGCCTGCTTCGGCTGCGCCCGTCTTCATCTTGCTTCCGGCTTGAGCAACGGGAAGAGCAGGACGTCACGGATCGACGGCTGGTTGCAGAGCGTCATCACCAGACGATCGACACCCACGCCGAGGCCCGCCGTCGGCGGCATGCCGTGGCGCAGGGCACGCACGTAGTCGTGGTCGTAGTCCATCGCCTCCTCGTCACCCTCGGCCTTCTGCTCCATCTGGGCCTTGAAGCGCTGGGCCTGGTCATCGGGGTCGTTGAGCTCGCTGAAGGCGTTGCAGGTCTCGCGATTGAGCATGAAGAGCTCGAAGCGATCCACGAAACGCGGGTCCTGGTCGTTGCGGCGCGCCAACGGCGAGACCTCCACCGGGTGCTCCGTGATGAACACCGGCAGCGCTGCCGAGCCATCGCCAGTGCGGTACAGGCGATCGAGCACCGGCTCGGCCGCTGCCTCGAAGACGGCGCTCACGCGCCCACCATAGGTGCGCGCACCCTTGAACGCCTGTTGGTCCGCGCGCGGCAGCTTTGGCACGAGCTCGCCGCAGGCCTCCGCCATGCGCTGCTCGTCGTAGACCACCGCCTTGTCGAGCACGCTCGCCCACGGGGTCTCCGCGACGCCGTCGCGTCCCGACATGTCGACGGCGCGGACGATCGCCTCGCGCATCGTCACCCGTGCGAAGGGGGGCTCGAGGTCGAAGCTGCGCCCCTCGCAGAGCTGCGGGAACTCGCGCCGCAGTCGCACGTCGACGGCGCGGTACATCGCCTCGGTGAGGTCCATCAGGTCTTCGTAGGTGGCGTAGGCCTGATAGAGCTCGATCAGCGTGAACTCCGGGTTGTGCTTCGTGCTCACGCCCTCGTTGCGGAAGGTCCGCGCCACCTCGAAGACCTTGTCGAGGCCGCCCACCACGAGCCGCTTCAGGTAGAGCTCGGGCGCGACTCGCAGGAAGAGCGGGATGTCCAGCGCGTTGTGGTGGGTCGCGAAGGGCCGCGCCGTGGCGCCTCCCAACAGCGGGTGCAGGACCGGCGTCTCGACCTCGAGGAAGCCGCGCGCCTCGAGGAAGTGGCGCATCTCCGACACCACGGCGCTGCGCGCCCGGAAGACCTCGGCGACGCCCTCGTTCGCGAACAGGTCCACGTAGCGCTCGCGGTAGCGCTTCTCCACGTCGCTCAGCCCATGCCACTTGTCCGGCGGCGGCAACAGCGCCTTGCTCAGATGCCGGTAGCGCAAGGCCTTCACCGTCAGCGCGCCGGTGCGGGTCCGCAGCAGCGGCCCCTCGACCGCCACGTGGTCCGCGAGATCGACGGCCTTGAGCTGAGCCGCCTCCGAGTCGCTCAGGTTGTCCTTGCGCACCAGCGCCTGGGCATTGCCGTGGGGCGTCTTGATCACCAGGAACGGACCGCGCTTCGCCATCACCCGCCCGTAGAGCGGGTAGAGGGCCGCGTCCTCGGGCAGCTCGTCCTCGGTCGGAAGCTTGGCGCACTTGGCTTCGTCGGCCGCGATCGCGACCACCTCGCGACGCTTGTCGTCGTCGCCCTCGAAGTCGTTCGGGTAGGCGCTCGCGCCGGTCGCTTCGAGCGCTTCGATGTGCCGCCTGCGGGCGGCGATCAGCTCCTCTTCGCTCGCCAAGGTGTGCCTCGTCTCCTGGTTGCCTTCAGTTCTCGTCGCCGGACGGCTCGCGCTCAGCGGCCGCCTTCATCAGATATGCCTCGATGAACTCGTCCAGGTCTCCGTCGAGCACGCCCTGGGCATCGGTCGCCTTGTGATCGGTGCGCTCGTCCTTGACCATCGTGTAGGGCTGCAGCGTGTACGTGCGGACCTGGGAGCCGAAGGCGATGGCCAGCTGGCCGCTCGCGTAATTCTCGGCGAACTCCGCCTCGCGCTCCTGCCGCTGTTTCTCGTACAACCGTCCGCGCAGCATCTTCATTGCGGTGGAACGGTTCTTGTGTTGCGACCGCTCCGCCTGGCAGCTCACGACGATCCCGCTCGGCAAGTGGGTCAGGCGAATGGCGGACTCCGTGCGGTTGACGTGCTGGCCGCCCGCGCCGCTGGCGCGGTAGGTGTCGACGCGCAGATCTTCGGGCTTGATCTCGATTTCGTCGTCCTCGTCGCCGAGATCCGGCACCACGAAGACGGCCGCAAACGCGGTGTGGCGCCGCGCGTTCGCATCGAAGGGGCTGATGCGGATCAGCCGGTGCACCCCGTTCTCCGCGCGCAGGAAGCCGTAGGCGTGGGGGCCCTGCACGGTGAAGGAGGCGTCCTTGATGCCCGCCTCCTCGCCTGGCTGCTGGTTGACGATCTCGGCCTTGAAGCCCTTGCGCTCGCACCAGCGCAGGTACATCCGCATCAGTATCTCCGCCCAGTCCTGGGCGTCGACACCGCCGGCGCCGGGGCTGATCGAGACGATCGCACCCGCGCGATCCTGGGGGCCTGAGAGCATGCGGGACAGCTCCAGCTCGCGCAGGCGCTTCTCCAGGTCGGGTAGCTGCTCCGCCACCTCGCCGAGGATTGATTCATCGTCCTCGGCTTGGGCGAGCTCCACCAGCTCGCCCAGGTCCTTGAGCTCGCTGTCGAGCTTCTCGTAGCCCTCGACCGTGTGTTCGTAGCCGGCGCGCTTGGCGAGCAGCGCCTTGGCGCCGTCGGGGTCGTCCCAGAAGCCCTCGCGCTGGCTTTGGGCGTTCAGGCCATCGATCTCGCGACGCAGTCCGTCGAGGTCAAAGATACCTCCCCAGCGTCTGGAGACGCTGAGCGAGCTCTTCGAAGCTCTGGCGAAGTTCCGTTGCGGAAGCAGTCATGGCCCTACCGAAAATCGCCGATGGGGTAGCGTGGGGGCGCGGAGCTGTCAATCGAACGGTGCAAGCCCGTCGCGTGGCTCAGGCCTCGTCGCGGTGCTTGCCAAGCAGCTTCTCGTAGAGCACCGGTCCGAGGCTGTCGACCATCAGCTTCTCGACCACGGCTTCGACGTCGAGGCGTTCCTCGTCGTCCTGGAAGACGAAACCGATTCCCATGCCGGGCTCCTGCTCGGCGGTCGCCTCCTCCGGCATCACGATCCACTGGACCTTGCCATTGAGGACGAGCGGGTCGCGCAGGTTTGGCACGCCGAGCTTGAAGACGAAGTCGGTGCCGATCTCCAGTGGCCGATCCGTACGGATGAAGGTGCCGCCCCGGCTGATGTTCTTCGTGTAGTCCGCGAAGAAGGAGTTGAGCCGCTTGTATTCGACCCGCAGCTCGATCGGCGCCCTGGGGGTGCTGCGGCGGTCGTTCGATTCCACCAAAGCACAGTAGGGCCAGCGTACCGAGCGGGTCAAAGACATTGCGCTGGGCCGCCGACGGGTCTGCACGGAGCGATCACAAGGGTGATATCAAGTCCGATATGATCTCGCTAACCTCCCGGATGCATGTCGCTTCTCGGCCCACTGGAAGGCGGTGGCGTCCTATAACGGTGTATCGGCCTGCGCTCGATTCCGCACAAGGGCGTGGGTTTGGCTGCTCAGCATGCGCAGCCAGCCGCACATCCGACGAGAGCCACATCCCCATACTGGGGCACCACTGAAGAAAATGTAGTGATCTTAGGACAATGAACCCTGGCACGGCTCGTGCTTCTAGATCCATCAACCTCGTAGGAAAGGTCCCCATTTGGACATGGTGGGTGGGTTGCCGACAGGCGCCGTTTCGTTGCGGGAAGTGAAGAGGACATGAGCAATCACGCCGACAAGTCGAATGAGTCTGAGGAGACCGCAAGCGCCGAATCCAGCGGGCGCTTTCTGATTGGGGAGGGTCCTGCGAGGACCCAGCCGCCGCCTCCGCCGGCCGCTGCCCTCAGCAAGCGCAGCTCCAAGGTGCCGCCCCCGGCGCCCGCCGGCGCGGCCGCGCGCGCGGCGTTGCTGCGGCCGGACCAGGTCTCCGACCCGGGTCTCGCGGACCTGGTCTCCGAGCTCGCGCCGGCCACCACGGCGGACTCGGACGAGCGCGCCGAGATCGACCTGGAGGATCTGAGCCTGCGGCTCGACAACCCCTACGCGGCCTCCTCGCTGGTGCCGCCCCCGCGCCAGCCACTTGCCTGGCGCAAGGCCGTGGGGGTCGGAGCAGGGGGGACTCTCGTCGCCGGCGGCCTCGTGGTCGCCTGGAGCATCTTCAGCGCACAGCCGGCCGGGGTCGCGAGCGCGCCCGCGGTCGCGACGCATGCGGCGTCCGAGGCCGTGGCCGCGCCGGAAATCGCGCGGCCCGCGCCCCCGGCTCCAGCGTCCATCGCGGAGGTCCCGCCTGCGCCAGAGGTGGTGGGCGCCGCCGAAGCCGAGGTCACGCCCGAGCCCGCCGCCGTGGCGCCAGCGGCGGTGGAGGTCGTGAGGGCGGTCGCGATTCCCGCGACCAAGCCCATACCTGCGACCAAGCCCGCGCCGGCGACCGAGCGCGTACCGGCGACCGCGCCCGCGTTGGGTGCAGCCCCGATGGTGGCCGCGCCCACCACCGCGAAGCCCGCCGCCGATGCCGCGCCCATTGAGGCACCCCAGGTGGCGCCGGAGGCCGTTGCCGGGCCCGCCGTTGGCGCCGCGGAAGCGCTCGTCGAGGTGCTACCCGAGATGCCCACCCGCGAGCAGGTCCAAGCGGGGTTCGAGCAGGTGCGTCCAGCGCTTCAGAAGTGCGCGGCCGACAAGCACGGCGTGGCGAAGGTCAACGCCACCATCGCTGCCAGCGGTCGCATCGCGTACGCGCTCGTGGGCGGTGCCTTCAAGGGGACGCCCGAGGGCTCCTGCATGGCCCGCGCTCTGCGCAAGGCTCGCTTCCCCAAGTTCAGCCGCGACAAGCTCAAGGTCTCGTTGCCGTTCGCCTTCTGAGTGAACCTCGTAGACCCTGCGGGCGCCACCAGTCGGCGGGTTGACCCGCCGCATCCCCCGGCCTAGTCTGCCGTTCCTCTGCGAAACCGTTCGAGAAATGGCAGACGAAGCGCCAGGCAACGAGAGCCCGGGCGAGGGCGGCGAGGCCCCCGCCGAGGCCACACCCGAGAACGCCTCCGCGTCCTCGGCACCCGAGACACCAGCATCCGAAGCGAGCGGGGAGCCATCCGCGCCTGTGGCGGAGGCGTCATCCCCTGCGGGGGCTCCCGCCTCTGCCGACAGCCAGAGCGCTGACGGGCCGGAGGCTGCGTCACCCGTTGCAGGTGAAGCTGCCCTCGAGCGCACGCGCGCACCGGAATCGGCGGCCCGGCCGGCCGCCGATTCCGGTGCGCGCGTGCTCTCGAG
>JAPPOT010000140.1 GCA_028817855.1 Myxococcales bacterium
GTCTGCTGCGGTCGAGGCGATCGCGGGCGTGGAGGTCGCCCACGGCGGCGCCGAGCGCCCGTCGGGCGAGGTGGGTGTGACCGCCACGGCGCTCCACGGCGGGCTCGCCTACAGCCCCGTGCGCTCCGACGGGCTCGCGCTGCAGCTCGGTGCCGAGCTCGGCATTGGCTACCTGCGCCTCTCCGGCGACCCGCGGGACGACTTCGCCGGCGACAGTGTCGACGGCCTCACCCTGGAGCTCGGCCTCCAGGCCGGTCCCCGCATTCGTCTCGGCGACGCGGTCGCAACGCTCCTGGCCCGCGCCGGCTGGCTCTTCGGCGGCGCCGAAGGCCTCGTCGTTCAGGGCCGCCCCGTAGAGCCCGCCGGCCCCTGGCTAGCCACCACCCTCGAGCTCTCCCTCGATATCTGAGGCCTAGAGGCAGTACGCCCCAGGGGCCCAGGTGCAGCCGCACGTTCCGTTCGCGCGGCAGCAGGCCAGGATGCCGAAGGGGATGCACGGCTGCGTGCACGGGCTCGAGCAGGAGCTGGTCTGGGTCGGTGGAGGCGGTGGCGCCTCGGGCGGATCGGGCGGTGGCGAGATGTCGCTGCCGTCGGTGGGATCGGTCGGGCCATCGCCCTCGGTGCACGCGCCCTCGAAGCACTCACCCGCGGAGCAGTCGCCGTTGACCCGGCAGCCCTCGCCGAGCCCGCAGGTGTCGCAGTCGGGGCCGCCGCAATCGATGTCGGTCTCGAGATCGCTCTGGACGCCGTCGTTGCAGCCGCCCATGCCGATGCCGCCGTCCGGCTCCAGCTCGGCACAGCGCTCGCACTCCCCGAGGCTTCCGCCCGTCGGCGAGCTCAGATCGAACTTGCACGTCTGAGTGCCCATCGTGCCCGTGCTGGCGCAGGTGCATTCGACTGCCTCGCCCATCATGCACGGTGTGCCCGTCGACGCGCTCATGGCGTCGTCAGTGGTCGGCGGCTCGGCGGAGCCCCCGTCTGGCGGCGGTAGCTCGCCCGCAGTATTCGCAGACACATTCGTCTGCCCGATCGCTTCGATCTCGAACCCCACACCCTCCGCGCACCCTACCGCCATGCCCAGAAGCGCGAGGCACCCTGTGAGCCTCACTACATCCATCGCACCACCATCCCCGAGCCGTGCAGCGCCCGTCCCACCGGGACGCCACGCGGTAGACAAACCTACCCTGTCACCCGAACACCGAGTGGCAACGTAGACCGAGCGGCCGGCTCGGTCACCCCCCCTCACCGGATTTTTCCTTCTAACCCACCCGGCTTATGGGGCTCGTGTGGCCGAAGCCCTTGGGTCCCGCGTGCTTGCGCGGCACCCGTGTCCTACGCTTCGCCCATGGGGGCACTGACACAGACCGGCCGCGTGGTGCTCGAGGGCATCGACTCGCGCGCCTTCGAGCATCCGGCCGACCGCGCCGCGCTGCACGCCCTGCGCAAGGTTCCCGGTTTCGACCTGGCCCTGCGCAAGGTCTTCGGCTTCGTCGGCGAGCGCAGCGTGCGCTACCTGCACCTGGCCAATGCGGTGCGGGTGGGCGAGCACCAGTTCGCGCGCGTCGACCGCATCTACCGCGACTGCCTCGAGGTGCTCGACGTGCCGGAGCGGCCGGAGCTCTTCATCGTCCAGACGCCGATCGTCAACGCCGGTGCGCTCGGCGTGGACAAACCTTTCATCGTGCTCAACTCGGGCGCCATCGATCTCTTCGGCGACGACGAGCTACGCTTCATCATCGGTCACGAGCTCGGGCACGTGATCTGTGACCACGCGCTCTACAAGACCATGCTGTCGCTGTTGCTGCGCGTCTCGATCGCCTACGGCGTGATGCCGATCGCCGGCGTCGCCCTCTTCGGCGTGGTCGCGGCGCTGCGCGAGTGGGATCGCAAGAGCGAGCTGACCGCCGATCGCGCGGGTCTACTCGCGGTGCAGGACCCCGAGGCCGCCTTCCGCGTACAGATGAAGATGGCGGGCGGTTCGCGCGTGTCCGAGATGAGCGTGGACGCCTTCAGCGAGCAGGCCGACGACTACGACCGCGGCGGCGACGTGCTCGACGGCGTCATCAAGCTGATGAATCTGCTCCAGCGCACCCATCCATTCTCGGCCCTGCGTCTGCGCGCGCTGCGCGCCTGGGTCGAGGAGGGCGGCTACCAGGCGGTGCTCGACGGCGACTACGCCCGGCGCGGCAGCGAGCAGGCCGACCGGCGCTTCCACGAGGAGGTGCTCGACGGTGCGCGCGCCTACCGCGACTCCGCGCGCAAGTCGGAGGATCCCCTCGCACGCTTCTTCAACGATCTGGCTGACGCCGGCAGCACTGTGATCGAACGCGCCCGCGGCGTCATGCGCCGGGACTAGGGACACCCCTAGCCGGTCCGCGCTCAGGGCGCGGGCCACACCGCGACGAAGGCGTCGCTGCTGCCCAGGGGCTCGGGCGCTAGGGCGGCCAGCGTGATCAGCCCCGGGCCGGGCTCTGGCTGGTTGCCCACCACCGCGGCGAAGCGGCCGCCGACCGCGACGCCCGTGGCGAGTGCGTTGCTGCCGGCTTGGCCGGTGAAGGTCACCCAGGCCTCACGCTCGTCCAGGTCGGGGGAGAGGACCGCCACGAAGATATCGCTCTGGTCGAACTCGCCGGGGCGCACGCCGCCGACGCGCAGCTCGTCGCGCCGGTCGATGCAGCAACCCGCCTCGCCGGCGAGGAAGATGTGCCCCTGCTCGTCGGCGTCGATCGCGTTGATGCGCACGCGCCCGCCGCGCTCGCCGTCGCGCGTGATCAGCACCTGGGCGCGGTCCATCTCGCCCGTGCTCGGGTCGAAGCGCGCCACGAACGCGAAGGGCTCGGTGGCGCCCTCCGGGGCGCCGTAGGCGTCTCCGCCGGCCACCGCTGCCGGCACGCTCACGTCCTGGGGGTCGCGCAGGTGCGGCGTGTCCTCGCCTTCGTTCTGACCCGCGTAGTAGAGCTGGCCGTCGGCGCCGATCGTCACGCGCCGTCCCCACGCCGAGTCGCAGTGGCCGTCCGCATCCGCGAAGTCGAAGCGGCGCCACTGCTCGCGCCCGCCCTGGCTGTAGGCGCGCAGGAACGGCATCAGGCCGGGACAGCCTTCCGCCGCGCGGCCGCCCGCCACGTGGATCAGGTCGCTGTCGGTGTCGAGCGTCAGGTCCTCGACCCGATCGGCCACCACCCGGAAGGCGGTGCGCGGGGAGCCATCCGGCGTGAGCAACACGATCGTGCCGTCGACGAGCAGGGTGGCGACGCTGCCGTCGCCGCCGACGTCGACACGCTCGACGCCCCCCTCCTCCTCCCGCATCCACAGCAGTTCGCGCGCCTCGGAGTCGAGCACCGAAACACCGTCCTCGGTCGCGAGGGCGATGCGGCCGTCGCTGCCGCCCACGGCCATGTCGCGGATGCGCGATGCCAGCGGCGTCCAGCTGAGCGCGGCGCGTCCGGTCGGGCTCAAGCGCAGCACGCCGGCCTCGCCCGCGCCCAGCCGCTGCTCGGAGAGGCCGAATGGAGTCTCGGACAGTCGGGCCGCCACCAGCAGGTTGCCGTCTCGATCGAAGGTGACACCGTCGGCGCGATCCTCCCCCGCTCCCCCGAGGTAGCTCGCGGAGCACAGGCCGAAGCGGTCGCCCGGCGTGAAGGTGTCGCAGCCGCCCGGCGCCACGCCCATGTCGTAGAAGGCGCCGGCGTCCGCGCTGTTGTCCCCGGCGCCGTGGTCCCCCTGCAACGACAGGACGAAGCCCCGCTCCGTGCACGCCCACAGGGCGCACAGGGAGGCGAGCAGGGCGGCGGCCGGTCGTCGGAAGCAGCGCACGGATGCAGCATAGCAGCGCCGGCGCTTGCCGACCCTGCGGTAGCACCGTACAAGGGCTGCCCATGTCCGCGCCCGAGCCACCCGAGTACCAGCTGGAGCTCACGGTCGAGCCGGACGATGTGGATGACTTGGGCCACGTCAACAACATCGTCTACGTTCGCTGGCTGCAGGATGTGGCGGTGGCCCACTCCAGCGCCGTCGGCCTCGATCCGGACGCCTACCAGCGCATCGGCGGCGTCTTCATCGTGCGAAAGCATGAGATCGAGTACCTGGCACCCGCCTTCCTCGGGGAGCGCATTCGGCTCTGCACGTCGGTCGCCTGGATCAAGGCCGCGACCACCGAGCGCCGCACACGCATCCTGCGCGCCGCCGACGACACCGTGCTGGCACGCGCCAGCACCCTGTGGGCCTTCGTCGCCGCCGACACCGGCCGCCCGCGGCGGATCCCCAAGGAAGTCAGCGACCCCTTTACCTCTTAGGTGAACGAACCGGAATCGCCGAGGTTCGCCCAGGAGCGGCTTACGGCCTCGGCCCAATCCTCGACTTCCAGTACGCCTCCGGTGTGGTCCTCCAGGGCGCGCTCGCTCCTGAACGAACCTCGACGATTCGCGTGGATTGGCACGACTGGGCGCTCGGCGTTTCTATCCGACGTGCTTGGCGAAGAGCTCCAGCGTGCGTTCCCGGGCCAGCTTGGCGCTCTCGGCATCGTAGCTGTCGCGCGCATCGCAGTTGAAGCCGTGGCCGGCCGGATAGACGTGGACCGGGACGTCCGGGTGGGCCTTTCGCACCGCGTCGACCGCCTCCATCGGGATGGCGTGATCCCGCTCGCCGAAGTGCAGGATGACCGGCACGCGAGGTGAGAGCGCCACCTGCTTGTCGATCTGTCCGCCGTAGTAGCCGGCCGCGCAGGCGATGCCCTCGAGCTTGGCCGCGCTCACCCAGGCCATGGTGCCGCCGTAGCAGTAGCCGACGACGCCCACCTTGCCCGCTTCCGAGAGCGCGTCCGTCGCCGCTTGCAGATCACGCAGGGTGTTGCCCGGCTTCATCTGGGAGACGACCTTGATGCCGCCCTGAATCCCTGGCTCGTCGTAGCCCAGCTCGACGCCGCGCTCCACCCGGTCGAAGAGGGCGGGCGCGATCGCCAGGTAGCCGGCCTGCGCGTAGCCGTCGCAGACCGACCGAATGTGGTCGTTGACGCCGAAGATCTCCTGGATGACCAGCACTCCGCCGCGCGGCGCGCCCTGGGGCTCGGCGCGGTAGGCCGAGAGCTTGTGGCCGTCGGCCGCTTCGAGCTCGATCGTGGTGCCCATGGGTTTGAGCTGTACTCAAATCCCCACGCGCGCACAACCGCGTCAGCAGCGGTCGACGCTGACGAAGTCCCACGGCGTCACCACGCCGCCGATTTGGTTGGCGTTCATGACGACGATGTGGCGGCAACGGGTCGCCACCGCCTGGGCGGCCGCGCGGTGCACCGGTATGTGCGACGGCAGCGCAACCAGCGACGCGCTCTGCCACTGGTCCACCTGGGTCGGATCCGGCCAGCGTTCGGCCGCCAGGGCCTCGTCCTGGCCGAAGATCCCCACGGGCCAATCACCGTCCAGTACGACCAGGCCGTGGACGTGTGCGTTGTTCAGACGCTCGATGGCGGACTGTGTCGGCGCATCGGCAGGCACGGTCACAACCGAGCCGCTCATCAGGGTGTCGATCGGCTGGCTCAGGTCGCTGGTCGCCACCAGCCGCATCACATCCCAGGGACTGACGATGCCGACCAGTCGTTCTCCCTCGAGCACCAGCACGCGGTGGATGCGGGCGTCGCGCAGGTGGCGCACCGCCTCGGCGAGGGACGCGTCCCGCTGTACGCAGATGGGTGTGCCGGCGATCACGTCTCCGGCCCGTCGGTCCGGCACCTGCCGCGACGAGTGGGCCGTGCCAGTGACCCGCGGCGAGGCGCCCTGGTGGAGCAGGTCCGTGCGTGAGAGCACTCCCAGGGGCCGCATCTCCGCATCGACGACCGGCAGCCCGGAGATCCCCGCGTCCTCCAGGATCCGTGCCACGGCGGGCAGGTGTACGTCGGGTCCCACCGTGTGCAGAGGTGGGCTCATCCAGTCGCGGACGGGAATGTCGAAGATGGACATGCGAGCATGAATTACGCGCCTGCACCCACGCCGCAAGGCCGCGGGTTGCGGTTCATCGGGCAAGGGCAAGGGCAAGTTCAACCCCTGCAAGACCGTCCACCTAGCGCGAGAGCCGGTAGCGCGCGTCGATCCCCGGTGCGCCCTCGCAGCGCACGTGTCCGAGCTCCAGCATGTGCACGAGGTGGGCGAGCACGGAGCGCCCCGCCGCCCGGTGCATGAAGGTGGGGATGTCCGTGTACATCTGCTTGACCATGTCCTCGATGCGGGAGATGCCCTGTTCCAGGCATACCCGGATCTGGCCCTCGCGCTGCTGCCGGTGGGCGATGAAGGACTCGACGAAGGGCTTGGGGTCGTCGATGTGCGTGCCGTGCGTCGGGTAGTAGCGCGCGTCGTCGCGCTCGAGCAGCAGCCGCAGGCTCGCCATGTAGTCGCCGAGGTCGCCGTCGGGTGGTGAGATGATCGACGTCGACCAGCCCATCACGTGATCGCCGGTGAACAGCGCCTTCTCCTCGCGCAGCGCGAAGCACAGGTGGTTGCTGCAGTGCCCCGGCGTGTGCACGCACTCGATCGTCCAGCCATCGCCCTGGATGACATCGCCCTGCTCTACGGCCTCGTCGGGCTTGAAGTCGAGATCGCCGCCCGCCTCGACTTTCTCGCCGCGCTCGAAGCGGCCCTCGCCGTGGGGCCCGTAGCCGTAGGTGCGTGCGCCGGTGCGATCGCGCACTGGAGCCGTCGCGGGGGAGTGGTCGTTGTGCGTGTGCGTGACGAGCTGGTGCGTGACCTCTTCGCCGCCCAGCGCACCGAGCAACGCCTCGATGTGCGCGCGCTCGAACGGGCCCGCGTCGATCACGGCGACCTTTCCGTGGCCGACGATGTAGGTGCCCGTGCCGTGGTAGGTGAAGGGGCTCGGATTGCGGGCGACGATGCGTCGGATGAGCGGCGAGACCGTTTCCACGATGCCGTACTCGACCGGATCTTCCTTCAGAAAGGGGATGCCCATCGCCCGCTCGCCATAGCACGGCGCTACACCGTGCGCGAGGGAAACCACCGGGTGTTCCCGCGCCGTTGCATGCCAGGAAGCGATGGTTAGCTTGGCTGACAGAGCCCCCGATAAGCCCCGAGGATCGATGCCCGAACGTATGACTCTACCTGTGGTTCCCCTTCGCAACACCGTGGTCTTTCCAGGCCTCGCGGTGCCGATTGCGGTCGGTCGCAAGTCGACGCTCGCCGCGATCGAGCGAGCGCGCGAGGGTGACGGCCGGATCTTCGCCGTCGCTCAGCGCGAGAACGTCAATCGGCCCACGCGCGAGCAGCTCCACGAGGTGGGTGTGGTCGCGCGCGTCTCCCATGTGGAGGCCTCCTCCGGCACCGTCAATCTGGTGCTGCAGGCCGACAGCCGCGCCAAGGCGCTGGAGTATCGTTTCGCGGAGGGCAAGAACGATCCGATCGAGGTCGACTGCCTGCCTCTGGAAGACGCGCCCCCGCCCGATCCGGACGACCCCGCCTACCGCGCCCTCGAGGGTGAGCTGCAGCTGCGCGCCGCCGAGCTTGGGGGCAAGCGCGGGGTGCCGAAGCAGGTGCTCGAGCGCGTGATGGATGCGGTCACGAGCCCCGGCCTGTTCGCGGACCTCGTGATGGGCCACCTCGACATCCCGGTAGAGGACAAGCAGGCGGTGCTCGAGAACCTCGAGGTCGAGGACCGCATGCGCCAGGTGCTGGTGCACGTCCAGCGCCTGCTCAACGAGCACGAGGCGCGCGAGGACATCCAGTCCAAGGTTCAGGAAGAGCTGGGTGAGCGACAGCGCGAGCTCTTCCTGCGCGAGCAGATGAAGGCGATTCAGAAGGAGCTCGGCGGCGGCGACGGCGACGACGAGCTTGCGGCGCTTCGCAAGCGACTCGAGGCCCTGCAACTGCCGGAGGAGGCGCGCAACGAGGTCGAGCGCGAGCTCGCGCGGCTCGAGCGCACCGCGCGCGAGTCCGCCGAGGCCCAGGTCATCCGCACCTACCTCGAGACGGTGGCCGAGCTGCCTTGGAGCACCCGGACGGAGGACCGGCTCGACGTCTCGCGCGCCGCGGACGTGCTCGACGCCGATCACTACGGCCTGAGCGACGTCAAGGACCGCGTGCTCGAGTTCCTGGCGGTGCGCCAGCTGCACGACGAGGTCGCGCGGCAACGCGCGGCGGCCGACGCAGAAGCGAAGGACGAAGACGCCGAGGAGGGGGCGTCCGCCAAGGGCCCGATCCTGCTCTTCATCGGCCCGCCGGGCGTCGGCAAGACCTCGATCGGCAAGTCGATTGCCCGCGCCCTCGACCGCAAGTACGTGCGCCTCGCGCTCGGCGGCGTGCGCGACGAGGCCGACATCCGCGGCCACCGCCGCACCTATGTCGGTGCGATGCCTGGGCGCATCGTGCAGGCCCTCAAGCAGGCCGGCACGCGCAACCCCGTCATTCTGCTCGACGAGGTCGACAAGCTGGGCGTTTCCTATCAGGGCAACCCGGCGGCTGCCCTGCTGGAGGTGCTGGACCCCGCCCAGAACCACAGCTTCACCGACCACTACATCGGCGTGCCCTTCGACCTGAGCGAGGTGCTCTTCGTCGCCACGGCGAACTTCATCGAGGGCATCCCTGCGCCTCTGCTCGACCGCATGGAGCTGGTCGAGTTTGCCGGCTACACGGAGCGCGAGAAGCGCGAGATCGCCAAGACCTATCTGATCCCGCGTCAGCTCGAGGAGGCCGGCATCGCCGGTCGCGGTCTCGAGCTGACCGACGACGCGGTTTCCGTGATCGTCAGCCGCTACACGCGTGAGGCCGGTGTGCGCCAGCTCGAGCGTCGCATCGGTGCGGTTGCTCGCAAGCTCGCGCGGCGGCTGGCAGCCGACGAGCAGGTCGAGCACGTGGTGACTCCGGCGCTGGTGCGCGAGTTGCTGGGCCGGCCCAAGGTGCGCCCGGAGAAGGTCGGCGAGCAGGACGAGGTCGGCGTCGGCACGGGCATGTACTACACGCCTGCCGGTGGCGACATCATGTTCGTCGAGGCCTCGATCCGGCGTCTGTCCGACTTCCGCAACGCGGACACGTCGATGCAGGTGCAGGGCTGGGGCAACGTCTCGCTGATCCTCACCGGTCAGCTCGGCGACGTGATGAAGGAGTCCGCCCGCGCCGCGCTCACCTACGCCGCGACCCGCGCGCCGAGCCTCGGCATCGCGCCCGAGCGCATCGGCTCGATCGAGGCCCACATCCACGTGCCGGCGGGCGCGGTGCCCAAGGACGGCCCGTCCGCGGGCGTGGCGATGGCGACCGCGCTGGTCAGCGCGATGACCGACCGCCCGGTGCGGCGCGACGTCGCGATGACCGGCGAGATCACCCTGCGCGGGCGCGTGCTGCCCATCGGTGGCGTCAAGGAGAAGGTTCTCGGCGCCCACCGGGCCGGGATCAAGCACATCATCCTGCCCGAGGAGAACGGCCCCGATCTGGACGACCTCCCCGCCGAGGTGGTGGGCGAGCTCGAGGTGACCCTGGTGAGCTCCCTCGACCAGGTCCTGGCGGTCGCGCTGGTCGAGCCCGGCACGGAGCCGGGCGATGCGCCCGAGGTGACGCCGCCCGCCGAGCTGCACTGAGCTTGTGCTCGAGCCCGTCACCGGCGTCTAATCCCGGCCGGTGACGGGCACGCAACCGCGGTCGACGATGCTCCACGGCCTCACGTTGGTCGGTGGGATCTTCGCGTGCTCGACGTCGGTGCTCTTCATCAAGGGCAGCCAGATGCACCCGGCGACGCTCGCGTGCGCGCGCCTGCTCGTGGCCGTGGTGGTGCTGGCGCCGGTCTTCGTGCGCGACTTGCGGCGCCACCGGGGCGCGGCCGCGCGCGCCCAGCGGCGCAGGGGGCTCCTGCCGGGCGGGCGTCTGGGCCTGCACCTGATCACCTGGAACGAGGGCGCGCGCATGACCTCTGCCGTCAACGCCTCGCTCGTGGTCAACATGGTGCCGCTGGCCACGCCCCTCTTCCTGCGGATGGTGGCCGGCGAGCGCCTCAACCGCGGCGAGTGGATCGGCACCGCCCTGGGCTCGGCGGGCGTGGTGTTGCTGACGGCGCGGGACTACCAGCTCGATCCCATGCACTTCCTCGGCGACGCCATCTGTTTTGGCTCGATGCTGCTCTTCGCCCTCTACCTGGTGTTCGGCCGACGCCATCGGGACCTGCCCTCGGTCTTCCTCTACGTCGTGCCGCTCTACGGCACGGCGGCCTTGACCTGCGCCCTCGCGGCGCTTGTGGTGTCGGAGCCCCTGGCGCACGCGTTCGAGCCTTGGGAGCTGCTGATGGCGCTCGGCCTCGGGCTCGTGCCAACCGTGCTGGGGCACTCGGCGCTCAACTTCGCGATGAAGCACTTCCGCGGTCAGGTGGTGACCGTATCGAACCTCTCGCAGCCCCTCTTCGCGGGGGCGCTGGCCTTCGTCCTGCTGGCCGAGGTGCCGACGCTGGAGTTCTACGTCGCCTGCGCGCTGATTGTGGCTGGCGCGGTCGCCGCGCTGCGCGAGGCCTGAGCCCAGCCCGGGTTTTCACCGATCCGCGCGCCCTCGCACAATCGCTCGACTCCACAGCGCTTCCGCCTCGGTCGCGAATACACACCGTATGCGCTCCGCTCACCGAAAGTCCTGCGAAGCCGATCACTTGCACGATCATCCCACGCATCGGCGAAACATCCGGGCTAGCCACCCCGCGCCGCGGCGTGCATGTTCGCTAGCAGCCGGTCGGCCACGTGGTGGCTGTAGAAGTACGGATAGCGCGGGTGGCCGCTCTGGATGTCGGCGCGCAGGTTGCCGTCGGCGTCCAGGAAGAGCACCCGCGGCACGTAGTTGCCGACCTCGCCGAAGCGCTCACGCAGCCAGGCCGGCGCCTGGTCCTGATCCTGCCGCACCATCACCAGGCCGCGTGCCATGGCGGCGATACCCGGCTGGGAGAAGACGGGCGCCAGCTCCTCGCAGCGCTCACACCAATCGGCGTAGACGACCAGGCACACCGCCTTGCCCTCCGACTTCGCGAGCCCGAGCCCCTCTTCCCATCCGTACCAGCGGACCGCATCCCCCCACGCCAGCCCCGGGTCACCCGCGCCCGCGCCTGACTT
>JAPPOT010000016.1 GCA_028817855.1 Myxococcales bacterium
GGCGGGTTTCTCCCCCCGTGCGCTGCCGTGGAGATCGACCAGGTCCGCGCGCGGGAAGGTGGACAGCAGACTGCCGCGCATCGCGCGGTAGAGGCGCCCGCTCAAGTAGGTCGAGGGCGTCACCAGGGCCAAGACCGCGCGCTCGCGCTGCTCCAGCATGACCTCGAGGCGGCGGACGAACTTCACGTAGTCGTCGGACAGGGGCTGGAGATTGGGCTCCGCCGCGAGCGGCCGCTTGTACGGGCCCATGCGCTGGGCGATCTCCGGGTGCACGTTGTCGGAGCTGCGCCGGTAGGGCGGGTTGCCGATCACCACGTCGACTGCACCCTCGTGGAGCGCGCGCGCCGCCCGCGCCTCCGCGCGGATCGCGGCCGCCAGCGCATCGCTCCCGCCAGCCTCGACCGCCGCGCGCGGGGGCTTCACGAGCGCGCTGGCGAGGCACAGATCCACGCGCGGCAAGGCCGCACCGGGCGCGCGCCGCAGCAGGCGCTGGGCTAGGCGCAGGTGCGTGACGGCGTACGCCGGCAGCATGACCTCGAAGCCGTGGAGGCGCCCGTCGGCAGCCGCGCGCAGACCCGCAGCGTCCTGCCGGTCGCACAGCCACACCAAAAAGGCGCCGCCGCCCACCGCCGGGTCGAGGAAGGACAGGTCCGGATCGTCAAGCGCAACACCGAGCTCTTGTTCGAGCGCGCGCTCGACGCTGCGCCACATGAAGCCCACGAGCTCGGGCGGGGTGAAGTAGACCCCGCGGGCGCGCTGCGCCTCCGCGTCGTACCTCGAGAGGAAGCGATCGTAGCGATCGGGCAGCAGCTCGCCGTGCTCGCGTAGTACGCTCTCGCAGCGCGCGGACCCCAACCAGCCACACAGCCCGTCCAGGTAAGCAACAGCGCCCTCCCCTTCCAGTACGCCCAGCAGCGACTCGAAGATCGCCGCCAGCAGTGGGCTGGTGGTCGGCACCCGCCGCAGCGCGCCCGGCCCGTCGAAGCTCAGCTCACGCTCACGGAGTGCAAGGGCACGCGCATGGGCCAGGGACAGGGCCAGCAGCTGCGCACACTCCCCGGCGGCCACGTCGGCGTCATGGCGCGGCTCCTGCCCCGGTCGCGTGAGGCGCTCGAGCGGCGCGAGGCGTTGCGCGAGCCTCCCGGCGACACCGGAGGCGCGCAGGGCCCCGCGTAGAGCCAGCGCACGCGCCGCCAGCTCCGCGACGAAGGCGTCGAGGGCCTCGGTGTTGTCGTCGCGACCGGCCGCGGCCATCGTCCGCCTCAGGCCGGTGCCACCGCGGCCTGCTCGCGCGCGTCCATCAGCCGGTGCACGACCAGGGCCTCGGCCGGCAGGGCCTGTCGAGCCAGATCGAGCAGGTGGTGGTGGTGGGTGAAGAAGAGCACCTGTGTGGTGCGCGCGAGCTCGGCCAACACTGTCAGGGCCGCGGTCGCGCGCTCGTCGTCGAAGTGGATCAGGATGTCGTCGAGGATCAGCGGCATCGGCTCGGCGTGCTCGACGAAGCGCATCAGGCTCGCGATGCGCAGGGCCAGGTACAGCTGGTCGCGCGTGCCGTCGCTCAGGCGCTCCACGCTCACCTCGCGACCGTCGCTGGCGATGCACTGGAGCGTCGGCTGCTCACCGTCGAAGGCCACCTCGAGCGCGCGATAGCCCCCCGAGGTCAGCTTCACGAAGAGCTCGCTGGCGCGCGTGAGCACCGGCCCCTGGTGCTCGCTTCGATAGCGCGCGATCTCGCGCTCGAGCACGACCGCCGCGAGCCTCAGGCGCGCGTAGCGCTCGGCGTCGGCGCGGATGGTGGCCGCCAGCTCCGCCACCTCGAGCGCGGCCTCGGCCGCACCCTGGCGCTCCTCCAGCCGTCGCATGCCGCCCTCCTGGCGCGCGATGTCGGCGGTCAGCTCGCGCATGTGGTCGTCGCTGGCCTCGAGCTCGTCGTCGATCTCGGCCACGCGCCCGCGCGCCGCCGAGTCCTCCACGCCCTCGGTCAGGGCGAAGATCGCATCCAGGTCAGCGCCGCCGCCGTGCTCGAGCAGCTGACGCTCCAGCTCGGCCAGCTCGGCGTCCTTGCGCAGGGCCTCGCGCACGCGCTGCTCCCCCGGGGGCAGCGCCTCCGGCGTCTCGACACCCGCCTGCCGGCAAGGGCGGACCAGCTCGGCGCGGGGGCGGGCGGGGG
>JAPPOT010000088.1 GCA_028817855.1 Myxococcales bacterium
CCGGTGCCGCCGACGACAGGCACGCCGCTTCCTCCGACCACCGGCCTGCCAACCACCGGTCTGCCGCGTACGACGCCGCCGCCTCAGCCTCTGTTGTACAGCTTCCCACCCCATGGGGTCCCGGGGCACGCCCCGGGTCAGCCCGCGCAGCTTCCTGAGCCGGAGGGCTACGAGGACGTGCCCCAGCTACGGGGGCGCGCAATGTCGGCGCCTGCGGTCGCGGCGCAGCCCGCCTACTTCGGATCCCCGGGCCCCTACGGTGCGCCACATGCCGATCCCAACCGCTATCCGGCGCTCCCGCCGCCCACGGCGGGCGGCACTGCGGTTGCCCATCGCTACGGGGGGGCGCAGGAAGGGACCGCGACACCTGCCGTCGGCCCCACCACGACACCCGGGCTGCCGCCGCCGACGACGGTGGCGCCGCCGGTGACGACATCGACCCCGATGCCCGGTGCGCCCACCGTGGTGGAGGACGGGCTCTCGGCGCCGAGCATCGAGGACAAGTTCAGCCGCGTCGTGCTCCCGATCGCCGAGCGCGAGACGGGCATGCCACCGGCGGACGTGTCGGACGAAGGCAGGCGCCTGCGGGGCTACGGTTCCCGCGTCGACAACGCCCGGGGCGAAGGGCTGGAGTGGGGCATTCTGCACTTCAAGCAGGCACGCGGGGACCTCGGCAAGGTGCTCGAGGTCTGCAAGCGCCGCAATCCAGAGCGCTTTGCCGCGATCTTCGGCGCGTCGGGCGACGAGTTGCTCCAGGTCACGCGGGGCTCGACGGCGGAGGAACGGATGGCGCCGGTGGCGGGACACCTGCTGTGGAGTGAGGCCTGGAACGCCGCATTCGAGGCGGCGGCCGGCGTGCCGGAATTCCAGGCGGCCCAGAACGAGGTGGCCGTCGAGCGCTACGTCGATCCCCTGCTCGAGGTGGCGCGTAGCCTCGGGCTCACCACCGATCGGGGCCTCGCCATGCTCTGCGACCGCTGCGTGGTCCTCGGCATCGACCAGGGGCAGCGCTGGGTGAGCGAGGCGCTGGCAGGCATGTCGAGCGCGCCGCTGGAGCAGAAGCTCGATCGGCTCGTGGAAGCGGCGGGCAGCGACCCCCGGGCGAGTGAGCGGCTCGCCCAGCTGCGGCGCGACGGCCGCAGTCTCCACGACACGCAGCTGCTGGGTTGATCACGCGAGCGAACCCGGAACGATGATGGACCAAGACCCGCTACGACTGGCACTGCAGGCGACGCAGGCACTGCGGCAAAGCCCGGCGGCCGCGCAGCTCGAGTCAGGCCAGCGGGAGTCCTTCGCCCATGACCTCGCGCGTATCGAGTCGGTACTGCGCGGCGGCAGTGCCGACCCCTACGCGATGGTGCTCGCGACGCCGGCGGACTTCCAGCGCAGTCTGGTCGGCGGCACTGCGGGCGCGGGTCGTACGGGGGGTGCCGGTGCGCGCGCGGGAGGTGCCGAGGGGGCTCGCACTGCGACGCCGGCCGCGCGGCGACCTCAGGCGACCGAGGTGATCGGCGGCCGCGTTGCCGACACGCTGGACTCGGTGGACTTTCCTGCGTTCGTGGCGGGCCTCGTCACCGGCACCTTCCAGGCCATCGTCGACAGCACGAGCCAGCAGCTGCGCGAATACGCCGACCTGGTTCGCTCCCTCGCGCAGACCGTCGATCAGTTCTCACGCGACAACGTGAGCGTCGGACAGACCCGCGACTACCTCTCCAATCGCCATCGCGGCGACCTGGCGCTGCGGATGCCCGCGGCCGGGGCGACCGGCGAGCCGAAGCTCGTGCCCCAGCCCGACTCGGACGGCGGCTCGCCCGAGTGGTTGGCCGAGTACGGTCTCGAGGGCGAGGCGCTCACCGAGGAGCTGTCCGAGGGCCCGTTGATGGATGCCGGTCGTCGCGTCCTGGGCCAGGACCGCATGCGCAGCCTGGCCACCATGTTGCTGCTCGGAATCAACCGGGTGGTGGTCGACCAGGGGCAGATCAAGGCACGCATGCAGTTCCACGCCGTCGCGCGCGACCGCACCAGCGCCGAGGTGATGAACGTGAACGTGGGCGGGGGCGGCGACATCGCCACCCGCCAGATCGGCGCCTCGAGCGCCGGTACCGCGATGGTCTCGACGGTCAAGGCCAACGCGCAGTCGGATGCGGCGATCCGCGCCGACCTGATGGGGGAGGTGAACCTGCAGTTCTCGACCGAGAGCTTCCCGATCGAGCGCTTCGCCGAGCCCGAGGTGCTCGATGCCCTGATGCGCCACTCCAACTGGCGCAAGGGCGAGCCAGCGGCCCAGGAAGCGCCCGCACCGGCCGCGGCGGCCGCTCCCGTGGCCACGCCCGCGCCGGCGCCGGTCGCAGCCCCCGCGCCGCTCGCGCCTCAGCCAGCTCCGGCGCCTGCGCCTGCAGCTGCGCCGCCCACCACCCCGACGCCGGAAGGGGGGCGCTGATGCAGCCGCTCGAGAGGCTCCTCGTGGATCTGGCAGACGGCGTCGCATCGATGACCGACGTGGGTGAAGGTCACTTGCGCGTCGACGGTGCCGAGCTGGCGGTGCCGCTCGAGGGGCGTGCCGGCGAGGGAGCGACGTTGCTGGCGAGCCTGCCGCGGGGGCGCATGGCCACAGGTTTCCATACGCCTCACGGTCGCCTGCGCCTACGCCTGACCGGAGGGAAACCATGAGTGGCTTCGAGGAGCGAGAGTTCTTCGTGGTGCAGGACTTCGTGGAGTCCCTACGCGCGCAGCTCGACCGGGCCCAGGACTCGCTGGCGGTGAGCGTGCGCACCGGCCGCCCCCTGACATGGGCCCTGCGGGATGTGGGCCTCGAGCTCAACGTCTTCTTCGATCTGCGCGCGGGCAAGGCGCGCATGCGACACGCGGGCCCGAACGAGACCGGCGCCAGCACGATCAAGCTCAACTTCGCCACCATCACCCGTCCGATGGTGGAGGAGAACACGCTCGACATCGCGCGAGACGAGGACCCGCGAAGCCTCGAGGAGTTTGCGGATTCGGTGAAGCTCGACGACGAGACTCGCACGCAGCTCGATCGCATGGGCGTGCGCACCGTCGGCCAGCTCAAGCGCATGGGGCGCGAGGTGCCGGAGGGCGCCCTGCATGCGTTCACCGGGCTGCCCGTCGGGCGCCTGCGCGCTGCGCTGCAGGCGGCCGCGCGACCGGTCGTGACACGGAGCGATGTCGAGCTCGAGCGCGATGGATCGCCGCTGCTGCGCATCCAGGGCGCCAACCTCACCGATGGTCTGGAGACCGACGTGCGCGTCGGCGGCGAGCCGGTGGAGGTCGTCTCGGCGGAGGCCAAGGAGCTGTTGGTACGGCCGATGTCGCACCAGCGCGAGGGTCGGTTCGAGGTCGTCGTGAAGGGTGAGCGCGCCAGTGGGTTCTTCCGCATGCCGCAGGTCAACGCGGCGCCCGACGCACCCCAGCCGCCCGCACCCCAGCCCGCGGCACCCCAACCCGCGCAGCACAACATGCCGGACCGCGGCAACAACGGGGCGGTGATGTCATGAGCTCGGCCTCGCACGCAATGCCTGAGCCCTTCGCCGGGCGCCTGCGTCAGGCCGGGCGCGTTCAGCTGCGGCTGCGCTCCGGCGAGGCGCCGGAATCGATTCCGGCCCGCCAGGACGTGGTCGCAGGCAAGGCTTCGGCCTAGTCCGCCGTGGATGGCGGCGGGCCCATCGACCGTGCCATGGGCCGCTTTGGCGGGCTCCGCATCGCCCGCAACTTCGCCTCGGCGCACGGGCTCGGCCGTCCCGGGCGTCGCCATCAGGACTTTGACTCGGTCGAAGAGGAGCTCGGCTTGTCGCGCACCTTCCGGCTCGAGGTCGACCGTGGCGCCGATCCACGGGAGGTGGCCGATGCGCTGTCGTCGCTGAGCACGGTCGAGATGGCCGAGCCCGACTATCTGGCGCAGACGACCCTCACCGCCGCACCCATGCGCGGCGGGCACGGGCAGGCATTCGACCAGGTGGGTGGGGGCGCGGCGCTTGCCGTCGAGCCGGGCGACCCCGGCGTGACCGTTGCGGTGGTCGATAGTGGCATCGACCTGCGTCACCCCGAGTTCAGGGGGCGGCTGGTGCCGGGACTGGACACCGTCGACCTGGACCCGGAGCGCGGCAGCGCAGACCTCAAGCTGCTCGGCGACGTCACCGGCCGCGACCGCATTCCCCACGCCCGGCACTCCGACCATGGCACTGCTTGCGCGGGCATCATCGGCGCAGCGGGCGCTCGGCTGCCTCGGGGGCTGGCGGGTCTGTCGCGGGTGATGCCAGCACGGGCACTCGCAGCCGCTGTGCAGCTGGGGGAGGCGGCTGCGGCGGACGGCCCGGCGGGGCCGACGCGCGGAAAGATGACGGCGGTCGGGGCGCTCTCGGACATCGACGCCGCCGTGAAGTGGGCGGCCGACCTCGGAGCGCGCGTGCTCAACCTGTCCTTTGGCACCCCGGAGTACGTGCTGGCGCCCGGGGACCGCGTGCCGCACGCGGAGGTGATTCGCTACGGGCTCGCGCGGGGTTGCATCTTCGTGGCGGCGTCGGGCAACGAGGGGCGTACGCTGCGTTACTACCCGGCCGCCCTGCCCGGAGTGATCGCGGTCGGCTCGATCGATGCCAGCGGTCGCCCATCGAGCTTCAGCACCCGTGGGTCCCACGTGGCGCTGTGCGCGCCCGGTGAAGACGTCCTCAGCGCGAGCATCGGCGGCTACGGGCTCAACACGGGCACGTCGTTCGCGGCGCCCTTCGTGGCCGCCGCCGTCGCGCTCCTGATCGCCCGCGCCGCGCGCTACAGCGTGCCCCTCGGTGCATCCTCGGTGCGCTCGGTGCTGACCACCAGCGCCGACCCATTTCCCGCCGACGCCGACAGCCACGGCTGCGGCGCCGGCATCTTGAACGTCCTGGAGGCGCTGCGCCTCATCGATCGGGAGCTGGCAGACAGCGGTGTCGAGATGCTGGGCCCGGAGCAGACCGTTGACTACATGCAAGGAGCGAATCCATGAGTACCCAGACCCCGGACGAGGTCCGCTACCCGGACATCTTCGACAACCTTGTCGGGAAGACTGTCGACGACAACACCCGCAAGGCCACGCAACGCGACAACACCCGTAACCGCCGCGTCTACCTGGCTGTCAGGCAGGTGCTGATGGAGCGCTTCGCCAGCGGCAGCTCGACGGCGATTCCCGCCGAGCCCAGGGACTTCCCGGGCTCGCTGGACGACCAGCAGAAGGCGTCGGTGCTGGCGATCGTCGGCATGATGCACCAGCGAGGCTTCTCCGATCCCACGATGGGACGCAACGAGTGGAATCGCTTCGAGGGCGACGTGCTGATCTCGGACCAGAATGGCCCGCCCGATCATGACAACTACGCCGACCCGGCCGAGGACGGTCCGCCCTACCACTTCCGGGCGGCGCGCGAGTTCATCGACCAGGTGATCGAGGCGGTCAAGGAATTCAATGCGCACACCGGCCTCTACGTCCGCATAGTCGAGCGCCTGCAGGAAGTGGCCACGCGGCGTGAGAACCCGCTGGTCTCGGACATCTGGGCGCGTCACGTGGCCGAGATCGGCGCGCGGCTCGTACAGGAGCACGTCGACGAGAACCATGCCCAGCTCAAGCTCCTCATCGACAACGTGCTGGTCGAGGCCATCAGCGGCCTTACCCAGCGCCGCGCGCTGCACGTGGACATCGACCTGCCGGATCTGGATCTGGACGCGGGCAGCGCCTCCGACGTGATCCCCGAGAACGTCATGGCTCTGTCCGCCGTGTACATGGCGGCGATGCTGGAGGAGATGCGCTACTTCCAGGTCGCCGATCTGGTCGCGCAGCAGTTCATGCGCGGCATGCTCCCGGTCAGCCGGGGCATCGGCGGACAGAAGGTCTTCGATTACATCAAGAATGGGGTCAACCGCTTCAACGAGCAGGACCGTCGGGAGCTCTACGCCCGGGCCTTTGGCTTTGCCCAGGGCGGTGTCGACGTCGAGCTTCCCAATCGCGAGTTCCAGGACCTGTGGGTGCGCTTCCTGTCGGCGACCAGTGTCTGGTTCCGCCAGTCGCCGCAGGAGAAGCTGCGGGTTTCGCCCGAGCAGTTGCACAAGGCGGCCCGTGACCTGGCGGTCAACCTCTCGATGCACGGCTACGCCATCTCCCACTTCTTCGCCGCCGAGCTTCAGGGGCTAATCAAGGATGTGGGAGGTATGCTCAACCACCCGGACGTCGTGCGCGCTTTCGGCGTACGCGACCAGTGGCAGCTGGTCGACCGCGTGGCCCAGGTCTTCCTGGGCAGCAGCGTCAACACCGTTCGCTACCGCACGATGGCGCGCGCCGGCGGAAAGGTGATCCAGTGGCTCGGTCGCAACTCGGCCGTGGTCGCCAGTCCCTTTGCGGTCAGTGGCCTCGAGGTCTTCAACGACATGGAGCTCGTGGACTACGCCGAGCGCTGGCTCGCCGTCACCGGCACCCAGGACAGCACGGTCGAGCAGTTCTCCGAACCGGTCGTGGCCGGCTCCCAACCGACCCTGCCCGCGCTCACGATCGCCAGCGCACCACAGGCGATCGAGGACGCCCTGGAGCAGGTGAGCGCCGGCGCGGTGGCGCCTGACGTCGCGGTCTGATCCGACTGGAGGCACCCTATGACAAGTCCCGCATCACAAGAGATCAAACGGCGTCTCTCGATCGCTGCCAGGCGGCTGGGGACGTCTGATCCGGGAGAGCCTCTGGGCGGGTTGCTCGACCGCACCTTCAGCCTGCCCCTCGGCGATCCGCGCTACGGCCGCAACACGCTGATTCCCGGGTCGATGCCGCTCGAGCATTCGTTCTCGGAAACGGCCATGGGTTCCTTCCGGCTCGACATGGAACCGCTGGGACCGGATGCAACAGCCGGTGCCCGGCGCCAGGAGGCCAGCCGCGAGATGCGCCGCATCGCGCAGATGCAGTTTGGTCAGGCGGCGCTGCGATGGTTCGACCAACGCTCCGAGCCCTGGCGCGGGGAGATCGGTGATGGTGCCGCGCGTTTTGGTGCCTGGTTCGGTCTCGGCTGTGACGAGTCCGGCGTCCGGGAGGCAAAGGTCTACTACGAGCTCGGCCCGGGGCAGCTCGACGCGCTGCCTCCAAACCTCGCCCACGCGGCGCGCGTGGCGATGGACGCCTTGCCCGGGCTGTTGCCGCTGTTCGTGTCGATCGCCTGCGGGCGTCACCGGGGCTCCCAGAGGCTCTACTTGACGCACCGTGGGGAGCTTCGCCTGCTGGACCTGGAGTCGATGATGAATCGGCTCGGGATCGGCCATCAGCTCTCCGGTCTGCTCGGGACGATCGGCCTGATCCTCGGAGGCCGCTTCGCGTTGCCGGAGGGCTCGGTGCTGATCGGCCTGCGCGATACGGGCCGCGGCTTCGAGCTGAAGCTGGACATCTTGCTGCCGGGCGTGCCCGAACCGCCGCGGGAGATGCACGGGTTGATCCAGATGCAGTTGGCCCAGCGGCCTGACTCCCAGCGCGCCCTGCGCCAGTGGATCCAGGCCATGACGCCCGACGCCCACGGCACTCCGGGGGACATGAGCGCGATCAGTGTGCGCGTGACGCCCGCAACCGGCTCGCGCCTGTCGGTGTACTTCCGGCCGGTGGGGTACGCACTGGAGGCGCCGCGTCGCGCCCCCCGGCAGCTCGCGGTCGCCACCGAGCACATGGCGATGGCCTGAGGGAGAAGCCCGATGCAGAGCAGCCAGCTGAGCAATGACAAGCGGGAGACAGTGCGGCGCGAGGTCGACCGTCTGCTGGGGCGGAGCCAGGCCTTCCGGGCGGTGCCCCAGGGCTTGCAGGCAGAGATCGCCGACAACACGGCGCGCGTCGCCGAGGCCCTCGCGGGAGGCGGTAGCGCAAACCTGAGCGATCCCTACGCGGCGCCGCTTCGACCGCGCGGTGCGCGGCGGCAATCCGCGGCCCGCGCCCGTGGGCTCTCGCGTGACCCCCGGCACCGCCTCGTGCGCGCCAGCGATCAGTTTCGGGCGGAGGCGGCGCTGGCCGGAGCCGAGGCGGCCGGCGCCCTGATCCGGGAGGTCGACTTCACGCGCTTCGTTTCCGAGCTCGTGACCGGCGTCTTCCACTCCGTGGTCCAGAGCAGCATGGACCAGATGAAGGCCTACGCCGAGCTGGTCAAGTCGGTGGCCACAAGTCTGAACGAATTCCGTGATGAAAATGTCAGCGTGAACCAGGGCAGGGATCACCTGGTCTCGCGCTTCCCAAATCTCTTCCAGATCAACGTCGTGGACGACCAGCCGAAGGTCATTGCGCGCGATGGCGCCGAGTTCGCCGACCTGCCTGACTTTGGAGGTGAGTTCGGACTGGACGAGGACATCACCGACATCGACGAAGAGACGATCGAACAGAAGTTGGTGCCAGCGGCGCGGGACTCGCTCGCTCGCAGTCGACAGAAGCTGCTGGCGACGATGGTGCTGATGGGCATCAACCGGATCATCGTCACGGACGGCAAGATCAACGCGAAGGTGCGCTTCAAGTTCTCTGCGCGCGACTCGATGCAGCGCAAATCGACCGCCGTCGACTTCGAACGACTGGGCCGGCAGGTGATCACGACGCGCGCCTCCGAGGAGGAGGAGTCCGGAAGCGGCGACGAGGCCTATGACGAGGAGGGCAACCTGCTGCAGACCGGCGCGGGCAACCGCTACGCCACGGACATGGAGGCGACGATCGAGCAGCCCATGATCCAGATCACGGATCAGACCGACACTCAGAGTGAGGCGGAGATCGTCTCTGCCGGAAACCTCACAGGGGAGGTCTCCCTGAACTTCCGCAGCGAGACGGTGCCGCTGGAGCGCATGTTGGAGACCGACCAAGTGATGGCGCTCAACGAGCTCGGCTCGGGTCACGCTGTGCCTCCCCCAGGTGGCGCTCCGGCCGAGGGCTCCACGCCTAGCGCTCCGCTCGCCCCAACCGCGCCCGCGCCCACCACACCCTGAGCCGGAGGTTCTGCCTTGAGTGGCGACTTGGAACAGGTTCGGCAGGAAGTTCGACAGCTGCTGCAGCAGTCCGAGGCGTTCCAGGGGCTGGGCCCGGAGGACAAGCGCTCCTTCGCCCACAACATGGTGAAGGTCGGCGACTTCCTCAGTCAGGACCCGGGTTTCCTGGATGCGTCGGCGACCCCGGCACGGGCGAGGGCGCTGGCGGAAGGGGAGGAGGATCCGGTCGAGGGGGTCAAGCGACGTCTGGCCGAAGCCCCGCAACAGGTTGGCAAGGACTTCCGCGCTGGTGCCGTGCGCGAGGGCACCGAGGCTTTCCGTCAGCTCGTGCGCGCGGTGGACTTCCCGGACTTCGTCTCGAGCCTGATTCAGGGTGTCTTCCGCAGCATCGTCGATGCGTCCATTCAGCAAATGGAGGCCTATGGCGAGCTACTGGCCGCTGTCTCACGCAGCGTGGACGACTTCGCGAAGGAACAGATCACAGACGGTCAGGCGCGGGATCACCTGCGCAACCGCTACCCCGCGATGTGGAGAAGCGACACGCGCAGTGCGACCGCGCGGCTGTCGCGCAATCCCGACGATGAATCGGAGGTGGACCTCGGCCGCGAGTTCGGGCTGCCCCACGGTGTGGACTTCGATGACCAGGAGTCGGAGCAATCGCTGGTCAACGCGGCCAAGATCGAGATGGCGCGCTCGCGGCAGCAGTTGCTCGCCACCATGGTGCTGATGGGCATCAATCGCATCATCGTGACCAACGGGCGCATCAACGCGAAGGTGGTCTTCGACATCGAGGCCTCCGACCAGGCCAAACAGACGGCGACGGCGTCGCTGCACGACGAGAAGTCGAGCCAGCAGATCTCCGCAGCGCATTCGATCCTGCCCTGGGGTGGCGCCGCGGGCACGGCCCGCTCGAGCAGCCACAGGACCATGGTCAAGAGCTCCGCCGTCGACGAGAGCGAGTCCAACATCGAGGCGAAGGCCCAGCTCACGGGCGAGGTTCGAGTTAACTTCCGCTCGGACACCGTGCCGCTGGAGCGCATGGTCGACAACCTCGATCTCCAGCTTCTTCAGACCAAGGCCCAGCCGCCGCGCCGCATGCGCGGGGCGGAAGGCGCACCGCCCGCCGGAGGTACGACATGAGCGAAGCCCCCCAAACCGATGCGCTCTCGCCCGGGGAGCGCGAAGAGGTTCGCAGGCGTGTCCGGGACACGCTGGAGCGCTCCGATTCATTCAGTCACCTCGACGCCTCGGAGCGTCGTGCACTCGCAAACAACCTCGTGCGAGTGGTGGGATATCTCGCTGACCGCAAGGCGGGGCAGGACGACCTCGATCCATCGGTCGTGGACGGGCCCAGTCCGCTGGCCCGGGCGCAGGCAGAGGAGGAACAGCCACAGGGACCGCGCCTGGTGGGGCAGGACTTTCGTGCCGGCGCAGCTCGCGAAGGGGCCCATGTCTTTCGCCAGCTCGTCAACGCGGTGGACTTCCCGAAGTTCGTCTCCGGGCTCATCGATGGCGTCTTCAATTCGATCGTCGATGCGTCGATCCGGCAAATGGAGGCCTACTCGAAGATGCTCGAGGCGGTCGTCAAGAGCGTGGAGGACTTCGCACGCGACGACGTGTCCGAGAACGAGGGGCGCGACTTCGTGCGCAATCGGTTTCCGAACATCTTCGAGCTCGCGGTTCAGAACGACCAGCCCTCCCTGCGCCTGAGTCCGGACGCCGACGAGGACAACCTTCCCGACTTTCAGGCCGAGCTTGGCCTCAGCGATCCCGTGGACTTCGACTCGGAGGACTGGGAGCAGAAGATCATCCAGAGCTCGCGCCTGCAGTTGGCGCGCATGCGGCAACAGCAGCTGGCGACGATGGTGATGATGGGCATCAACCGACTCGGGGTCACCGACGGCAAGATAAACGCCAAGGTCGTCTTCGATGTGAAGGCCGAAGACACGGCGCTGCGCGCGGATGGGACCTCCTTCGTCGTGGAGACCAAGTACCAGCGGCGCCGGCGCTACGGCAATATCTGGGGTACCGAGC
>JAPPOT010000671.1 GCA_028817855.1 Myxococcales bacterium
ATCGTATATATTGATAATTCAGGCTCTCCGCTGTCATCACACCTGCGAGTCTCCCTGACGGCGTCACCGCGAGTTATCCTGGTCGAGCATGGCACGCAGCGATTCGGATCGGCGACCCGCGGCGGCGGCATGGCGCGAGCGCCTGCTGCAGGGCCTGCTGACCACGGCGAGCGTGCTGCTGACCCTCGGCGCGCCGGTCATCCTGGTCCAGACCGACACCCACAGTGGCGCCGGGCTGGCGCTGGCGGCGCTCATCTACATCCCGGTCGTCACCGCCACGTTCGCGCGGAAGATGCCGTACCGCGCGCGGGCGCTGGTCTTCCTGGTGGCGGTCGGGCTCCTGCCGGTCATGGGCTTCGTGCGCGTGGGCTTCCAGGTCGGTCCCGGCGTCGGCTGTGCGCTGATCGTCGTGACAGCCGGGCTGCTGCTCGGGCGCTGGGCGCTCTTCGTCGCCTTTGCCGTCACGCTGGGTGCGATCCTCGCCATCGGGGCGCTGCACGTGAGTCAGGCCGGCGCCCTCCTGGCCCACGGCGCGCTCGATCCGTTGCGCTACTCGAACTGGGTTCGTGTTTCGGTGGCCTACGCCCTCTTCACGGGCGTGCTGGTCACGGCGGTCACCTTCGTGGTCGCGCACGTCGAGCGTGCGCTGGCGGAGCGCACCGAGGCCCTGTCACGGCTGCGCGCCGAGCAGGACCAGCGGCGCGAGACCGAGACGGCGCTCGATGACGCGCACCACACGATCGAGCAGATGCAGCGGCTCGAGGCCGTCGGTCGCCTGGCAGGCGGTGTCGCGCACGACTTCAACAACGCGCTGCTAGTCATTCTGGGCTGGGCCGACCTGCTGCGCGAGCGCAAGCCGACTCCGGAGCAGGAGCGACCGCTTCAGGAGATCGTGACCGCCGCCAATCGTGCTGCCGGGCTGACGCAGCAGCTGCTGGCCATCGGCCGCAAGGCCGTGACCGTGCCCGCGGTGGTGCGGCCCACCACGTTGATGGACGAGCTCGAGGGCCTGCTGACGCGCGTCGTACCCGAGGACATCCGCGTCACCAAGGAGGTGGAGCCCGGGCTCGCCCCGGTCTTCGCCGACTCCGGCCAGCTGCACCAGGTGCTGCTCAATCTCTGCCTCAACGCGCGAGACGCCATGCCCGATGGCGGAGAGCTCACGCTCAGCGCCCGCTCCCACGACCCTCCCGAGTCCGCTCACGGCGCGGAACCAGGCGCGCCCTGGGTGGCGCTGGTCGTGCGCGACACCGGCACCGGGATGGATGCCGAGACCCGCCGCCGCGCGTTCGAGCCCTTCTTCACGACCAAGGGAGCGCAGGCACCGGCCTGGGCCTGTCCACCGCCTACGGCATCATTCAGCAGAGCGGCGGCGAGCTGACGATCGACAGCGCGCCTGGCCGTGGCACCACCGTCACCGTCCTGCTGCCGCCCAGCGACGGGCGCGCGGATGCGCCGGTCGTGACCCGCAGCACGCCCGCGCGTGCCGCGACCGCCACCGTGCTCGTGGCCGAGGACGAGCCCGCGGTGCGCGAGCTGATGGTCGAGGTCCTGCGCGAGGCCGGCCACGAGGTGCTCGCTGCAGCCGATGGGGATGCGGCGCTCGAGCTCGCGCGGCGCAGCCGCAGGCCGATCGACGTGCTGTGCACGGACGGCGTGATGCCGGGCCTCCCCAGCTCCGAGCTGGTCGCCCAGTTCGCCCAGCTCTATCCGCGCGCGCCCATCCTGGTCTGCTCCGGCCACCTGCCGGAGCGACAGCTCGATGCGCGCATCCACGACCGCGAGCTGCTCTACCTGGGCAAGCCCTTCACCGGCACCCAGCTGGTCGCCGCGGTGGCCCGCGCGCTCGACGCCTAGCGCCAGCGGCCACGTTCCGATTTGCGCGCGACACTCCTTCGTTTCACAACTCGCGCGAGATGACCGAGCCCACCCAACCCGGCCACGGCTGCACCGTACGCACCGCCGAGCACGATGACCTGCCCGCGATCGTGGACCTCCACCTGGCGATCCAGGCCCAGCACCACGAGGCCGAGCCCGCCTATTACCGGCCCCCCGACCGCGCCGCCATCGAGACCATGGTACGCGAGCGCATGGCGCAGACGCCGACCCCCTACCTGGTCGCAGCGCCCGCCACCGGCCCCGCCTTAGGCT
>JAPPOT010000003.1 GCA_028817855.1 Myxococcales bacterium
TCGCGCCGGCCGGCAGCGCGATCGAACGCCAGGTGCAGGGCCACTGCGTACGCCCGGGGTCGATCGAGGAGGGCGAGCCGTGCATTGGCGCCGCGCTCTGCGCCGAGGGCATGGCCTGCACCCAGGAGCCCCTGCCCTTCCACCACGAGCCGCCGGTTTGCCGTCGCCTGTGCGACCCCGGCGACGAGAGCGCGTGCGGCGACGGACACTGCCAGTCGATCTGGAACGGCGAGCAGCTGGCGATCGGCACCTGCATGGACCGCTGCGACCCCTGGGCGAGCGACGACGGGTGCCCGCCGGGGCAGTGGTGCACGCCGGGCTACCTGGACGCCGAGCACGGCACCTGCTTCGAGCCGGTCATCGAGGTGCAGGCCGGCGGCCTGTGCGAGAGCCAGCTCGAGTGCAGCGCCGGCACCTTCTGCTCCTGTCGCTTCGGCAACGACGACCTGCTCTCCTGCTCGATCACCGACGAGGCGCGCTGCGCCACCGTCTGCGACCCCGACGCGGCCGCAGGGGAGCCCGGCAGCTGCCCCGAGGGCGAGGCCTGCGCGCCCCAGCCCTTCGCCAACGCGTGGAGCGCCTTCGGGCTGTGCCGCCCGGGCTGCGACTTCGACGGGGCGGTGCCGTGCGACGATCCGCAGGAGACCTGCGTGCCGGGGGAGCTCACGGCGCAGGGCGTCGACACCTGCTACGACATCCCACAGCCCTACGAGCGGATCGGCGGAAGCTGCTCCATCCGCGACCTGCAGTCGCTCGACTTCTGCGGCCCGACCGCCGCCTGCATCGACGTGACGGGCTTCTTCCAGTGCGAGGACCTGTGCCGCGTGAGCGCCGGCGCACTCGGCACGACCGCGCACCCCGATTGCGCCGATCCGCTGTCGGAGTGCACCCAGTTCGACTCCGACCTGCCCTACGGCTTCTGCCGCTAGAACCCACCGTGGGTGGGTTCTAGTTTGGGGGTGGTCGACGAACCCGGCCGAGGTCGTTTAGCTTCGGCCATTCGACGAGGGGGGAGCGATGACCGCGACAGGCACCGACAGCAACACGATCACCGGGCTCGAGGCCGCACGCTGGGGAGGCGGGGTGCGCGAGAACTCCGTGATGGGCGCGTTGAGCTTTGCACTGGGCCAGACCGACACCGGGGCGAGCTACGCGTTCTTGATGGGGGTGTCGGGGGCAGCCTTCCGCTTCCAGCTCGCCCAACCGGACTGGTGTCCCAGCTCACCGCACGCGGGATGCGGCTTCAACTGCGCCGACCAGGTGACCGAGGCGCTGCCCTTCACGTGCCGCGCGGTGGGGCTTCCCGAGGACGGCGAGCAGCGCGTCGAGCGCGCCCGCGAGGCGGTGGTCGCGAGCATCGACCGCGGCGTGCCCGCCCTCTACCGGCACGAGGAAGAGAGCCTGGTGGTGGGCTACGCCGAGGGCGGCGAGCGTGTGCTGCTGCGCGGCTACCACAAGCACGAGGCCGGCTACGAAGAAAAGCCACTGGCGGAGCTGCTCTCGAGCTGGGCCGGGATGGGTGTGCTCGAGCCCGGTGATGCGCAGTCGCGCGAGGCGGCCATCGAGCGCTCGCTCGAGCTCGCGGTGGAGCTGGCGGACACGCCCGCCTTCGACCGCTACGCGAGCGGCTTCGCGGCCTTCGAGCGCTGGATCGAAGACCTGCGCGATGAAGCCGCCTTCGAGGGTGAGCCCCAGGCGCTCTTCATGAAGGGACTGACCAACGCCCACTGCTTCGCTTCCCTGGCTGACGCGCGCGCGGCAGCGGTGGAGTACCTGCGCGAGGTCGCCCCCGAGCTGGACGCCGAGCGGGCCGCCCGCGCCCGGGCGGCGGCCGACATCTACGCGCAGGAGGTCGAGCTGCTGTGCGCTCGCCCACCATACGAGGTGGCGCCCGCGCCGTGGCACCTGCAGGGCAAGCCGTGGACGCAGGAAAAGCGCGAGGCCCAGGCGCAGCTGCTCGAGCAGGCCCTCGGGCTGGAACGCAAGGCGGTCGACGCGCTGCGCACGAAGCGCTGAGCGCCCCAGCGCGCTGACAGCGCACTTGGCATCCGTCGGTGTGCACGGCGCGCTTGGCGTCCAGAAGTGTTCAGGGCCGAGCGCGCCCGGAGAACCAACCGGAGGCGTACTGGAAGTACGTCGAGGATTGGT
>JAPPOT010000825.1 GCA_028817855.1 Myxococcales bacterium
CCCGCGCCGGGCGCCGTCGCTGGCGCCGCCCTCCCCCCGCGCCCCCCGCGGGCGCGGCGGCCTGCGGCTCGCTGGGTCGTTTGAGGGTCCCATCGTGCTCGGTGGGGTCAACCCTCGGCGCCGGGGCCTTCGGCCGCGGCTTGACCCGCTCCGCGGGCTGAAGGGGTTGACCCCCCCTGCGCGCGATGGGGTGGGGAGACCTCAACGCAAGGAGGAGCACGATGCTCAGAATCTACGACGACTCGGTGGTGATGGTTCGTGAGGTGTACGATGTAGCTCGGATCGTCGAGCGGTCTGATGGAGACCTCGCTCGGCAGATGAGGCGGGCCAGCTCGTCGGTGGCCTTGAACCTCTCGGAAGGTTGCTACAGCCGTAAAGGCAACCGGCTCGCTCGATGGCAAGACGCCATGGGCTCCGCCAACGAAACCCGCAGCGCGCTGCAGCTCGCGGCAGCGGTCGGCTTCATCCAGCCGAGCAACACACTGCTCGACCTCCTCGACAAGATCGTCGCAACCCTCTGGAAGCTGACGCGATGACCCCCGGCCGGCGGCGGCAGCCCCGCCGCCGGCCCGCACTGCGGCTCGACCGTTGGCTGCCCTGGGGTCCCGGTGCAAGTACGTCGGGTCCTGTGACTGCGTCGCCAGAACGGGAGCGTAGTGCGCAGAAGCTTGTGCCTGACGGCGTTGGTGACCGCCCTCCTCGTCTCCGGTTGCGAGACGGAGTGCGAAGGCCTGAGCCAGGATGCATGCGAGAGCGAGGGCGACTGCTCGCTCATCGGGGAGCGCCCCGTAGCCCAGGGCGAACAGTGTCTGGAGGAGTCACAGTTCGCTGGCTGCAAGCGTGGTGGCGGGGGGTGCGGAGACTCCTTCACCGAGGCCTTGGATCCAGACGGCAAGCCGTGGCTCTTCTCGAGTCGAATGAGAATCGAGTCGCGCGCTCCACGCCACCTGGGACAATGTCGTCACCGCGTTCGACTGCGGTGCGACAACGTCGTGCCGCTTATCCGAAGTGTAGACCAGGCTGCAGACAGGAGGTCTGACGTGAGATCGCGAATCGGCCAATCGGCCCGTCGCGAAGCGGAATCTACTATCTCCACGACTCCTGGAAGTTCACGTGAGGCTTGCTAGCTTCTAGCGGTGGCCAAGGAACGAAGATCGAGAAGAAGCCTGACATTCCTCCTGAGAAGGATCGGATTCCAAAGTGGGGTGGCTGGAGAGTTGCCTTCAAGTTGATTGACGGACCGGAGCATTGTCGACTGCAAGGTACGCCAGACATGATGCGTATGCAGGCACTCGACCTTCATGAAGGTAAGAAGGCGTTGCGGATCGACATCAGTGGTTACGAGTGCGTTGACGAAGCAACCGAGGTGGAGTTCGAGGGGTATAGTGTTCGCGTCTACACTCTGCCAATTCGCTTCGCTCACGGGTGCCTCCGAACCCGAGTGCCCTCCTCCGCGATCCGCTCAGTCCGGCTTGAGTGTAGAACGCAGCGGCATGCCCGCGGCGAAGTACACTCCGCTACTCGAGTCCGGTAGCACGTCGTACGTGTTCGGATGGGCGTAGCCCACGCGCTCGGCCGACTCGATGCGCAAGCCGTCGTAGCGCTCGCCGTCCTGGAGGTCGCCGATGCTGCGGCCGTCGCCGAGGGGATGGCCCGCGCTGATCTCGAGCACCGCGCCGCCCTCGAGGCTCAGGCGCACCACCTCGTGGTCCTGCACCGGGTTTTCGACCGCCATCAGCACCGGCACCGCCACGATCGCCGCGCCGTCGATGCTGTAGACGAGATCGCCCGCGCGCAAGGACGCGATCGGCCGCTCCCCGTCGGGCGTGGCGATCGGTGTGTCGGGCGCGTTGCAGTCGCACTGCAGGCAACCCATCGGGCAGGTGGGCTCGCTTTCAGTGGGGGTGACGCAGACGATGTCGAACGTGATCGGTCCCGGGATCTCGCAGCACAGCTGCCCTGCCGCGCAGCAGCCCGCGCCGCAGCAGAAGCCGTCGGCGCAGGTCGTGCTGTCCTCGCACGGCGGCGTGTTGGTGCACTCGCCGCGATCGCAGTAGGGCGTCTCGCCCTCGCAGCGGTTGCCGCACTCACCGCAGTTGAGGATGTCGTTGCCGCCGTTGACGCAGGCATCGTTGCAACAGCCGCCG
>JAPPOT010000693.1:0-6598 GCA_028817855.1 Myxococcales bacterium
GCATGCTGACCGCGGCGGGGGTCGGCACGGCTCTCGGAGACGCAAACGTTGCTTTTCGGGACCTCCAACACGCCATGCCATTCATGCTGCAGGTCTGGATGTACGCGACCCCCGTCGTGTATCCGGCCGACGCAATACCTCCTTCGCTGCAGTGGGTCATTGCTCTCAACCCGATGACCGGAATCACAGACGCCTTCCGTGCTGCTTTTCTAGGGAAGCCATTCGACTTCGCCGCAATCGCGCTATCGATGGGCGTGGCAGCCGTAATCTTCGTCCTGGGCACACTCTACTTCCAGCACGTCGAGCGGCGCTTCGCCGACGTCATCTAGCATGGTAGAGGCCGCAATCACCGTAGAAGGCGTCAGCAAGAGCTACCGGCTCGGTCGGGGCGGGTCGGCCCGCGGTGCGATCTCGCAGGCACTGAAGAGGCTGTTCCCGTCAGGCGGCAGCGATGACGACGACAGTCTTCTGTGGGCGCTGCGGGACGTGAGCTTTCAAGTGCGGGCAGGCGAGGTAGTGGGCGTCATCGGCCGCAACGGCGCCGGAAAGAGCACGCTGCTGAAGATCCTCAGCCGGATCACGGCACCCTCTGCTGGAAGCGCGAAGATTCGTGGTCGAGTCTCGAGCCTGCTCGAGGTCGGGACCGGGTTCCACCCGGAGCTCACGGGCCGCGAGAACGTCTACATGAACGGTTCGATCCTCGGGCTGTCGCGACCGGAGATCGACCAGAGGTTCGACGAGATCGTCGACTTCTCAGGTGTGGAGCGGTTCCTGGACACTCCCTTGAAGCGCTACTCTTCCGGAATGCAGGTGAGGTTGGCGTTCTCGGTCGCAGCCCACCTGGATCCCGAGGTATTGATCGTGGACGAGGTTCTCGCGGTAGGCGACGCCCGCTTCCAGCAGCGCTGCATCGGCCGCATGCGCGCCGCGTCCGACCTCGGCCGTACCGTCCTCCTCGTCAGCCACAACATGCAGGCCGTGTCCACGCTGGCCCATCGCTGTCTCGTCCTGGACGCGGGCCGGGTCGTCGCCGACGCCGCGCCTCGGGAGGCCATAAGCACCTACCTGCAGCGGCACGCCACGCGGCGCGGCATACACGAGGCCGAACCATCGCCAGATTCCCCGCGCATCACTCGAGTCGAGGTCATCACCAGCGAGCCCGACTGCGTACAACGCAACGGCACCGCGCTCACTGTCGAGTTCGAGGTTTCGACCCCGGCAGCGGTCTCGGGTGCTGCTCTATCGTTTCAAATCTGTGACGAGTACGACCGCCCCGTCATCCACCTGTGGACCTTCGACTCGGAGCGGCCGTGGTGTCGCAGCGGAGGTACCTTCAGGGCGCGCTGCGAGATCCCGAAGCTGCGCCTCTACATGGGACAATACGCACTCAACGTGCACCTATCCGAGGGATCGGGTGGGCGCAAGTTCGAGACCCTCGAAGGCGTGTGCCCGTTCGAGGTCGTGATGCTGGGCCACCCCCGCGAGTTCGAGTGGCGCCCACACACCTGCCTGTACCTGGAGGACTGCCAGTGGTCGGTAGACGGGTAGCGCGGCGCGTCGCGTCCATGCTGCGGGTCTTGCTCGACTCCGCGGAAGCGCGGCTGGGCGAGCACCCGCGCACCGCTGCGCGCCCGGACACCCCGTTCGCAGACCTCGCGGGGTACTCCATGTCTGGACTGCCGGTCCTGCGGAAACTCACCGACCTCGCGAAACAGCTACAAGCGCGCGGCACACGCGGCGAGATCGTCGAATGCGGTGTCTGCAACGGCGGCTCGGCTGCGGCTCTCTACCTTGGCTATCGCGCAATGGACCCACAGGTCTGGCTGTACGATTCGTTCGAAGGGATGCCTCCGCCCGGGCCTCTCGATGGCCCGGCCGCATCGGCGTACACCGGCATGTGCGCGGGCTCCGAGGCGCGTGTGCTGGAGGCCATGGGAATCGTGGGTGCACGCCGCGAAGACCTCGTGCTCCGCAAGGGGTGGTTCGAGCGTACCTTCCAGGAGCCGCTGCCGGAACGTATCGCGATTCTCCACATCGACGCGGATTGGTATGAGGGGGTGAGACTGTGTCTATCCACCTTCTACGACAGGGTCGTCGATGGTGGCGTCATCATCCTGGATGACTTCGGACACTGGGAGGGGTGTCGGGAGGCCTTCTATGACTTCGCGCGCGAGAAGAACGTCAAGCCCCTGATCGAGCGCTTTGGGCATACCCAGGCCTATTGGATCAAGGGGCATGAACACAACCGAGTGCAAGCCCGCGGCAAGGAGGACGCCCGATGAGCTCCGTGCCGAGCCGTGAGAGCGTGCGCCGGTACTATGACTCCGTCACGACGCGCAAGCTGCGGGACTTCGTCGATGGCAACGCCAGGGTGGAACGTGCGTGGGAGACCATACGGTCCCGTGCCCCCCTCGAGCCCCAGCGGACACTCGAGATCGGCTGCGGAGTCGGCCAGCTCAGCTGGCAGATGCGCCGGCACTGGCCGCACTCCGAGGTCACTGCACTCGATATCAGCCCCCGCTCGATCGAGCTGGCGCGTTCGCTGTTTGGCCCCGAGCGCATTGAATTCGTCACCGGCAGGCTGGAAGAAGTGGATCTGGCACCCACTTTTGACCTGATCACGATGGTCGATGTCTACGAACACATCGCACAGCCCGACCGCGCACCGTTGCACGCGGCGCTCGGCAGGCTCATGTCACCCACCTCCCGCCTCGTGTTGACCTTCCCGACGCCGCGATTCCTTCGCTGGCTACGGGAACACGATCCGGCCAATATCCAGCCCATCGACGAGGCGATCGAGATCCAAACGATCGAAGCGTTGGCCAGAGACACCCGCACGTCGATTCTCCTGTACGCCGAGCAGTCCGTTTGGCACAACGGCGACTATGCCCACGCCGTGCTCGGTCGGGAGCCAGACCTCGGGCACGTGCCTCGCAAAGAGCCGCAATCGAGACGAGCCATGGTGGCGCGGTCACTAGGTGACGCGGGACGAGTGGTCGCGTCCAGGATACTCCCTTGGCAGCGGAATGACCCGCGGGCGCAGCGACTCACCCTGCTTCGCGAGCGGCTTGGATACACCTACGACGACATTGCGCGCTAGCCAGGTGCTGGAACGCAGACGGGAGAGTCTGCCGTGTGGGAGGATGCGAACATTCAGCGAGACGCGTTTCTCGACGCCACCTGCGTGCCTGAGACGTTGGATATGTACCACATCCGCAGGTCCATCCTGGATGCGCTTCGCTCGATTCTACCTCTGATGAAGGGCACGGTGCTGGACCTGGGCTGTGGTGACATGCCCTACCGTTCGCTGTTCGAGAATCGCGACGCACCCGTCACGAGGTACCTCGGTCTCGACTTGGCCGACGCATCCGTGCCGCGGACTGGCCCAGCGCCCGACTTGACCTGGGACGGCAGCACGATTCCAATGAAGCGCGAGAGCATCGACTGGGCGATCGCGACGGAGGTGCTCGAGCACTGCCCGGACCGGGAGGCGGTCATGCGTGAGGTGGCCCGCGTCCTCAAGCCCGGGGGCCGGTTCTTCGCGACCGCGCCATTCCTGTGGCCCCTGCACGAGGTTCCTCACGACGAGGCGCGTCCCACTCCGTTTGCGCTGAGGCGGGAACTGGCCGCAGCAGGGCTGACCGTCGAGCGCATGGAGAGCCTGGGTGGCTGGGATCAGAGCCTCGCCCAGATGATCGGCCTCTGGGTTCGACGACGCCCCATGCAGAGCAGGTACCGCGTGCCACTCGGCTGGTTGGCGGCGCCCCTCGTGCGACTTCTGGCACACCGCCCGTGGGATCCAGAGGGCTTCGGAGAGAGCCAGATGTTGACCGGTACCTGGTTCCTGGCGCGCAAGGCTCGCGGCGGACCAGAGACGACAGCTCAGCCGGATGCTCCATGATGCCGACACGACCGCTCGCCATCGTTGCACCAAACGTCGGGACCCCATCGGAGACCTTCATCCATCGGCACGTGGAGGCGCTCTACCCGCAGCGCACGGTGGTGATATCGACGCTTCGCGACAACAGCGATCCAAACGCGTACCCGGGTGTACCGCGCCTCGACCCCGAGGCCGTTCGAGCGCCACTGCGCTCGCGCCTGCGCGCTCGGATCATGGCGCGTCTCCACTTGCCGCATCGCCCACATGTCCAGGTCGCGGTGGAGCGCTTCATCCTGGAGCACGGCGTCCGTGTCGTGCTGGCCGAGTACCTCGACTGGGGCTGGCGCTGGAAGTGGCTGAAGGAACGCACCCGCGTACGCTTCTATGCCCACGCCCACGGATACGACGTCTCGATGATGTTGCGCCAGAGGGAGTGGGCTGAGCGCTACCGCGAGCTCGCCGAGATGGACGGAATCATCGCCATGAGCAATGCCTGCGCCTCACGCCTGTGCGACCTTGGACTGCCGGCCGATCGAGTGCACGTCATCCCATACGGAGTCGAGCTGCCACCGGACCCCGGCTCGCGACCGAGGTCGCAGGCGGGACAAGTCCGATGTCTGGCCGTGGGTCGCATGGTGCCGAAGAAGGCACCGATTTACCTTCTCGAGAGCTTCCGGCGAGCGCACGATCGCTGGCCGGGACTCATGTTGGACTACTACGGAGACGGGCCGCTCCTGGCCGCGGCGATGCAATTCGTCCAGGCCTCGGAACTTGGAGGCGCCGTAACCCTGCACCGCGCTGCGCCGAACGCCCAGGTGCTCGACGCGATGAGCCGCGCAGACATCTTCCTGCAACACAGCGTCGTCGATCCTCTCTCGGGCGACGAGGAGGGGCTCCCGGTTGCCATCCTCGAGGCGATGGCGCACGGCCTCCCCGTGGTCTCCACACGCCATGCGGGCATCCCCGAGGCCGTCGAGGCAGGCCGCAGCGGCCATCTGGTCGAAGAGGAAGACGTCGAAGGCATGGCAACCCACCTCGAGTCCCTTGCTCGCGATCGCAGCGCCCGGGAGCAGATGGGCCGGCGAGGGCGCGAGATCGTGGAGACGCGCTTCTCGTGGGAGCGCGAGCGCAAGGAGCTGCTGAGTGTGCTCGGCCTGTAACCCTACCGGCGGGCATGGCGTCCCGCGTTGCCGATGGCACGTGCGTGGACAGCCGATCCAATCGAGACGGACACCACGTGGTAGACTGCCGCCGTGATCCCACGCTTTGCGCTCATCATCGGCGCGATGAAGAGCGGCACGACGACGCTCTTCGACCACCTGTCGGGTCACCCCGAGATCTGCCCCTGCGAGGAGAAGGAGCCCAACTTCTTCGCCAGTCCAGACAACTTCGCCCGGGGTCTGCCGTGGTACGAGTCCAAGTTCCCTTGGGACGGCGACAACCATCGCGTCGCACTCGAAGCCACGATGCTATACACCTGGGCGGGCGTGCTGCCCAATACGGAGGGCGTCCCGGCACGCATCGCCGACACTCCGCGGAACTTCCGCTTCATCTATCTCGTGCGCGATCCGATTGCGCGGGTCGAGTCCCACATCACGTACACCGCGATCCGTGACGAAGTAGGCGGCTTCGACGCGCGCGCCGACACGGTGCCCGACTGGCTGATCTCAGTGTCGGACTACTGGAAGCAACTCGAGCGCTACTTCGAGCACTTCGATCGAACACGCGTGCTGGTAGCCACCACCGAAGAACTGCATGCCAACCCGGGCGCGCTGCTCGCGAGGATCGAGTCGTTTCTCGAACTGTCGCCGTTCGCGGACGACGCGTCCGCCTATGCGCCTAGCAACGTCACCCGCGGTCAGGTGGCCCCCCCACCGCTCTGGCAATGGCTGCGCCGCATGCCGTTGCTGCGCAGCCAGGTGCGGCGGATCCCGGCGCCCCTGCGCCGCGCCCTCCGCGACCGCCTCGCACGCCCCATCGAGAGCCACGTCACGCTGAACCCGGCCCAACGGCAGTACGTAAGGAGCCGACTGCAGACTGGTATGACACGGCTGGGGGACGAGCTCGGAGTCCCGGTCGAGCAATGGGGCTTCTGACGTGCGTCTTGCACTCCGGCGGCATGGATGCCCCCCTCGATCGGTACGAGCCGCCCGCCCACTGTAGGGCGCGGAGCCGTGCCTGCGTCACTGCACGTAGCCCAGGGCGCGGAGCTGCTCCACGGTGTCTGCGGGAATCTCATGCTCGCCCAAGCGCCGTGTGATCAACTCCCCCACGAACTGCGAGTCCAGCCAGGCCATGAGCTCGGTACTCATGCGGTGGAGACGGCCCGGTTCGCGGTCGGACACGTCTGCCAGCTCGCCGGGGTCGCTCGATAGATTGTAGAGTTCCAGGGTGTAGCTGCGCGCGCGGTAGGCATGGGCGGCGCGATTGCCCGTCAGGGCCGCCACCAGTTGCTGCCGGAGCCTGACCAGCCCGTCGAGAGGCGCGAGGTGGCGACGCGGAGTCGCGATCAACTTCCAGTCTTCTTGAATCATGCACCAGGAGAGGTACAGAGGATTCTCCTTGCCCGAGGTGAAGAGCCGGCGCTCGGGTAATGCGGCCCGGGGATCGAGCAGGTCGACACCATCGAAGGCGGCGTTGCCAACGCAGCCGACCAGTGGGCAGAGCGTGGGCAGCACGTCTACGAGACTTGCGGGCACGGAGCTCTCACCCTGCAGG
>JAPPOT010000693.1:6608-10948 GCA_028817855.1 Myxococcales bacterium
ATCGGGATGGGAGAGGACGACGGGCACGTGCACCACCGGCTGGTAGATCAGGTCGCCGTGTCTGAAGAAGTAGTCATGCTCATGGAGGCTCTCGCCATGATCCGAGCTCACAATCAACAGGGGGTGCCCGCGCAACGTCACGATCTGGTCGAGAAGCTCTGCGGCCGCGGAGGTGGCAAAGCGAATCGAGGCGTCATAGCGATCGGCTTCCCGCGCAACGCGAGCGCGGATCTTGGCCTCGTCGGTCGCGGGCAGCCCAAAGCGAGCAGCGGCCTGCTCGAGGTCGTAGTCTCCTGGGGCCACTGGAGCCACTTGGCGGATGCCGGCCAGATCGGCCGGGCGGTGCTTGTAGGGGCCGTGGGGCTCGAAGATGTGCACCCAGAGTAGGACTGACTTGCCCTCCTGCTCTTCGATCCAACGTCGGGCGCGGGCCGTAATCTGCCGAGCATCCTGGTTGTCGCGGACGAAGGAGAAATCGAAGCCGGCCTGCTCGACGCTGTGGCGGACCACCGGGTTTGCCACGAAGGCCGCCGAAACGTAGTGCGGTGGCAGGAGGGCCGGAAGCGTGGGGATACCGGGCGCGATCGACCAACCGTGGCGCAGGGCCCCGTGACGCGGTGGGTAGAGGCCTGTGAGCAGCGACGCGAGAGAAGGGCCCGTGTGTCCCTTCGGAGCGAGACCCCGCGTGTAGCGACGCCCGCGCTCGAGATAGCGGTCGAGCTCGGTGCTGGTGGATCGCCCGTAGCCGTGCGAGCTCAGGTGGTCGGCGCGCAATGTGTCGAAGGTCAGGATGACGACCGTCTCCGGCAGGCTCCCAGCGGTCTCGCGTGGCTCGGGCACCACAACTGTGGAGGCCTGCACTGGGGCGCGCTGGGCTCCCGTGAACCCTTGCACCAGGCTAGCCAACACGAGGGCGGCCGCGACGGATCCGATGCTGCTCAAGCGCCCACGCGACGCTGCGCGCCGCGCGAGCACGGTCAGCAACGCGGGAAGCAGGGCGAGCGTCAGCAGCAGACCAAGGTAGAGGACAGACTTGAGCTTGGTCGGATCCTGTTGGAAGATCGCACGCCAGTGCGGGATCCCGAGCGCGAAGCAGCAGAGCAATACAGCCAGCGGGGCAGGAGTCTCGGCGAACCAACCCTCCAAGCGCCGACTGAGGGGCCCGGTGACGAGCCCGATCGCCGCACACGCCAGCACATGCGCAACAGTCCACAACAACGCCGCAAGCGTCGGATGCAGTGAGCTGGCACTAGCAGGGTAGAGGGCGCCGATCGCCAGTGACTGCGACGAGGCGAGCACCGTCCCCACCAGCGCAAGCAATGCGACTTCCGCGCGCGTGCTCATCCGGACTGGAGTGATCGCGGACACACCCATCTGCTACCACAGTCGAGCCAGGCGGCCTACGAAAGGTCCGCACCTCAGCCGGCCGCCGGGTCCTCGTCCGTTCGACCCACGGAGAGCACGTTGAGGCTGTGAGCCAGACCTCGTGCCAGGCGAACTGGAAGCAATGGACGGATACGGCTAAGGTCGGCACGCTGTGGCTGGTGACAACATCGTCGTGGTCGCGATCCACGATGGCTTCGGAAACCAACTCTTCCAGTACGCAGCGGGTCGTGGCTACGCCGCTCGCACAGGGGCCGTGCTGCAATTGGACACGGACGCCTCGGAGGCGAACGAGGGCCGGCCCTACGGTCTGCGCCTGCTCGGAATCGAAGCAACCAAAGCGAGCGAGCGTGACATTCGGCGTCTGGCGCCGCGCCAGGATCGGCTCACGCGGGTGCTGAGGCGGCTCAGCGGCCGAAGCATCACGAGCACGCGCACGTGCTTCAAAGAGACGAAGTTCTATCACTTTGACGATCGCATGCTGACGCTGCGGCCGCACCTCTACCTGTATGGCTACTGGCAGAGCGCTCGCTACTTCGACAACGTGCGCGAGGAGCTCAAACACGAGGCTCGGGTGACCGCACCGATTCCCGAACAAACCCGACGTCTCCGTGAGCGCATTGCATCAACACACTCCGTCTGTGTGCATGTGAGGCGCGGTGACTACGCGGGCTCGATCTTCCGAATGCTGCCCGTGGAGTACTACCATCACGCGGCTGCCCATATGGCGGGGTATGTGAGTGCGCCCGTGTTCTATCTGTTCTCGAACGATCCCGAGTGGGCGCGCGACAGCCTCAAGCTGCCCGGAGAGACCGTCCTGGCCGCAGAGCACAGCGGCGGCTCGTTCATCGAAGACTTCTACCTGATGCGTGCAGCAAGGCATTTCATCATCGCCAACAGCACCTTTAGCTGGTGGCCAGCCTGGCTCGGCGACCATCCCGACAAGATCACGGTGGCCCCTGCGCGCTGGTTCAAGCGCGAAGACTGGTCAGCGCCCGAGCTTGTCGAGCCCGGCTGGCACCTTCTGTGAGCAAGATGCCCGGACCGCGAATTCACATCTACGGGTTTGGACGATCGGGCACCAAGGCGGTGCAACTGTGGCTCGCGTTCGCGCTGGCGCGGAGGGCAGGGCGGGTGTGCGTCCAGTACGAGCCGCTGGAGTACTCCACGCGCAAGCTCGTGCCGAGCCCTGCCGGGCGCCGTGCCCACCAGCAGACGCCCATCGTATGTGCACCAACAGATCACGTGGTTGCGCTGGAGCGTTTCTGCAAGCGACTGCGCAGTGACATCCCCACGGTCTGCAAGTTCGTCCGGGGAAACGGACGCATCCGGCAGATCGATACGGCCCTTCGTCCAGACCTGTCCATCCTACTGGTGCGCGACGTCCGCGCAGTCGTGCGTTCCATCGCCGCAGCCCCTTGGAGCTTGATGGGACCGTCGGACTGGCATCGTATTGTCCAACAAGCACGCATCCGTCATCCATTCTTGCAGGATGCCGGGTGGCTGGAACAGGACAGCGGGCGAGAGGTCCGCAACGCGGTCTACTGGTACCTGGCCAACGAAGCAGCGCTGGCGTCCCATCGAGGACCTCAGGTGGTTCGATACGGCGACTGGGAACACCTGCGTGAAATCGCGCTACCGGTCATGCCGGAGCTAAACGAGGCTCCGGACCTGGCCGATCCGCGCTTCGCCGGAGATCAGATCCACCGCGACAACCCACTGGTGGATTGCGACCGGCACTCCAGGCTCCTCGAGACCGCCTCCAGAAGACTGGGGCAGGTGTCCGCTCGCCTGTCGGAGCGAGCGCTGACGTTGCTCGAGCGGACCGGTCCGGTGGGCAGCGTCTGCCGAATCGACTCCCGGAAGGATCCACCCGCCGTGGTCCAACGCACCGCTCGCAGCCCAACCACCTTGGAGAGCAATCCGGTCCTCGAACGCATGCAAGCCGAGATCGACCAACTGGTGGATGCTCGCTATGGCGGGCTCGAGGCTCCCTAGCATACGGGAGCGTTAGCCTGGTCGGTTCCGGGCGCGCACGTAGACGCTGTCGGCTACCCTTCGGAGCGGCGGCAAGCTCTCGCTGACTGCGCGCAGCAACTCCCAGCCGGCGATCACCCCTTCCGCGCGGCGGCCATCGACCAGCGCCCCCAGCTGCACCCCACGTCGAGCAGAGAGGCATCCGCGCCGGCCGGTGGCAGGCAGAGCTCCGGGATCGGGCAGTCCCCAAGGCTGCCTATCAGGTGTGCATACATGGGCCGCTGGTAGCTCCCACGAGATAGGCCACCACCGGATCGATCGCGGAGGTGCCAGACGCGGCGAGCTCCGTGACACGCTCCATTTCCCGCTCGGAGATGCCGAGCGTCCCAACGTGCAGCCCATCGGCGGGCAGCGCGCCCTCATGCACCGCGCGTGCCGCCTCGAGGCTCTGGTGCGCCGGACCGATGGTCTGGTCCACGTCGTCGCGCAGCAGCATGGGCACGCCCTGCACCACCGGAAAGGTGTGACCGCCGACGCAGCGCAGCCCCCGACCCGAGCGATCGAGCGCTGCGCCGTCGTGTGGAGACACGAGCCGCTCCAGGAGCCAGGAATCGACCTCGTCGCTCGGCTTCGTCATCGGACGGCGCAGGCCCGCGGTGAACGTCGCGGAACCTCTTGTGCTGCCGCCAGGGGCCGAGAGGGGACGTCGACTCAGCCGCCGGGCAGGGTCACGAAGGGACTGGGCCTGAGCAGAAGCTTGAGGTCTGGCGACGGTGCCGCTCCTGCCGCGGGACCGTGATCCTCCCAGAGCAGCAGCAGCGCCCCACCGGGAAAGAGCTCGGTAGCGGCGAGCGCAGGATTCCGCTGGTCCCGGAGGCCGGGGGACGGGGTGGCGAGGGGCGCGAGAGAAGCTGTTGGGTTTGGGAGCTCGCCGGCGCGAAGAGCTGGGAAGCGGAAGGCGACGCCCTCTTCGCTACGGG
>JAPPOT010000701.1:0-1643 GCA_028817855.1 Myxococcales bacterium
GTGTCTGCGTGCGCGTCTATACGACGACACCGAAGAAGCCGAACTCGGCCCTTCGCAAGGTCGCCCGCGTGCGCCTCAGCAACGGCATGGAGGTCACCACCTATATCCCGGGTGAGGGCCACAACCTGCAGGAGCACTCGGTGGTGCTGATCCGCGGCGGTCGTGTGAAGGACCTGCCCGGCGTGCGCTACCACGTGGTGCGTGGCTCGCTCGATGCGACCGGCGCCCAGGGCCCAAGCAACACCAACAAGGCCGACCGCACCCAGCGCCGTTCCAAGTACGGCGTGAAGCGGCCCAAGCAGTAGTCAGCCGGAGCAGAGAAGAAGATGGCCCGCCGCCGCGAGATTCCGAAGCGCAAGGTTCTGCCCGATCCCAAGTACCGGGACCGGCTGGTTTCGAAGTTCACCAACATCATCATGCTCAACGGCAAGCGTTCGGTTGCCGAGAGCATCGTCTACGGCGCCCTCGACATCGTCGCCGAGCGCTACAAGGCGGACTCCCTCGAGGTGTTCCGCAAGGCCCTCGACAGCTGCAAGCCGAAGGTCGAGGTCAAGAGCCGTCGCGTCGGTGGTGCCACCTACCAGGTGCCCGTCGAGGTGCGGCAGGAGCGCCGCATGGCGCTCGCCATGCGCTGGTTGGCGCTCTACTCCCGCGAGCGCGGTGAGAAGACCATGGTGGAGCGGCTCGCCGCCGAGCTGATGGACGCCTCCCAGGGTCGCGGCGCGGCCGTGAAGAAGCGTGAGGATGTGCACCGGATGGCCGACGCCAACAAGGCGTTCGCCCATTACAGGTGGTGATGAAACGGATTTAGGTCCGGCAAGGTCCCGCTGCTCCAGTGGGAAACCCGTCGGCCGGGAGAGGTCTTCGACTTAATGCAGGGCGCGAAATAGACGAGAGCAAATCGGCGCTTCCCACAGACGGGCGCACCATCCGCACGACGGATGCAAGCTGAAGCCAGCGCCCTCCGCATTTGTTCTCGAACCCTTTCCGAATGAGCCTGGCCCGAGGGTGGCCAGCGGGTCGGAAGGGGTTTTCGTTTAAGCGCTTTCCACCTCAGTCCGAGACCCCTCCGAGACGAACCGAGAACGAACCGTGGCCCGAGAGTACCCGCTAGAAAGGACGCGCAATATCGGCATCATGGCGCACATTGATGCCGGTAAGACGACGACCACCGAGCGCGTCCTCTACTACACGGGCATCAACTACAAGATCGGTGAGGTCCACGACGGCGCCGCGACCATGGACTACATGGAGCAGGAGCAGGAGCGCGGCATCACCATCACCTCTGCAGCCACCACCTGTTTTTGGCAGCCCGCCGAGGGCCCCTACGGCAAGCAGCGCTTCCGCATTAATATCATCGACACCCCGGGCCACGTGGACTTCACCATCGAGGTGGAGCGGTCATTGCGGGTCCTCGATGGTGCCATCGCGGTCTTCGACGGCGTGGCCGGCGTGGAACCCCAGTCCGAGACGGTCTGGCGGCAGGCGGATACCTATAAGGTTCCGCGAATTTGCTTCATCAACAAGATGGACCGGGCAGGAGCCAACTTTCCGCGGTCCGTCGATTCGATTCGCGAGCGCCTCGGCGCCAACCCCGTGCCGGTGCAGTTGCCGCTGGGCGTGGAGGACGCGCACCGGGGGAT
>JAPPOT010000701.1:1653-2144 GCA_028817855.1 Myxococcales bacterium
GGTCAAGATGAAGGCCATCGCCTTCCAGGACGACAGCAAGGGCGCGAATTTCGAGGAGATCGACATTCCCGAGGAGTTCGCCGCGGAGGCTCAGGAGGCCCGCGACCGGCTGCTCGAGGCGGTTGCCGAGACCGACGACGCGCTGATGGAGCGCTACCTCGAGGGCGACACCAACTTCAGCGCCGATGACATTCTGGACGTGCTGCGCCGGGGTACCTTGGGCTTCAAGCTGGTGCCGATTTGTTGCGGCTCCGCCTTCAAGAACAAGGGCGTGCAGCACCTGATGGATGCGGTCGTCAACTTCTTGCCGTCGCCCTTGGACGTCGAGGCTATCAAGGGGACCAACCCCGACAGCAACAAGGAAGAGACGCGGAAGGCAAGCGACGACGCACCGTTCAGCGCCCTTGCCTTCAAGATCATCAACGACCCGTTTGTAGGTCAGCTGACCTTCATGCGTGTCTATTCCGGCGTGCTTCAGAGCGGCACCTCGG
>JAPPOT010000231.1 GCA_028817855.1 Myxococcales bacterium
GGCTGGGGCGGGCTGCTGGTGGTCGTGGGGCTGGGGATCATGCTCTTGGCGGCGGCGCGGGCGGCTTGGTCGGCGAGCGTGGAGGCGCTGGCCCGCGACGGTCTGATCGTGCACCTGGGCTGGGGGCTGCTCGCGCTGGCGGCCGATTCGGGGCCGGCGGAAGATCTTCCGGGGCTGCTCGTGCGCGTCTCGGCTGCCGCGGTGGTGGCCTGGGGGCTCCTGCGATGGGCATCGCTGGCGTCCGCCGGCGCCCGCCGTGCCGGAGCGCGCGGTCTGGCGATGCTGACCCTGGTCGGCCTCCCGCCGGCGCCCGGCTTCGTCGGGCGCTGGGAGCTCTCGCTCGCCACCGCACCCTCGCAGCATGCGGGCCTGCTGCTGGCTGTTGTGATGCTCAGCGTGGCGCTGCTGGGCCTCGCGTGTCTGCGGGTGCTGCAAACTTGGTTGGCACCTGGCGTTGGGTCCGCACCGGCCCCTTGAACTCGGCGCTGCGATGCGCGCTAAGCTCCCTCCACCTCCGGAGCGGAGGGAGAGGAGCGAAGATGAAGCTGCGACCGCTGTCCCTTCTGTGTGCGCTGACCCTGTGTGCGTGCGATGGCAAGACGTCCGACGGCGGCGGTGCCGCGAGCGCGCCGAAGCCCACGCCGCCCGCGGGGGCCGCCGCCGACGGCGAGCCCGCGGTTGGCACGGTGCGAGGCACGGTGCGCCTGGCCGACGGCGCCTCGCTTCCCGGCTACTCGCCCGAGCAGATGGAAAAGCGTGTGCTCGACCACGCCAAGCGCGGACCGTGGCCCGAGGCCTGCACGCCTCCGAAGCTGATCGATCGGCAGCCCGTGCGTGCGCGCGAGGGTGGTGCCCTGGGCGGCCTGGTGATCGCCGCGAGCCAGTTCAAGCAGCAGCCGAAGCGCCCGCAGCGCGTGCACGAGCTCGTCATCGAGGACTGCAGGCTGCGCCCGCGGACGGTGGCCGCGATGGTTGGCGACGTCCTGCGCGTGAAGAACGGCGTCAGCTACCCCTTCATGCCGAGCTACGGCAACGAGCCCCAGCTGCGCACGCTCACCCCGGGCCAGACCTACGACGTGAAGCTCGACAAGCCCGGGGTCACCCCGGTCCTGTGCGGATTCACCGCCCCCTGTGGTCGCACCGACGTGGTGGTCATGATGCACCCCCTCGCCACCACCACCGGCGACGACGGCAGCTTCGTGATCGAGAACTTCCCCGCCGACCAGAAGGTCAAGCTCAGCGCCTGGCACCCGCTCTTCAAGGAAGCCTCCCTCGAGCTCCAGATCGGCCGCGGCGAGGACAAGACCGTCGAGCTCGTGATCGAGCCCGCCGTCGCTGCCGTGCCGGCGGAGGCGGATGGCGCGGAGCCCGCGCCCGGGGGAGAGGCGAAGCCGGCGGACAAGGCGCAGGAGCCCACGCCGGCGCAGGAAGCGGAAGCGAAGGCAGCCAAACCCGCGGCGCCGGCGGGCGCCGAGCCGGTGAAGTGACCGGGGGCTCGCGCGAACGCTGACGAGGCATGACGGCAAAGGGGGGGCGCATCCCGATGGGTGCGCCCCGTTCCTTGACCGCATGGTAGGCAGACCGGGAGCCGGCCTCACAGGGCGTTCGTCAGTGCGTCGAGGACGCCCCGCTCGTACTCGTCCGGACCGACAAACTGCGCTTCAAGCGCATGCGGGAACGTCTCGTAGAACTCCTCGACGGCGCGGTGGTGCCGTTCTGAGATAGGCTCCGAGCTCACCTGGATGGGCACGATGCCCTGCGACGTCTCCGCCACGAAGTCGATCTCTCCCTTGCCTCGCCAGTAGAAGACGGGGACGCCGCGGCGCCTGAGCGCCACGTGCACGGCACACTCGAGCAGCTTGCCATGGTCTTCTCCAGTGCGGGTGACGACCATCCGCCGCAGACCCGTATCGATCGGGTAGTACTTCTTGTTGCGCGAGGCACGCTTGCGCTCGGAATACGCGAAGTATGGAACGCCGAACACCAGATATGCCGATTCACAGGCATCCAGGTACCCTGCCGCGGTTTCGACGGCGATGCCTGCAGCGCCCGCTAGACGTCTGAGGCTGAGCTCACTGCCAGCGGACTCGAACGCCATGTGGACGCCCTGCTTGATCGGTCCTGCCGACCGTGCACCGACC
>JAPPOT010000388.1 GCA_028817855.1 Myxococcales bacterium
AGGCTGCGCACGCGCGCCAGCAAGAGCCTCGGCTCGACCGGCTTGCCCAGGTAGTCGTCGGCCCCCAGCTCGAGCCCCACGATCTCGTCTACCCAGCCCGAGCGCGCCGTCAGCATCAGGATCGGCCCCGCGTACCAGCTGCGCACCTCGCGGCAGATCTCCAGCCCGTCCTTGTTCGGCAGCATCACGTCCAGGATCAGCAGGTCCGGCCCGAAGGTGCGGATCGCGGTCTCCGCCTTCCCACCGTCCGGCACCACGTGGACGCTGAGCCCGTGTTCGCTCAGGTACTCGGACATCAGCGACGCGAGCTCCGCGTCGTCCTCGACCATCAGCACCCTGGCGCCCTCCCCGGCCATCGTCGTCGCCGAAGCTCGCACGAAGGCCCGGGGCCCGGCAACGACGACGGAAACAGTCTGTAACGTTGCGAAACACCCATGGAAACGACGCCCTGGCCCGATCAAGCTCGGGCCCAGGAGCGTGCCATGAATCAAACCAACTCAGGTCTCATCGCCACCCTGCTCGAGCTGCCGGTCTTCCAGGCGGAGTGGGTGCTGTGGCTCTTGATCGCGCTGTCGCTGGCCTCGGTGGCGGTGATGGTCGAGCGCTTCCTCTTCTACCGCACCCACGCGATCGACATCGACGCGGTGCGCAGCCGCTTCCGAGAGTTGCTCGACGACGGCGACCTGGCCGCCGCCGCGGACTACCTGAAGTCCTACGACAGCCTCGAGACCAACACCGTGCTGTTCGGTCTGCGCGACTACGCGCGCGGGCCCGACTCGGTCGAAGACCTGCTCCTGGGCGCCGCCCAGAAGGAGCGTGCGCGCTACGAACGGCGCCTGAGCTTCCTGGCCACGGTCGCGAGCAACGCGCCCTTCATCGGGCTCTTCGGCACCGTGCTCGGGATCATCCGCGCCTTCAAGGATCTCTCGAGCAACATGGCGGAGGCCAGCGGCGCCGTGATGGGCGGCATCGCGGAGGCTCTGGTCGCCACCGCCGTCGGCCTGCTGGTCGCGATTCCGGCCGTGGTCGCATTCAACGTGCTCAAGGGCCGCGTCAAGGACGCCGTCAACGACGGCCAGCTGCTGGCCGCCACGCTGCTGGCCGCGCTCAAGTCTGGCGAGGCCTCGCCCCACAACCAGGAGGAGGGCGCCTGATGGCTTTCCAGCTTGGCGAGGGCGATGACGACGTCATCGCCACCATCAACGTGGTGCCCTTCGTCGACATCGTGCTGGTGTTGCTGATCATCTTCATGCTGACCTCGTCGGCGATCGTGCGGGCCAGCATCCCGGTCGAGCTGCCCACCGCGGCCAGCGGCGGCGCCACCGTGCCGAGCACCCTCAACCTGGTGCTCACCGTGGAGGGTGAGCTCTTCCTGGACGGCAGACGCACCGACCACGCGGCGCTTGCCGCCCACGTGGCGCGTGCCGCAGCCGGTGACGCCGAGCTGCAGGCCGTGATCTCGGCCGACACGCGCATCGACTACGGGCGCGTGGTGACGCTCATCGACACGGTCAAGCAGAACGGCGTCAAGACCTTCGCCCTGAACATCGAGCGCCAGCCCCAGGCCGACTAGTGCCCGAGTCCGAGCCTCAATCATCGGCGTCCGCGCCGTCGCAGCGCAGCGACTGGGTCGCGCTCGGCAGGCAGCACGCGGCCGCCCACGAGCAGCGCCGCCAGCAGGCGCGCGAGCGCATCCACGGCTGGGTGCTGCATCCGATCGACACGCCACACCTGCTCGGCGATCCGCTCGCGCACCGGGTGCCGCGCCTGAGCACGGCCTTGATCGTGGCGCGCCTGGGCGCGATCGCGGTCGCGCTGCACGCCCTGATGCTCCTGGTCGCCTTCGGTGCCAGCAAGCTGATCGGCGGGCAGACGGTCTACCGGGCGCCGGAGCGCGTTCAGCTGCGCATCGTGCAGCCTCCACCTCCGCCCGCGCCGGAGCCCGAGCCGGTCGCCGAGCTCGCGCCGGAGTTCGAGCAGACGCCCCAGCCCGAGCCACCGCAGCCCAGGACCCCGCCGCCCGCGGCGAAGGAGGCGCCGAAGCTTCCGCCCCCAGCCGCGGAGCCGGTCGCCGCGGAGCCGCCTCCCGAGCCCGCAGCGGCGCCCCCGCGCCGTCGCGTCGGCGGCATGAGCCTGGCG
>JAPPOT010000608.1 GCA_028817855.1 Myxococcales bacterium
CTTCGAGGGCGGCGGGGACGAGGGCGCCGACGGGGGCGAAGAGGATGGCTGCGTCGAGGGGCTCGGGGGGTGACCGGGTGGAGTCGCCGGTCCAGGTGGCGCCGAGCTGGCGGGCGAAGGCCTGGCCGGCGGTGTCGCCCTCGCGGGTGAAGGCGTAGACCTCGCGACCCTGGTGGACCGCAACCTGCAAGATGATGTGGGCGGCGGCGCCGATGCCGTAGAGGCCGAGGCGCTTTGCGTCGCCGGTCATGCGCAGGGCGCGGTAGCCGATCAGGCCGGCGCACAACAGGGGCGCGACCTCGAGGTCAGGGTAGCCCTCGGGCAGGGGGAAGCAGTAGCGGGCGTCGGCGACGGTGTACTCGGCGAAGCCGCCGTCGAGCAGGTAGCCGGTGAAGCGGGCGTCGGGGCAGAGGTTCTCGCGGCCGGCGCTGCAGAAGGCGCAGTGGCCGCAGGTCCAGCCAAGCCAGGGGACGCCGACGCGCTGGCCGGGTGCGAGGGCGCCGACTCCATCGCCGAGGGCGTCGACATGGCCAACGACTTGATGGCCCGGCACCAGGGGCAGCGCAGGGTGCTCGAGCTCGCCGTCGAGGATGTGCAGGTCGGTGCGGCAGATGCCGCAGGCGCGCACGCGTAGCCGGACCTGGCCGGGGCCGGGCTCGGGGATGGGAAGCTCGCGCAGGCGCAGGGGACCGCCGGCGGCCTCCAGCACCATCGCGCGCATCAGGCCGCTCGCACCGGCAGGGTGCGGGGGCCGCGCACGAGGAAGCTGGGTTGGCGCTCGACGCGTTCGTGGATCACGGACAGGTCGGGGAGCTGCTCCCAGAGGCGCGTGAGGGCGGTGGTGGCCTCGAGGCGGGCGAGGGAGGCGCCGAGGCAGTAGTGGGCGCCGAAGCCGAAGGCGAGGTGGGCGGAGCTGTCGCGGTCGAGGTCGAAGCGGTTGGGCTCGTCGAAGCGATCGGGGTCTCGGTTGGCGGCGCCGAGCATCGCCATCACGAAGCTGCCCGCCGCGATGGTCTCGCCGTGAAGCTCGACGTCTTCGGTGGCCATGCGGTTGACCAGCTGCACCGGGGAGTCCCAGCGCAAGGTCTCCTCGACGAAGTCACGCACGCGCGCGGGGTCGCGGCGCACCTCGGCGAAAGCTTCGGGGTTCTTGTCGGCGGCGAGCACGGCGTTGCCGATCAGGTTGGTGGTGGTCTCGGCGCCCGCGATCAATAGGAGAGTCGCGAAGGCGAAGACCTGGTCGGCGCTGAGGATGCCCTCCTCTTCCTCGGCGTGGATGAGCACGCTCACCAGGTCGTCGCCCGGATCCTGCCGGCGGACCTCGATGTGGGCGAGGATGTGGTCGCGGAATTCGGCGACGTTCTTGCGGTCCTGCTCGCTGCGCCGGCGGCGGCCGCCGGTTGAGCCGATCACCATGGTGTCGGCCCAGCGCTTGAAGTCGTCGCGGCGCGCGGGGTCGAGGCCGAGCAGCTCGGCGATGACGGTGACGGGCAGGGGCACGGCCAGGTCAGCGATGACGTCGAGCTCGTCCTTGTCGCTGGCGCCGTCGAGCAGCTCAGCTGTGAGGCGCTCGATCTTGTCCTCGAGGCGGGCGATCATGCGCGGGGTGAAGCCGCGGCTGATGATGCGGCGCTGCTCGGTGTGCACGGGCGGGTCCTGGGCGATCAGGGAGCCGGCGCCCGGCAGGGGGTTGCCGTCGCGATCGGTGCGCGTCTCGCCGCCGCCCATCGCCTGCGACGAGAAGAGCTCGGGCGTGCGCAGCACGTGTTGGACGTCGGCGTGGCGGCTGACGGCGACGAAGCCCATCGGGTGGCGGAAGACCGGCGCCTCCTGCCGCAGGCGGGCGTAGGTCGGGTACGGGTCGTCGCGCATCTCCGGCGACATCAGGTCCAGCTTGAGCGGCTCAGTCATTGAGGCTTCCTCGTTCGAGAGGGAATCGCCGAGGTTCGCCCGGCAGCGGCTTTCCTCCGCGGTCCCACCCCTCGTCGTAGCTCCGGCTCAGGGAGCGTCGCTGCAAGCGGGGCCGGGGCGCAAGCGTGATTCGGCGCGGAAACCTCTGATTTATCATTTTTATTGAGATATATATTTGTTTTCCAAATAAACGGAGTGCAATTTGGGGTGCTTTTCGCGGAAATTTA
>JAPPOT010000452.1:0-1190 GCA_028817855.1 Myxococcales bacterium
CCACATTCTGGATTGATCGGGGGGAAGTCCGGCGCCTGGACAAGGGGTTCGAAGGATTTGAAGCGTGGCGGGACGAAGTGTTTGAGCAGGAAGAAACGGAACGCCACAAGCTCGATCGTAAAATCCATCGGGAGACCCATTGGCTCATCCACGGCGTGACGGCGCGGCGAAAACGGAACCAGCGGCGGCTCAGGGATCTGTATGCGCTCAGAGAGAAAAAGCGCACGCTCCGCTCAGCGACGGGAAATGTCAAACTGACGGTCTCCGAGGCGGAGACGTCTGGCAAGCGGGTCATCGAGGTGGAGGATATCTCCAAATCTTTCGGGGGCGGGGCTATCGTGATTTCGTTCTCCACCCGTATCCTCCGGGGCGACCGCGTCGGCATTGTCGGACCCAATGGCGCCGGTAAGACAACCCTGCTGAACATGCTGATCGGAGAACTTGAGCCGGATGCGGGCACAGCCTATCTGGGCTCGGCAGTGGAACTCGCCTCGCTGGATCAACGGCGGGAGTCCCTGAAACCGACAGAGACGCTCTCCGATGTGCTCACCGGCGGGCGGGGCGATATGGTGACCGTGAACGGTCAGCAGAAACACGTTGTCGGGTATATGAAAGACTTCCTGTTTGGTCCGGAACAGGCGGGTACCCCGGTGAGGGAGCTGTCCGGCGGCGAGCGGGGACGGCTCATGCTCGCCCAGGCCCTGGCCCGGCCGTCCATCCTCTTGGTCCTGGACGAGCCCACCAACGATTTGGATCTGGAGACTCTGGACCTGTTGCAGGAAATGCTCGCCGACTATCCGGGCACCGTGCTCCTCGTCAGCCATGATCGGGATTTCCTCGATCGGGTGGCAACGTCTGTCATTGCCTCGGAAGGTAACGGCCGCTGGCTGGAGTATGCGGGCGGCTATTCGGATATGGATGCGCAACGGGGCGCGGGTGCGGGTGAGGAGCCGGATCAACCTGCGAAATCCAAGTCAAAACAAAAAACGCCCGAAAAATCCAAGCCCTCCGGATCGGCAACCAAACTCTCCTACAAAGACGTCTACGCCCTGGAGACCCTCCCGGGCCAGATGCGCGATCTCGAAGACACCATTGCGACCTGCCAAACAACCTTGAACGATCCGGATCTCTTCCAAAAGAATCCGGAGCGATACCAGGAGACGGCGGATAGGCTGCAAGCCGCCGAAGCG
>JAPPOT010000452.1:1200-2137 GCA_028817855.1 Myxococcales bacterium
TGGAAATGAAACGGGAAGAGATCGAGGGCGGTTAGCAGTTGCCCGACGCGTCTTGTTAAGGTGCAGACGTGTAAATCCAATTTATGAAACACAGAGCGCACAGAGGACACAGAGAAAGAAGAGAAGGGAAAATTAGGGATCGGCTTTAGCCGATCCATTAACCAACTCTGTGATCTCTGTGTGCTCTGTGTTTCAAAATCTTATTAACGTGGATACGCGGAACACATCCGCGCATGACGCGAGGGGGTGCCGTCATTTGTGCCGCAACGAAAGCGACGGAAGGCAGCTAACCGCTTACCCCCGGTCTTCCACCTCAATCACGACGGCCATGCCGGTGTCGCCGGCGGCGCAGCCGGTGAACAGGCCTTTGCCGCCGCCGCGGACGACCAGTTCTTCGATCATCTCGATGATACCGCGGGTGCCCATGGGCGCTTGGGGATGGCCCCAGACCAAGGTGCAGCCGTAGTTGTTCATCTTGTTGACGTCAAAGCCGGTTTCCCGGGCGAAATAGATAGTAAATATCGTTCACCGCGCAGGGGTTGTGGGTTTTCACCGCATCCATGGCCTTGATGTCCAGGCCGGCCTGCTCCAGCGCTTTGCGGGCCGCCGGTACCGGCGCTTCCGGCATATAGCCGTTCTCCGCGCGGGCATGGCCGAAGCCCAAGAGTTTGACCCGGATGTTCTTGTCCTGGGAAAACGCGTCCGCTTTTTCCGGCGTGGTCACAATGATGCAGGCGTTGCCGTCCGCCGGATGAGTTTGGCCCCCGAAGGTGACGGAGCCGTCTGCCAGCACGGGTTTGAGCATTTTGAGTTTCTCCGGATCAGAGGGATACACGCCTTCGTCGCCGTCCAGGGTCGCAACGGTTTTGCGGAAGCGCGCGTCGGGCACATCGAAGGGGAGCGTCATATAGCGTTTCTGGAACGCTCGGTCGTCGGC
>JAPPOT010000436.1 GCA_028817855.1 Myxococcales bacterium
CGCGCCACCGCACTACTGTAGGACACTCCCACCCCAACATGCCCCCGATCCTCCCGGCACACCGCGCCGCCCGCGCGCGCTCCAAGCAGACGCCATCGCCCCCCCTGGGCGATGTGCGCCGCTTCGAGCTGCGCCTCAAGGCCCTGTGCACGGCGGCACGCATGTTGCCCGCGGTGACCGCGGAAAACGCCCACGAGGAGCGGCGCCGGCTGACCCGGGAGCTGGCCGGTGGGCAAATGCCGGCGCCCCAGTGGCAGCTCGCGCCGCGGCGCGTGCCCGCGGCCGCGTTTGCCCTGCTGGATGAGCTGCGCAGCGAAGCCGGCGACCTTCCGGGCGGTGTCCTCTACCAGGCGCGGCTCGAGGAGCTCGAGCTGGAGCTGATGCTGATCGACGCCATCGGCCGCCCGCGCGCGGTACGGCCGCTCTCCGCGCGCCGCTATGGCAACGGCAACCAGCTGGCACCCACGGCCGATGGCCCCGTGCCCCTCGCCGCGTTGGCGCGCCGCATCCTCGATGAGGTCGACCCCGATCCGGAGCCGCGGAGCGTCGCCGCCGATGGCGCAGAGAGCCTCGCCTCCCTCGTCTACAGATTGGCGGGGGCGATCGGTCTCGATGTAGAGGTACGCGTGGACCCGCGCCTGGCAGCGGGCGCAGCGGCCGGCGAGCGCACGGTCTTCCTCGCCAATCGCGACTTCGGCCACGTGGAGGCCCGGCGCCTCGCGGTGCACGAGGTGCTCGGCCACCTGGTGGCCGCCGCGAACGGGCGCACCCAGCCCCTGCGGCTCCTCGAGTGGGGCACGGCCGGCTCCTTTGTCGACCAGGAGGGGGTTGCCCTCTACCTGGAGCGCGCCCATGGCTTCATGGACGCCACGCGCCTGCGCACGCTGGCGGCGCGCGTGGTCGCCGCCGACATGATGCACCGCGGCGCGAGCTTTGCCGAGACCGCGCGCGCGCTGTGGCGCGACGAGCGCTTCGGCGCCGACGAGGCGGTGTGGATCGCGGAGCGCGCCTACCGGGCCGGTGGCGTGGCGCGCGACGTGGGCTATCTGCTCGGCTTCCTGCGTGTGACCCACGCGGTCGACAGCGGCACCGCTACGATCGACGAGCTGCGCGCAGGGCGCGTCAGCCTCGAGGCCTTGCCGGTGATCCGCGAGCTGGTCGACGCCGGCTACGCGCGCCGGTCGGTCTGCCGCCCGAACTTCACGCGCAGCTTGGCGGCCACGCCCTCGGGCACGATGCCCTGGAGGTCGCCGCCGAGCGAGGCGGCTTCCTTGATCAGCGTGGAGCTCACGAAGAAGTAGTCGCTGGCCATGATGAAGACGGTCTCGATGTCCGGGTCGAGGTGCCGGTTCATGTTCGCCATCTGCAGCTCGTGCTCGAAGTCACCGACGGCGCGCAGCCCACGCAGCACCACCCGGACGCCCTTGCGGCGGGCGTAGTCGACCAGCAGACCGTCGTCGAAGCGGTCGACGGTGATCCGGTCGTCGCCGTTCATGGCGTCCTTGATCATCTCCATCCGCTCTTCCACGCTGAACATCGGCGCCTTCTTCGTGTTCGTCAGTACGGCGACGATGATCTCGTCGAATGCCACCAGCCCGCTCCGGATGATGCTGATGTGTCCGTTGGTGATCGGGTCGAAGGTTCCGGCGTAGATCGCGGCTGTCATCCAGCTCTCCTGCTGCTGTCCGCCCGGGCCTGCTCGGGTCGGCCAAGCCTTAGCACGGTGACGCAGATTACGCGATGCTTTGCCAAAGGGCGACGCCGGTGTCGCCGTAGCGGTAGCTCGAGAGGGGCTCGAAGCCTTCCGGCGTCGCCGGCGGCTGGCCGCGCGGGTGCTCGATCGCCACGAAGGCACCGGGCGTCAGCAGGCCTTGCCCAACCAGTGCCGCCAGCAGGGCGGGCACGACGGCAATATCGGCATAGGGGGGATCGGCAAAGACCAGCGAGAACGGGCCGGGGTCCAGTTCGGCAATGCGTTGGCCGATTCGCGCAGGTGTGGCCGCGAGGTCGAGCTTGACCACCCGAGTCCGGTCCGTCAGCCCCAGGCTCGCGGCGTTTCGCTCGATGCAGCGCAGCGCCCGGCGGTCGCTGTCGAGGCACAGCAGCCGCGCTGCGCCGCGGGACAGGACCTCGAAGCCGAGCGCGCCGCTGCCGGCGAAGAGGTCGAGCACGGCAGCGCCCTCGATCGCGCCACGGGCTGCGAGCGCACCGGCGATGCCCTCCCGCACGCGGTCGCTGGTGGGCCGGGTGTCGCGTCCGACGGGCGCCTCGATCACGCGGCCGGAGAGCTCGCCGCCGACGATTCGCACCGTGGCCTCAGAACTGCAGCGTGGCGGTCACGCGCGCGCTGCGATGGCCGACGCTGGGCTGGATCGCCCACCGGGACGCAGGCCCGCTGCGCCGCACCTGCTCGTTCGACTCGGGCTCGGCCGTCAGCACCAGGTAGGTGCCCACGCCGCCCGCCACGACGGCCGTGCCGACGAAGACCCACTGCAGCACCTCCCAGGTGTCCGCCTCGGCGCAGAGGTCGGCGACCTCCTCGATGTCTGATCGCTGCAGCTCGTACTCGAAGCCACCCTCGGCCGCGTCGCAGACGTCGTTGAAGACACGTGTGCCCTCCTCGCGCGCCTTCACGTTTCCGATCGCGACCTGGTTGCGGTAGGTGTTGAGCAGCTCTTCCTCGTCGATCGAGTTGATGCGCAGCATCGCCACGCCGGTGCCCACGAGCGCTGCGCCGCTCACGCCGATCAGCGACCAGCCGAGCCAGGCCAGCTCGTGGCCCGAGCTGGCCTCTGCCGGGTAGTCGGCGGGATCGATCCCTTCTCGGTTGAGCACCGCCGACAGCATCGTCTCCGTGCCCTCCACGATCGTCACGGTGCTGACGTGCGGCGTGAAGCCGTCCTTGTGCACCTCGATGCGGTACTGTCCGTCCTGCAGGCCCTCAAGGCGCAGCGAGCCGTCCCGCGCCTTGCCCACGCTCTGGCCGTTGACGCGCACGTCCGCGTCCGGGACGTTGACCTGGACCGCGATCGCGCCGCCCTGGAGCGTCGAGCTCAGGCGCCCCAGCAGCTTCTCGACGCGCGGACCCAGGGCGTCGTAGTTGGCCTCGGCGCGCGGGACGGTGTCATCCACCTGCTTGGTGATCGCGCCCGCCTGTGCGTCGTAGAGGCTGAGCCCGAGCGCAAAGTCGTAGTCCTCGCGCGCCGTCGTGCGTCGCACCGTGCCGTAGATGATACGGTCCGCCTGCAGGCCTCGGGCGATGTCGCCGAGACAGGCCGCATCCAACTCGTCGCAGCCGTGGGCCAGGCTCATCTGCGACATGGAGACCGCGGTCGGCGAGGCGATCCACCCCGGGACCGTGGCGACGCCCTCGCGCAGGCGATCGGTTACGTCGTTGGCGACGTCGTCGTCTCCCTCGATCGAGCGCAGCCCGAGCACCACCACGTTGTCGCCGTCCGCCAGCGCGGGCGTGGCCGCAGCGAGCAGGCCCAGTACCAACAGAAGCCTGGCTACCATGATCCCTCCCGAAGACGGGTGTGCGGCCATACTACCCGACCGGCGGCGCGCGACGAAACTCCTGGCCAGGTGGGAAATTGTCGACCGCTGACTGCGCCTGCGCCCAAAACGGGGCATTCTGCGCGCCATGCGAATCGTCACCATCCCTTGCCTCTCCGACAACTACGCCTACCTGTTGATCGACGACGCGGATCGGGCGGTCGTGGTCGACCCCTCGGAGGCGCCGCCCGTGGAAGCCGCGATCGAGCGCGAGGGAGTCACCCTTTCGGCCATCTGGCTGACCCACCATCACTGGGACCACGTCGGTGGGATCGAGGCGCTGTGCGACGCCCACGGTGAGCTGGAGGTGCTGGGCAGCGCATATGACCTGGACAAGGGTCGGATCCCGCGGCAGACCCGCGGCCTGCGCGAGGGCGACGGCCTCTCCTTTGCCGGCCACGACGTGTCCCTGCTCGAGATCCCGGGCCACACGCTGGGTGCCATCGCCTACATCATCGACGGCTGCGTCTTCAGCGGGGACACGCTCTTCATCGCGGGCTGCGGCCGCGTCTTCGAGGGCGACATGCCGATGATGCAGCGCTCGCTCGCCAAGCTCAGGGAGCTGCCAGGTGAGACGCGCATCTACTGCGGTCACGAGTACACCCAGGGCAACCTCAAATTCGCGGCCGCGATCGAGCCCGGCAGCGCAGCGATCGAGGCGCGCGCCAAGTGGGCCGCGTCGGTCCGTGACCAGGGCGAGCCGACCATGGGCGCCAAGCTCGCCGACGAGCTCGACACCAATCCCTTCCTGCGCTGGGACGCACCGGAGGTGATCGAGAGCGCGAAGGAGCGCGGCGCCAGCGACGACGCCGGCAGCATCTTCGGAGCGATTCGTACGGCCAAGGACAAGTTCTAGGGCGCCGTGGTCCCAGTCCTCCAGCCGGTGGGCAGATTCCTGGGCAGCGGCGGCTCGCAGGCCGGAGAAGAAGTCATTCACGCGCCTGCCGGCGGGACGACCCCCGCTTGGCGCGTCCGCTCGACTCGAAGGACTCGGCATTTCCTCGTCTCGAGGCGGCGAATCGAGCGCCGTCGCGCTCCGGCATCCACGCAAAACACTTCTCCACCGGCCTGCTAGCCCACCCAGAGAGCGTCGTTCAGCGTGGTGGGCTCCCTCGGAAGGACCGTCAGGTCGAAGCGTTGGATCAGTGCGTGCGGTGTGATCGCCTCGCCGGCCTGCGCCAGCCCCAGGGTGTGGGCCAGTGCGCCGACGACCCGCTGGGGTGAGTGTCCGGCGTCGCGGTAGTCGGCGATGGCGATGTGGCCGTGGCGCTTGGACAGGCGTGCGCCGTCGGGCCCGAGCACGAGGGGAACGTGGAGGAAGGCGGGCGGGGTGCTGCCGAGCGCGTCGTAGAGCGCGAGCTGGCGGGGCGTAGAGCTCAACAAGTCGTCTCCGCGCACGACCTCGGTGATGCCCATCGCGATGTCGTCGATCACCACGGCGAGTTGGTAGGCGTAGAGGCCGTCGGAGCGACGCACGACGAAGTCGTCGGGGGGCGAGGGTGGCACCGCGCCGTGCACGACGTCGTCGAAGCTCGCGCCCGGCGCGTCCATGCGAAAGCGCAGGGAGCGGGGACGCTCGGGGTGGGTGGCGCCGTGTCGGCAGGTGCCCGGGTAGCGTGGTCCCAGGTCGCCGTGGGGGGCGCTCGACGCCGCCGCGACCTCCTTGCGCGTGCAGCTGCACTCGAAGGTATGCCCCGCAGCGGCGAGCTGCGCGAGCGCCTGCTTGTACCGGTCGCCGCGCCGCGACTGGGCGTAGGGGGCGTGGGGGCCGTCCGTGTCCGGGCCCTCGTCCCAGTCGAGGCCGAGCCAGCGCAGCTCTTCGAGCATCGCGTCGGCGGCTCCGGGCACCACGCGCGGAGGATCCAGATCTTCGATCCGCATCACCAGCGTCCCGCCGGCCGCGCGCGCCCGCAGCCACGCCACCAGCGAGGTGCGCGCGGTTCCGAAGTGAATTCGGCCGGTAGGCGACGGTGCCAGGCGACCGCGGTAGCGGGGCTCGCTCACGCGCAGAGTGTCGCACCTTCCCGCGATGACGTTCACCCTTGTCAAAGATCGGTCGGCGTGATCTCCTGGCGCCGTCGATGCGCGCCTCGATTCAGGATGTCTGCGGCTGCTTTCCGACGGGGCGCCACTATCCGGGCATTGCGGACCTGATCGCTGCCGGCGTGCAGGACGTGAAGGGCCTGAGCGCCCACCTCGATCCGGCGGCCCGCTGGGCCGAGCAGAAGTTAGCGGTGATCGACTTCGAGACCACCGGCCTGTCGCCCGAGACCGACCGAGTGATCGAGATCGGCGTCGTCTGCTTCGACGGCAGCGAGCTCAGCGCGCTCAAGAACTGGCTGGTCAACCCGGGCATCCCCGTGCCCGAGGAGTCGCGCGCGGTCCACAACATCACCGACGAGGAGCTGGCCGGCGCGCCCTCCTTCCGCGAGGTGCTGCCCGAGCTGACGGCGATGCTCGAGGGCCACCTGCCAGTGGCCTACAACGCGGTCTTCGACCGGCGGTTCTTGCACGCCGAGCTCGATCGCGCCGTGGCCGAGCGCGGTGCCAGTGCCCCGCCCGCCTATCAGGCCGAGGTCACCTGGGTCGATCCGCTGGTCTGGTCGCGCGAGCTCGACAAAGAAGAGCGCAGCCACAAGCTTGGGGAGGTTTGCGCACGCCTGGGCGTCCCCCTCGACAACGCCCACCGCGCCGCCTCCGACGCCGAAGCCACCGGGCGCGTCCTGCTCGCCTTCGCTGGCCGTATGCCCGCTACCTACAGCGAGCTGATCCGCATTCAAGATCAGTACGCGGCGACACAGGACGTAGACATGGCTTGGCGCCGGCGCGGGTGAGCCGCTCGAGCTTCGCCCAGGGCCCGCCAGATACGCACTCGAACTCCTCGACGTACCGCCGCCGCTAGGCGAGGCCCGTCGCTCGAGGGCTCACCTGGCTTCCGCGGCCCCTGTTGCGCTACCCTTTCGGTCGACCGTGCGCGCCGACACCGGGAACAGCTGGGCGTGGTGGGCAGCATGCGCCGGTGCCGCGGTTGTCGGGGGGGCCGCCCTGTGTCCGCTCTGGACCAGTGATCTCTTCGGCCACCTTGCGGCAGGGCGACAGATCGTCGCGCTTGGGCGAGTCCCGGACCACGACACGTTCTCGTTCTACTTCGACGCTCCGCAGCCCTGGCGCAATCACAACTGGGCTGCCGGCTTGCTGTTCTGGATGCTCCACTCGCTCGGCGGTGCCGATGCGCTCGTCGTCGCCAAGGTCGTGCTGCTCGCGATTCTCGGCGCCGTGCTGGTCCGGACCGCGGACCGGTCGACGTGGGCTCCATGGATCTGCGTGCTGATCCTGTTGTGGGCCATCCCTGACGTGCGGATTCGCTTCAGCATGCGGCCACACATTCTGGGCTTGCTGGCCTGTGGCTTGCTGCTCGCGGGGCTGGTGCGGCTGGCACGCGAGGGTGCGGGAAAGCGCGGCTGGCCGGTCATCGGCATGCTGGGTGCGCTCCAGGTGGTGTGGGTCAACACGCACGGCTCGGGCCCGCTGGCCTTTCTCTGCACCGGCGCCTTCATCGTCGGTCACTTCGGCGACCGGAGCCTGCAGCGCACCTACGCGATCCTTATGCTGACTCTCGCGATCGCCAGCTGTGTATCGCCCTGGGGCCCCTCGATCCTCCTGGAGACCTTCAAGCACATCGGCAGCGAAGGAACGCGCCATTTCATCGGGGAGTGGATGCCCCTCGCTTCGAGTCATGACCCTTGGGACTGGGCCTCGTGCATCGCCGCGGGTCTGCTGCTTTCGTGGGTTGCCGTGCCGATGTGGCGTGCGGGGCACCTGACCCGGTCGGAGTGGATCGTGGCTGTGGGCATGTTGCTGATGGCCATTCGCTCGGTGCGGTTCGTGGGTCATGCGCTGCTGCTGGCTGCCCCCTTCCTGGCCCACGGTGTCGGCTTGCGCCTGCGCAGCTGGGCCGTCTCGCAACAGCGGCTCCGACAGGGCGCCTTGTCGCTCGGTGCGCTCGCGCTCGCCGGTGTCGTGGTGGTGCCCTGGGTTGCGGCCGCCCGCCCGCCGTACCAGGACGTGGGCCTGGGAGTCTCCGCGCGCAACTTGCCCACTGCCCAGGGACGGTGGCTCGCGCGTCACCGTCCCCGGGCCCGCATCATCGGACTGATGGAAGACGCCTGGTACCTGAGCTTTGCAGTACCCGACAGCAAGGTGCTCGTGGATGGTCGGCAGGCGATCTATCCGCTGGACGTCCTACAACGCGCAGGTGCAGCGCTGAAGGACCCGCGGGATCTATTCGCGCTCGTCGAGCAGAAGCGGGGCGACGCCATCGTGCTACGGCACAACCGGCCTACCCATGCCGCGTCGATCGCGGCCCTGGTGCGCGATCCACGCTTCGGCGTGGCGAGCATCGGCGACCGTCATGTGCTCTTCGTGCGGGACCTGCCATCCGCACAGACCATCCGTGTGGTCTGGCCCAATCTGGCGCTGAGAACCTTTTCCGGTGCGCAGCGGGCTCGCGCGAGGCATGAGCTATCGACCATCGACGCGGTTCCGGGGGCCGCAGCCTACGTCGGGTTTCAACGCGCGCTGCTGCGCCTGTCCCAGGACCTGAGGGGCGGCGGAGCTGACGGGCTCTCGCCGAGCCGGGACGAGGCGACGCGGCAGCGGTACGGCACGGCGCTTGCTGACCTCGCACCCGGCCTACACGTTCACGAGAATCTGCCGACCGTGCAGCTCCTTGCAGCGCTCCTACGCGCTCGGCTGTGTCAGGTCGATGCAGCAGAGCGCTCCCTTCGCATCGCGCGGGAGGAAGGCGACAACCGCCACACGGTGGCGATCGGCATCGAGCTTGCGATCGCCCGCGGCCAGACGCAGCAGGCTCGTCAGATGCTTTCGGATCTGGAGCAGAGCGCGCGCGGCGACGGCTGGCTGCAGGCCATGGGTCGTGAGCTCGAAGCGGGGAGCCCATGCCGATGATCCCCCGGCACGCGCTGCCGGTGGCGCTGCTGGGGCTGATGATCCTCGGCGGCGCCCTGGCCAAGCTGCGCTTCAGTCTCTGGATCCTCGGAAACTGCGAGAGTGCGGCGCCCTGGCATTATCTCTGTGCCGACATCGGCGCCTGGGAGCAGTTCCTCGATAGCGCCCGCGTCGGGATTCCGTACGTGGACTTCACACGCGAGTATCCCGCCGGCGCCGGCTCGCTCTTCTGGCTTCTCGGCGCGCTGACCTCTGCGGATGGTTTCGACGGCGCGCTGCGCCTGCAGGTCGCGGTTTCGCTCGTGGCGGACCTCGCCTGCGCTGGATTGATCTTCGCGTTGGCGCGACCGTTCGGGATTCTGCGCGCGACCGCCGCCACCGCACTGTGGATGTGCTTACCCACGGTCCTGCTGATCTCTCCGGTGCGCTACGACAGCCTGGTCGCGGTGCTGCTGCTCGCGGGCTACCTGGCCCATCGACGCGGGCGACCCATGTGGGCGGTGGGCCTGTGGTCGGTGGGCTTCACGCTCAAGTGGTATCCGGTCATCGCGATCGCCGTGCAGCAGCTCGCGGCGGACAGGGCGACGATGCGGCGGCAGCTTCCCCGCGCCATGGCTGTGGCGGTGAGCGTGGTTGCTGCCGTCAACGCCCCCTACATCATCGGGGATCTCGCCAGGCACGGGCACGTGACCCACTGGCTCGGTACCTACACCTTCCACGCCGAGCGGGTCCTTGCACCCGACACCGTGCTGGGCGTGCTGGAACTCTGGCTCGGACCCTTGCCTCTGGAGCGCTACGCCGCGCTGTTCTCGATCGGGTTGGGCTGCCTGGTGCTGCTTACGCGACGGCAGCTCGAGTGGGCGCCCAAGGTGGTACTCGTGTGCGTGGCCCTGTTGGTGCTCAATCGTATCTACTCGCCCCAATTCAACCTCTGGTTCATGCCACCGCTGCTCCTGACCATGGCGGCGTCGAGCAGGTCGGCCTTTCTCGTTCTGGCTTCGCTAGTCATCCTGATCGACATCGCCACGATCGCGATCTTCCCCTTTCTGTACGCTGCGGTGGTCTTCGAAATCGGAGAGTTCCCACTGGGGGGCGCCGCCGCGGCTGGCGGCCCCTACACGGAGGCATTCACCAGCGCGATATTCCTCCGCGCGTTTCTGTTGCTCGCGCTGATGGGGGTGCTCTACCGGATCGCGCCGGATGTGTCCGCGGGCCTGCCCGGAGCCGCAGGAGACCCGCGGGGGCCATCCAGGGCCTGATTGCAGGCCGCCACTGCCTGGGGTTTGGGCCCCAGCACTTGGAGGAGGTGCAGCTGGCGCTTGAACACTCGGCGACCGCTGTGGTGACGATCGTCGACGAAGGCGCCGAGGGGTTCCAGAGCAAAGAGCGTCGAGACCGTCGGCATCCACTCGTCGGGGACCGCAGCGTGGGTCGGGCGTTCCCCAATGAGCAGACAGCCCTGATGGAGCGGCGACACCGCGTGTGCGATGGCGCGATGATTCAACCCCACCATGTCGACCACACGCACCGAGCGAGGCATCCAATAGCGCATTGCACCTGCCCCCTCGACCAGGACAACGGCATCTGGCTGTAGCTCGCGAGCAAGATGCTGCGCGGGCCCGGTATGAAGCTGGTGGATGTCCTGCTCCATCGCGCTCTGCAGCGCCTTCATCTGCGGCCACTGCAAGAGCGATATGATTGCGACGGGCGTCGCGCAAGCCCATCGCAGCCATGACCGTTCGATGGTGGTCAACGCGACGCAGAAGGCTACGATGGGGACCGGTGCCACGATCACGAAGTAGCGGTAGTGAAAGAACAGGGCACCGGGTGTCACCTCGCGTGTCAGAGAGATGCCGACCACCGTGACGAGCCACGCCAACATCAGCGCGTGCAGCGGCCCTCGCCGTCGAGCGAGGATCAGCCCCAGTACCACGAGACCGGAGACGCCGAGCACCCAGGGTCGCTGCAGCAGCACCTCGAGCACCAGGTAGGCGAGCCCCGTGAGTGGATCCGTCGCGGCCTTGACATACCGGGTGTTCGGCCACGGATGGCCGCTGACGCTCAGGCAGTAGAGCACCCAGGCGAGCAATGCCGCAGCGGCACCGAGCAACGCCGCGAGCGCCCGCGCGCGGCGCTGTTGCAGCCACAGCATGGCGCCGAGCGTGCCGGAGAAGAAGAGCGTCTCCGGGCGGGCGAGGACGCCCAGCCACGCAAGGGCGAAGGTCCACACGCCGCCACGCTCGTGGGAGGACGAGAGCGCCACGGCAAGGATGAGTAGCGTGGCAAGGCT
>JAPPOT010000450.1 GCA_028817855.1 Myxococcales bacterium
TCATTCACGAGGCCGGTGGGCACGCGCCGATCCTGCCGGACCCCGGCTACGCGCGCTTCCTGCGCGAGATCGGCGACTACGGCATGCGCGCGTTCGGCTCGCGCCACGACGCCGAGCTCTACGAGGCGATCCGGCGGTTGAGCATCATCAAGGAGCAGCGCGACGCCAGCGAGGACGAGGTGCGCGAGGCGGAGGAGGCGCTCGCCGGCCTGGTGGCCGAGAGTCCGCCGCCCAGCGAAGCGGCCGAGCTCGCTCGGCTGTACTGGTGGACGGTGGAGTACGGCCTGGTCGGCACGCCCGACGACTACAAGCTCTACGGTGCGGGCCTGCTGTCCTCGCTGGGCGAGAGTCACTTCTGCCACGACCCGCAGGTGCGCAAGCTGCCGCTGACCACCGAGTGCGTGCGGGTGGGCTACGACATCACGCGGCCGCAGCCGCAGCTCTTCGTGGTGCGCGACTTCGCCGAGCTGTCCGAGGTGCTGGAGGACGCCTGCGCGGGCTTTGCCTTCAAGGCGGGCGGTGCCGGCGCCCTCGAGACCGCGCGCGCATCGGGCGAGGTCGCGACCGTGAGCTTCGAGGGTGGGCTGTCCCTGATCGGCCGGCTCGAGCACGTGGAGCGGGCTCGTGCCGGGCTGGTGCTCCGCTTCGAGGGGGCGTGCGCGGCCGCCGTCGATGGCGTGCTGGCCGAGGGCGTCTGCTGGCACGATGGGGTCGCGGTCGTGGCGGGCGGCGAGCCGGCCCTGTCCATCCACGCCGACACGACGGCTTCAGAGCGTGCCGGCATCGAGTGCTTCGAACAGGCGCAGGTGCTGCGCGGCGAGACGCCGCTGACGCATGGGGCGGTCGCGCGCATCCCGGGCGCGAGCGTGACGAGCGTGATGCGCGGCGCCATCGATCCCGGGTTTTGGCCGCCCGCCCGGTGGCCATCGGAGCATGTGCCGGGACGCGCGCCGGCCAGCGCGATGCACCGGCTCTACGAGCGCGTGGTCGGTCGCGGCGACGACCCCTCGCGCGCGGACGATCTCTGCGCGGTGGGCGACACCCTGAACGCGGAGCATCCCCACGAGTGGCTGCTGCGTTTCTACCTCCTGCAGGCGCTCCAGAGACTGGATCTGGCGCCCGCGCGTCGGCGACAGCTGGTATCGCAGCTCGCCGCCCTGGAGGCCCACTACGGCGGGCGCTGCCCGATCGCGACCGGCCTGCGCTACCTCGGCCACGACCCGGTGTAGCCCGCCCTTGCCCTTGCCCTTGCCCTTGCCCGACAGCGAGCACCGCGTCAGCTCGGGCACGCTCGAGGGGCCAGGTTAGCGCTGCGTGATCTCGGCCTTGACTCCGTGCAGCATCCCATCGGGTGGACCTGCCGCGGTCATGCACTCGATCGGACCGTCCGCCAGGTCCGTCAGATCCGGCGAGCAGGCGTATATCAGCGTGTCGGTCCCGGGGTCGTCATCGAAGACCTCGAAGATCAGCACATCGCCCGGCTCCAGGTCCACCTCGAAGGCCTCGTTCCACTCCGGGGTCAGGGTGTCGACGGACAACTCGGTGATACCGGCCTCCACGGAGACACCCGCGCGCGAGTGCAGCACGCGCACGTAGGTGGCCGGCGCGCAGTCGCAAAGCGCCCACGGGATCGAGATCATGTTGTCGCAGAGCACGTCGTAGCACTGGTGGATGAAGTTGCGGTCGGGCACCGTCGCCGAGAGGATGCGCACCTCGAAGCGACCGGTCGCGCTCGAGCCGACGGTCTCGCAGGTCCCGTCGTTGCAGAACTCGTCGTCTGCGCAGAGAGGATCACAGACGTCCGGCATGCTTCCGTCGGCTTCGACCAGCCCGGCATCGGAGGGCAGGTCCACGCCGCTGTCGACGCCGGCGTCCATTACTGCGGGCGGCGGCTCGGGCTCGTCGTCAGCGTCGTCCGTGGGAGCATTGGGTGGCGGCTCGGGCCCACCATCCTGGGGGGAGTCGTCGTCGCCCATGCTCTCGTCCGGCACCGTCAGCGTCCTGCGGCAAATGGCAAACGCGTGACAGTCCGGGTCCTCGCAGTCCATCAGGTCGTCGTCGTCATCGTCGCGGTCGTTGTCGCAGGTCTTGGGCGTCGCCTCGCTCGCGTTCATCGCGTTGCACGCG
>JAPPOT010000602.1 GCA_028817855.1 Myxococcales bacterium
GACCACAGCTTCGTGGCGGCCCAGAGCTACGTGCAGGGGCGCTTCTCTTCCCACAGCTACATCGCGGGCAATCCGGCGCGGCGCGTTGGACGTGTGGTGCTGAAGGACGGGCGGGCGCTCTTGGAGCGGGACGGGGACACGTAGCGCAGGGTGCATGGTGGTCGCGGTGTTGGTGGGCCTTGGCCGACAGCGACTACGACCGCCGCCGCCCGCGCGCCTGCTGTGAGCGCGGGTACGAATGTGGTGCGAGCGAGGTCGTGCTGATTCGGTAGCGCACCTGACAGCTGGGCGCGCGCGGCCGGTGACAAACGTGCGACCTTTGCGATCTCGCTGACAGGGCGAGCGAATAGCGCGCGCGAGCCATTGCGGCACGCGTGCGGTGGCGCGACAACGGAAGTGCAGCCTCTGTCCGTGGTTGCAAGGCAACCCGGCGACACGTTCGCTGCTCGAGCTGCTTGGGATGGCTCGCGGCCATGGGGAGGCGGGGCATGGGCGACAAGGACGACAATTCACTGGCACCGGTTCAGCGGTCCGCCAGCATGCATGACGAGCTCGCGCAGCTGAACACTGGGCAGGGCACCCGGCTCGCCGCCGGGCTCGCGATCGCGACGGCGCTGATCGTCGGCGGCATGTTCTGGATGGGGCGGATGGACGACACGCATGGCTACGCCGAGGCGGGCCACGCGCTCGAGCAGCTGCGCCAGGGCGAGCTGCGCTCGTTCTCGCTGTGCGCCTTTCCCGGCGTGTCCGAGTCGCGGCTGCAGTCCGAGATGGGGCGCATCACGGCGATGGAGCAGCTGGGCGATCGGCTCGGCAAGGCCTACGGCAAGACACTGCGAAGCTGCCTACCGAAGCTCGCGGAGTTCAATCGGGGGCTCGCGAAGCTGACCCTGCCGGGCGAGCTGTCAGGTGTGCTCGGCAGCACCCGAGACGCAGGTGGCGACCTGGAGCAGCGCTGGAGCGACTACGCCGACTACCTGGAAGCCCCCGGCAAGGAGTACAGCCACGCCGGTGCGCTGCCACTGATCGAGCGAGTGGCCTCCGGTCGGGAAGCCTACGATGAAGCCCATCGCGCCCTGCGCGGCCAACTCAACGAGAAGCTCTTCTAGGCACCGTGCCAGGCCGTATGGCAGCCGAGGCCGCGTCCGTTGCGCCACCGCCCTCGCGCGCTGCCACCCTTGGCGCTGCCCCCCAACCGGCATAGCCTCCCGGGATGACGACCTACAAGCTGACCTATTTCGACATGGACGGCGGCCGCGCCGAGCCCATCCGCATCGCTCTGCACAGCGGGGGCATCGCGTTCGAGGATGACCGGCTCTCCTTCCCGGCCTTCCGCGAGATGCGCAAGTCCACGCCCTTCGACTCCGTACCAGTGATGGAGATCGACGGCGTGCGCGCGACGCAGTCGAACAGCCTCGCTCGCTACGTCGGAAAGCTCGTCGGCCTCTACCCCGAGGATCCGATCCAGGCGCTCTACTGCGACGAGGCGATGGATGCGTGTGAGGACCTGAGCCACTACATCGTGCAGACCTTCGGGCTCGAGGGGGAGGCGCTCCGGCAGGCGCGCGACAAGCTCGTCGACGGTTGGCTATCCAGCTACGTGCGCGGTCTCGACGGTCTGCTCGCGCGTGGCGGCGGAGAGTACTTCGCGGACGGCCGGCTCACGGTCGCCGACCTCAAGGTCTTCGTGCAGTCGCGCAGCCTGGCCAAGGGCACCCTGGACCACGTGCCGGCCGACCTGGTCGAGAAGCTCGCGCCCGCGCTCGCCCAGCACCGGGATCGCATCGCGGCCGATCCCAAGGTGGTCTCCTACTACGCCCGCTGACGCGGGGACGCGGCTTGGGAGTTGGCCTGGCCGAGGCCTCGTGCGTGTTGATCGGCCCTGGCCAGGCCCTGGCCAGGCCAACTCCCCAACGCGTCCCCGCCATGGCACGATCAGGTGTGGGCGGCTACCTCCGCAAGCTGGTCGAGCTCGGTCTGATCGCGCTGCTGCTCTGGGGCCTCGTCCAACTGGTTGGCATCTTCACCGAGCGCCGGGGAGCCGCCCCGCGCGACGCCTTCATGGGCGAGTGCCTGCAGCGCCATGACCTGGTCGAGTGTGAGCGGCGCTACGGCGAGCGCGAGTCTCCGATGCCCGGACGTCGCGCTCCCCGCCTGATCGAAGAGGGCCGCTGACACTCACGCCGGTACGGGGACCGGCACCGGCTCCTGGTCCTTCCAGAGGGTCTCTCCCTTGACGATCCAGGAGAAGCCGAAGGCGAGCAGGGCGCCGGTTTCCAGGACGAAGATCGGGCGGTAGTCGTCGACCCAGGTGCCCTTCCCGGCGAGCAGCACGTAGTAGAGCATCGCCAGGGTGAGGATGGCGATCATGATCCAGCCGCAAATGCGATAGATGCGGTTGCGGATCAGCTTCTGAGGCGAGGGGCCGTCGGGACCGGTTTCGGTGAAGAGGAAGAGCGAGAAGTAGGCGAGCACGAGGAACTCCGCGGTCGCCGCCCAGAAGTGGATGTCGCTGGCCAGCTGGTTGTCGGTGGTCGATGGCACGAGCGCCACGAGCAGGGTCGAGGCCCACGCGAGCTTGCCCGCGACGCGGTCTCGCCGGTCGTGGCCCTGGTAGGAGAAGAAGAACCACGCCGTGGTGAACTGGATTCCGACGTAGAGGTCGCGGGCGCCGGCGTCGCCGTAGTAGGCGCTAAGCGATGGGAGCAACTCGCGCGCGCCCGCCAGGAAGCTGGCCGCGACCAGCACGAACGGAAAGAGCAGTCCGAAGGCACCCACCACGCGCCTCTGGATCAGCCGTCCGCGGATCAACAGCGCTTCGTCCGACATGTGTCCCCCTTTCGTGCAGAGGATCCTATGCGTCCGCGCCGGGCGGCGGAATGTGTGCCGCCCGGCGACGAGGTGCGCTCCGGCCCGTTATGGCTAGCGCGCCCAGGTGGATGGGGTTAGCCGCTGGCGCCGTGGCGGCGCAGGGCCTCGGCGACCTCGGGCGAGGCGTTGACCACGTGCCTGTCGTGGACCGCCGCGCCTGCCGCCACCAGCCGATCCACGCACTCGACCAAGGCCCGCTGGCGTTGCGCCTCCGTGCGCCCGCGCGCGAAGACGTCGTCGTTGCCCCAGTGGGTGGAGAGCCAGGCCACCGCGCCCAGGGCGGTGCCCCCGTGGCGGTTCTCGAGCTCCGGATCGGCGCCGCGGTCGAGGAAGACCTGCATCGTCTCCGGGTGGCCCGCGCCGGCGGCCACGTTGAGGCCGGTGCCCCACCACTCACCGCCCACGGTTTCGAGCGGGAAGCCCAGATCGAGCATCAACTGCACGCCTTCGGTGAAGCCGCGCCCCGCGGCGATGACGAGCATCGCGTGGTCGGTCTCGTCCAGATCTTCGATCCGGGTCGCGCCCCCGTCCAGCACGCGCTGGGCGCCCTCGCGGTCGCCCACGACGCACGCGGCGACCAGCTCCTGGCGCCGGTCCGTCGCGGGGTCGGCTCCCCGGGTCCGCAGGTGCTCGGCGATCGCGCGATTGCCATGCAGCATGGCCAGCTGGTAGGGCGTGCGCCCCTCGGGATCCTTCACCTCGAGCTCGGCGCCGTGCTCGAGCAGCAGATCCACCACGTCCAGGCCCCAGCCGCGCCGGGCGACGTGGTGCAGGGGCATGTGCTCGAACATGGGGCCGCAGCGTGCGTTGACGTCCGCGCCGGCCGCGAGCAGCAGGCGGGCGCGCTCGGTCCCGGGCTGATCGAGCGCGCGTACCATGGCGTTGCCCTTGGGCTCCAGGCTCGCCCCGTGCTGCAGCAGCAGCTCGATGCAGCGCGTGTCCGGATGCTCGGCGGCGTGGTAGAGGGACTCGCCGTCGCTCGGGTCTGCGCCCGCCTCGAGCAGGACGCGCGCCAGCTCGGGCCTGCGGTTGTCGATCGCGCCGTAGAGCGCGCCGAAGCGGTGGCGCCCCCAGCTGGCGTCGCGCTCTGCGCTGCAATCGGGATCGGCGCCGGCCGCGAGCAGGTGTCGGGCGATCGTCGCGCGGGCCTCGTCGTCGTCGGCGTCTGCCCGCAGGTTCGACCAGCACAGGGTCCAGAGCGGGGGCGCGCCCAGGGGCCCGTCGTCCGCGGTGGCGCCCCGCGCGTTGCGCGCGAGCAGTGCCTCCACCCGCGCGGCGTTGGCGGTCGCGCAGGCCGCCTGCAGTGACGCGTCGGCGAGCTGCGGCGCGTGGGCGAGCATGTCGGCCGCCGGCTTCGGCCGATCGTCCACCGCGGCCGCGAGGAAGAGTGCCTCGCGGCGCGCGTGGTCCTCGCGCAGGAAGTCGATCAGCGCGATCAGGCGCGGCCAGCTGTCGATGCCATACTCGCGCGCGACCACGAGCTGGGCGTCCGCCAGCTTGAAGGGCGCCGCCGCGACTTCGGCCGGGGCCTTGCCGCGCAGGCGTGGGTGGTGGACGGCGATGCGCTCCAGGGCTTGCGGGGCGGCGGCCGCGTGGCCCTTGCGCAGGGACTTGGCGCGCTTGCGATCCGACTCGGGATCGGGACGTGGGGGCAGTGAACGATGCATGTCGACCTCTTCTCTGGGCCCGTTGTCCGCTGGCGGGCAGAAGTAGGTCGCAAGACCGTGGCTGTGTGCGGCGCTTCACCGGCTGACTGCCGGCCACAGGTGGGACCTTCCCTTCCCGCGGACGGGGTGCGCCCTGCAGCGCGATCCCAAGCTAGCGCAGGCGTGGTCGCGCGCGCAAGCGCGCCAGCGCACGGCGGCTTCGAAGTCCGCGTGGAACCGGGCGGTGCGGTCGGGCCTGAGCTCGACTGCGATGAGGGCGATCAGCAGCTTGCACCACGACGTCAGCGCCGGAGGAACTCGACCAGGCGATCGCGTGATGCGGCGTCGAGGTGGCGGAAGCGAGCCGGGGGCATCACGTCCGGGTCGTCGATCGGGAGCGTGATGCGCGAGATGGCGCGCTCGAGCACCATCGGCTCCACGCGCGTGAGGTCCACGTCGAAGCGGGAGCGCGAGAGGGTCTGGTCCATGTCCTCGTTGTGGCACTGGCCGCACGCCTGCAGCATGATCGCCTCGCCGTCCATGTCGGGCTCGGTCGTGTAGCCGATGCGCGCCAGCAACTCGGGATCGTCCGGATAGACCTCGCGGATGTCGGGCAGATCCTCGCGCGGCAGGGTGCCCTCGCGGTAGGCCGCGTAGGCCTCGCTCATGGTGGCAAGCTTGTCGGCGTCCGTGATCTTGACGTCGTGGTAAGGCACCGTGATCGCGCGGCCGCGCTTGGCCTGCTCGTAGATCAGCTCCCAGGTCTCGCTCTCGCCCGGCACGGAGTTGTCCGCGGGTTGATTGCCGCCCTGGGAGTTGGCGCTCTGCCGTACTTCGGGCTCGATCAGATCACTGCGGTACTCGTTGGGTTGCTCGTCGGAGCCCGCGAAGAAGACCAACGCGCTCAGCAGTCCGGGCTGGGAGGTCAGGATGTCCGGGCCGGGAATGCCGGCGAAGGTCTCGTCGCCCTTGGCCGCGTAGTAGTCGTCGATCAGGGAGCGGCCACCGACCGAGTGCTGCCACAGCCAGTGGTTCCAGGGCGGCCTGAATTCCTGCATGCGCAGGAGCTTCTCGCTGCCCGGGCCGTCGGGCTGGTGGCACACGCGGCAGTCGAGGGGCGTGTTGAGCAGGTCCTCCTCCGCGTAGACACTGATCTCGCCCCAATCTTGCTCGACCGCCTCGGTCAGCAGGTCGCCGGGCAGGCAGCCCGCCGTGCTCTCCTCGCAGGGAAGGGTGAAGGCGACCAGGTAGAACTGCAGCTCGCCGTCGATGCGGCTGCGCACGACCAGCTCGGCGAACTGCTCGCCGCGCGTGTAGGCCAGGGCGATCAGCTCGACGTTGTCCTCCACGTCCTCGTTTTCGAGCCGAAAGAAGATGATGCGCGGGTTGATGGCGGAGACGCCGCGGTGGGACAGGGAGGTGGAGTTGGCGGTCGCCGCGTAGCCCTGGTTGATGCCGTTGTCGTTGTCGCCCAGCCCCATCACCTGGCGCAAATCCATCAGCCCGCTCAGCGGCGGGGCGTCGTCGCCGCAGAAGGCGTCGATCACGAGGTCCGACTCGGGGCGCGAGCACAGACGCTCGCGCTGCTCCTCGCCAGTCCTGAGCTCCGGCTTGTCGAGCAGCGCGTCATCGCCTGCGCGCTGCTCCTCGTCGCCGCAGCCAAGGAGCAGGAGCAGGGCGAGGGGGAGCGCGGTGCGCAGGTTGCGTGGGGGGGCGCTCGCTGCGGTGGAAGACATCGGACCTCCGCCACTTAAGCAGGAAGGTCTGACCACTTCAAGGTGGTGGCTGCCGCCATCGTGGGACGTTGCCTGCGAAAAGTTCGGCGCATTCGGCGCTCATCAACCGCCCGCGTGCCGATCGGGTCAGCCACGATCGACCGCGTGGCGCAGCCGCGCCGGTGAGCTGACCCGATCGCACCTCGCCGTCGCACTGAGATGGCCGTGGTCGCGAGCAAGGATGGTTGACGCGCAGGCGGGCTCCGGGCGCGCACCCCGCAACTTCAGGGGCGCCAGAAAGGTGAGCCGTCTGCCCCCAAGCGGCGACTCACACCAGTAGGGCGCTTTCGCCTACGGAGGATTGGATGAGGACGGTTCTAGATGTCGCGCCGGTGATGGTGCTCCCATGGGCGGTGATGGCGCTCGGCTGCGAAGCGGGCTCCCTCGAGAACAGGGCCGAGTTCGAACAGGCCCTGGCCGCGGCTCAGGCCCAGAGCGGTGATGCGACGGGAACGGCGGCCGAGGGCGCAACGGGCGGCTCGAGCGGCAGCGCCGCCACGGGCGACGACGGTCCGACAGGTAGCGACGCGGCGTCGAGCGGCGACGGGGACGCGGCAGACGACACCGACACCGGTGGCATGGACGATGGTGCCAGCGGCGATGGCCCGATGTCGTCGGCGGACGACGGCAGCTCGGGCATGGGCGCCGACGATGGCGCCGCCGGCGAGTCCGCTGGCGACGAGCCGGGCACCGAGGAGGGCTGCGCCGAGGGCTGCGAGCTCCTCCAGATGCGCTGCGCGGTGGCCGGTTGCCACGACGATGGCAGCGCGGCGGCCGGCCTGAGCTTGGCGGCCGAGGGCCTGCTGGAGCGCCTCGGCGATGCGCCCGCCACCGGCAGTGGGTGCGGCGACAGCGGCGCCTTGCTGCTCGACACCGCCGACCCGGAGTCGAGCCTGATCTACGGCAAGCTGTTGAACCCCCCGGCGTGCGGGGCTCGCATGCCGCTGGGTGTGCCGTTCGAGGAAGACGAGATCGAGTGCATCCGGCGCTGGGTCGCCGCGCCCGACTGTGGAGGAACCCCATGAGCTTGTCGATCCGTCTGCTCTCGACCGCGCTGCTGTGCGCTTCGATCCAGGGCTGGCCCGGCACCGCGAGCGCCCAGGAGGGGCGCGTGGTGGTGCGCGGCTTCGAGGGGCCGGGCTCCGCGCGTGTCCGCACCCAGGTGGTGCGCGCCCTCAAGGCCGAGTCGGTCTCGATGGCGAGCACAGCCGACGTGGATGCGGCCGCCGACGACCTGGACGCCGATCCCGGGTCACCCGAGGGGCGCGTCGTGATCAGCCGGGAGCTCGAGCTCGGCGTCTGGATCGAGGGCGAGGTCGAGCGTGACGGGCGCGTGCTGCGCGCGAAGATCGAAGTGATCGACGGCAGCAGCGGCATGTCCCTGGGCTCGGTCGAGCTCAGCGGACGCAACCCGCGCGCGCTCTCCAAGCGTGTCGGCAAGCGCTTCTGGCGCTCGGCGAGCGACCTGATCGAAGAGGGAACGCTGCCCGAGCCGGAGCCCGAGCCGGAGCCCGAGCCGGACTGGTCGGACGACGACGAGGAGGACGGTGACGCCCTCGGGGATGATGCGGACGACGGCGAGCCCGAGGCCGGCGATGACGGCGGAAGTGGCGAGCAGGCCTCGCCCTTCGACCTGACCCTGGGTCTCGCCACGCTCTCGCGCAGCTTCGCCTACAAGGACGACCTGAGTGGCCTCAACACCTACGACGTGACGGGTCCGAGCGTGGTGCTCGCGCTTCACTACTATCCGATGGCCGGCGATGCCGATGCCGTGACCTCGCACCTGGGCCTGGAGCTGCGTGGCCACATGGCCTTCGCCGTGGATTCGGAGCTGGGCTCCACCAGCTTCCCGACCAGCGCCAATGGGTTCTCGGTCGGCCTGCGTGCGCGCCTTCCCCTGGGCGCGAGTGAGCTCGGGCTGGTGGGCGCCTACGCCGTGCGCTCCTTCGAGATCGACAATGCCGAGAGCGAAGGAGTGGAGCTCGAGCCTGGAGTGCCCAGCGTCGGCTACAACCACCTGCGGCTCGGCCTCGACGCGAGCATCGCGCTGGGCGAGGCCTGGGCGATGGGCCTGTCCGCCTTCTACTTGCCCACCCTGTCGACCGGCGATGTGGAGGACTGGTTCCCCAATGCGTCGGCCGCGGGCGTGGAGGGGAGCATGTCCCTGAGCCACCAGCTCTCGAGCCTGTTCGACATCGTGGCTTCGGTGTCCTTTACGCGCTTCGCGTTCACCCTCGATCCCACCCTCGAGGACGCGATGGAGGGCCGCCCAATCGCAGGTGGCGCCACAGACGAGTACATATCGGGACAGTTGGGCATGCGGCTGTCGCTCGAGTAGCGCAACGCCACCCGAAGTCCCGCCGCACGCCACGACGCCCGCGTTGGCACACTGGATGTCCGTGTGTGACGCGCACGGGTCCAGGTGCGTCAGCTGGCACGAGTGGCTGGAAATGCGGCCGCGCTCGGGCGATTCTGGGCTCGGGGCGCGCCGCGGCGCGCCCCCGGGGGGTTGGATGTCGAACGAGGGCAGTGGAGCAGGCCCGCCAGGCTGGACCGGGAGTCCCGGCGGCCCGTCCCTGGTCGAGCGCGTGCGCAGCATCGTCACCGAGGAGCTACCCGGTGGCAATCCCACCGCCGAGCATGTGGCGCGCCGGCTGCACATGAGCAAGCGCACTTTGCACCGCCGCCTGGTGGACCACGGGCTGTCGTTCAAGGTGGTGATGGATGACGTGCGCCGGGGCCTGGCGCGGCGTCACCTGGAGCAGGGCGAGCTGCAGCTGACCGAGATCGCCCGTGCCGTCGGCTTCAACGACCTGAGCGCGTTCCGGAAGGCCTTCCGGCGCTGGGAGGGCGTGACCCTGGGCGAGTATCGCCGCGGCACAGCCGCAGGCTCGGACGACGTCGAGGACTGAGTCGCGTGGCGGTGGGACGGTCGCGCTGACGGAAGGTCGCGCCCGCGCGACCGGGTGTCGCCGAGCCGCGGCTTTGCTGCTACGGAAGCCGGATGTCGAGCCGCGCCGTGACCGTCCCGCTCCACTACCGTCGACCCGATGAGGCCACCATGCTCGAGCGCGCCGCGGCTGTACGGGCGCGCTGTGCGCGGCGTCGGACCGTGCGGCACTTCAGCGCCGATCCCGTGCCGCCCGGCGCCGTGCGCGACTGCATCGCCGCGGCCGCCAGCGCGCCGTCGGGGGCCAACAAGCAGCCATGGACGTTCGTGTTGGTCACCGACTCCGCCCTGAAGCGGGAGATCCGCTTGGCGGCGGAGGCGGAGGAGCGCGCTTTCTACGGCGGCCGCGCCCTCACGCACACGCCCAGCCCGATGAATTCTCTCGCGCGCATTCTCCGCCGTCCGGACCACGAGCGGCCCTTTCTGTTGATTCCGATCGGTTACCCCGTCGACAACTGCCGCGTGCCGGACATCACGCGCAAGTCGTTGCAGGACGTGCTCGTCGAACGCTGACCTCGGACTACTCCGCCGGCTGTGCCTGGACCGCCGCCTCCGCGCGCGATGTCGCCCTGAAGTAGAAGGTCACCAGCGTGGCCGACATCAGCACGAAGAGCGCGTAGAGCATCGGTAGCTGCAACATCGCGTCCTGCATCGAGGCTGGAAAGCTCGCCAGAATGATGCCGAAAGCCAGGGCGCTGTTTTGGATCCCCGTCTCCAGCGAGACCGCGCGCCGCTGGGAGCGGCCGAGGCCGAGCAGCGCCGCACCCAGGTAGCCCAGGCCCATGCCGAGCAGTCCGAGCAGCGCCGCGGCCGCGTATCCCGAGCCGGGGATCTCCGCGAAGACCGCGCGGTTGCGCACCACACCGCTGATCACCAGCAAGAGCAGCACCACGACGCCCGAGATCGCGCCGAGCTGCTCCGCCCGCGCCGCCGCCTTCGCGTTGCGGGCGCGAATCGCCATTCCGATCGCGACCGGTACCAAGACGACGACCAGGGTGGTCACGATGCTGCCGTACGGGATCTCGGCGGCTCCCCCACCCAGGCGGGAGGCGTAGAGGAAGAGCACCAGCGGCATTGCGGCGACCGCGACGACCGTCGAGACCACCGTCATCGAGATGCTCAGCGCCAGATCCCCGCGGCTGTAGTACGTGAACATGTTCGAGGTGGCGCCCCCGGGCGTGGCGCCCACGATCACCAACCCCAGCGCCAGCTCCACCGGCAACTCCAGCGCGACGGCCAGGCCAAAGGCGATCGCCGGCATCCAGCCGAACTGGCTGAAGAGCCCGATCAGCGCGCCCTTCGGGTGCTTCACCACGTTGACGAAGTCGACCGGTCGCAGCGTTGCGCCCATGCCCGTCATGAGCACCACGAGCAGCAAAGCGAGCAACCCCCGTTCGACGTCTCCGAGCATCCGCGGGTTGTAGGACGGGGATCGGGTGTAGGCAATGGGGGTGCGACACCCGGCGCGGCGGTCTCGGTCTCGGTCTAGAACGGATGAAGTGGCCGGTCTCCCTGTAGACGTGGTCAGGCTATTGCTTGCCA
>JAPPOT010000447.1 GCA_028817855.1 Myxococcales bacterium
CCCCCCCGCCGCCCGGCCCCCCCCCCGGCCCACTGGGGGAAACATGAGCCCCTTCGAGCGCGCGACCGAGTGCCTCAAGCGCGGTGACAGCGCCTGCGCCGTCGAGGCCCTCGAGGGCAACGTCCGCACCGCCAAGGAGTGGGAGCTCCTGATCGAGAGCTACCGCGCCAACGGCCAGAGCGCCCGCGCCGAGCGCCGCATGCGTGCCTACCTCGTCCAGTTCCCCAACGGCCGCCGGGCCGCCGTGTACCGCCGCATGCTCGGCCCCTCCGACCCGGCCCCCGAGCAGTAGGCGCGCCTGACGCAGCGAAGACCAGGCGTCCGAGAACGCCTGGCCTCCTGGAGCGGGCAACCAGATTCGAACTGGCGACCTGCAGCTTGGGAAGCTGCCACTCTACCGCTGAGTTATGCCCGCAAGGGGTTGGGATTATTGGACTCGGTCTCGGCCATCGTCAAGTACTCGTCGTGACGATAGCGGGCTCAGTGTTCGGGTGCCCACAGACAGAGTCAGGGTCATCGCCCGACCCGCGCGGACGTGCGCCGCTGTGATCTCGGGAGGGTCGAAATCGTTCCTGCACGCCTCGGCAAGGGTCACGACGGCATGATCCTTGTGTGCGGCGCGATCGCTGTAGCCGTGCTAGGGCTCGGGATGGCGCTGCTACAGTGTCGCGAGCTTCGCTACAGCCCGGGCAGCGCCGAGGTGCTGGCGGGGGTGTCCTTTGCTGTCGATCAGGGACAGCGGGTGGGACTGGTGGGCACAAATGGGTGCGGGAAGTCCTCGCTGCTGCGGATCCTCGGCGGGGAGTTGGAGCCGGACTCGGGAGAGGTGGTGACGCGGCGTGGGGCGTCGATCACGCTGGTCAGTCAGTTCTTACCGGAGGCGCTTCGAGCGCAGACGGTGCAGCGGGTGGTCGAGGATGCAGCCCGGGAGGCTCACCGCGCAAACGAGTTGCTCACCCGCTTGGACTTCACGGTGGCGCAGCGCGGGCAGACGGCGGGGTCGCTCAGCGGCGGTGAGGTCAACCGGATGCTGCTGGCGCGCGCGGTCGCGGCCGAGCCGGACCTGATCCTGCTCGACGAGCCCACCAATCACCTGGACGTGGAGACGGTCGTCGCCTTTCAGCGCTTCGTGACGGAGTACGTGCGCAAGGCCTTCCTCTTGGTCAGCCACGATCGCGCCCTGCTCGATGCGCTCACCGAGCGCACGGTCTTCCTGCGCGGCGGCGAGGCCCACGCCTTCGATCTGTCCTATTCCGGCGCGCGGCACGAGCTGCTGCAGAGCGAGGCGGCTGCGCTGCAGCGGAGGGAAACGCAGCAGCGGGAGATCGACCGCGTGCGCGCCAGCATGAAGCGGCTGAAGCACTGGGCCCACGTCTACGACAACGAGAAGCTCGCGCGCAAAGCACGCAGCATGGGCAAGCGCGTGGAGCGGATGGAGGCAAGCCAACAGGCCGCACCGTGGGCGGACCGGCGCCGGCTCGCCGCCGCCGACAGTGACGTGCGCGCCAGGCGCCTGCTCGACGTGGAGCAGACACGGGTGAGCGCGCCCGACGGGCGCGTGCTCTTCGAGGTGGAGGGCTTCTACCTGCGGCGCGGCGACCGGGTTGCGCTGCTAGGGGAGAACGGCAGCGGGAAGAGCACGCTCCTCAGGCATCTATGCGAGGTGGCGGACGGGAACGAGATGCGCGAGGGCGGCGTGCGCTTCAACCCCCAGGCAAAGCTGGGATACTACGACCAGGAGCTGTCGACGCTCGATCCGCAACGCACGCTGCTGCAGACCCTGGTGGACTGCAGCGATCAGCCCACCGACCGCCTGCGCGGCAAGCTGTCGACGGCGGGCTTTCCACCGCGAAGCCACGAGCGCGCGGTGGAGACACTGAGCGGCGGTGAGAAGTCGCGCCTGCTCTTTCTCGTGCTCGAGCTGACGCAGCCCAACCTCTTGCTGCTCGACGAGCCCACCAACCACATCGACCTGGAGGGCTGCGAGGCGCTGGAGGCCGAGTTGCTCTCCGGTGGCCTCACGCTGCTCTTCGTCTCGCACGATCGCCGCTTCACCGAGAGCGTGGCAAACCGCTTCGTGTGCGTGCGGGGCGGCACCCTCGAGGAGGTACCGAGCCTGGATGCGTACTTCGAGCAGGTCGCCCCCGACAAGCCCGTCGCGGATGCGGAGGATGCAACGGACACGCCGGGGTCACCCGAGGCCGGCAGTGAAGGCGATGCGTTGGCGCGCATCATGGAGCTGGAGGCGAAGCTGGAGGCCGACCTCGCGCGCAAGAAGAAGCACCAGAAGCCGAAGTTGCAGCAGGCCTGGCGCGAGGAGATCGCGGAGCTCTACACGCACCTCTCGTAAGCCTCGTGCCTGTGGCAGCCCGGACTCCGGACCGCGGGTCTAGCGCTCGAAGCCCTGGACGATGATCGTGTTGCCGTCCTTGCTGCGGCCCAGCTGGGCCTTGTTGCCCTCGGTATCGACGAGCAGGAGGGTTGCGGAGCGGTGGTGGACGGTGAGGCCGTGGCGCTCGGCCACGGTGGCGAGGGCCTGAGTGGCTTCGCGGGAGCCCTCGAGGGCAGCGTCGAGCTGGCGCTGGAGCTCGGGGCTGGCGGCGATCTCCTCGGCCATGGCGGCGGTGGTGCGGCGCAGGATCTCGTCGTCGATGGCGATGATCTGGAGCCGGGTGCCGCCGGTGTCGCGCTCGAAGATGCGGGCGCGGGCGGTGCCGCCGCCGGTGGCGGCGACGAGCAGGCGGTCGCCCGAGAGGGAGAGGGCGCTGCCGAAGCCGGGCTGGGCGTCGGGATCGGTGAGCACGCCCTGGGGCGTGTAGCCGCTGCCATCGGTGGCCTCGATCAGGACCTGGACGGTGTCCTCGTTCGAAACAAAGAGATAGCCGGGGACCGTGCCGGTGCTGGGGCGAAAGGCGACGGGCTTGCGGCCGCCATCGGTGACGGGGCGCTGCCAGATGGCGCTCCAGACACCGCCACTGCGCTCGAAGAGGTGCACGGCGGTCTCCTCGAGCACGACCAGGCGGTCGCCGTGGAGGTCGATGCCGGAGCCGAAGAGGTCGTCGGGGGCGCTGGTGGGGGAGAAGAGCACCTGCTGCGGCACCCACTCGCCGTCGCTCTTGATGAAGACGTGGACCTCGCCGGGCACGATCGGGGTGCCGCCCCCCGTGCCGGCGCCGCCGGGACCGCGGCGGCTGATCGCGAGGGTGTCGCCGGACACCCGGATGGTCTCGCCGAAGGCGGTCTCCTGGACGTCGCTCGGCGGCTTGAGCTCGTGGGTCTGCTGGTAGAGGCCACCGACGCGCTCGAAGACGAAGACGCGGCCCGCGGTGTCGCCGTAGTGATGTGCTCCGACGAAGAGCTCGTCGCCCTGCACGGCGAGCGCGTTGCCGAAGAGGATCTCCGGACCGAAGCCGGGTGGCGGGTCGAAGCTCTCGGGCGTGACGCGCTGGGTGAAGGTCCAGGTGCCGCCGACGCGGTCGTAGACGTCGACATAGCCGTTGTCGATCACCTGGGGCTCGCCCCAGGGAGCGCCTATGAAGAGCCGATCACCGGAGAGGGCGACGGCCTTGCCGAAGAGGCCGGGGGGCGCGCCCTGGGCGGGCGTGAAGCGCTGGATGTGCACCCACAGATGAGGCGGAAGGGACGAACCGTCCGGCGGGCGCTCGTAGAGGTCCGCCGACTGGGAGTTGCCGATCAGCGCCAGCTCACCCTCGAGCGCCACGCTCTGGGCGAAGCTCGAGGTATCGGCCTGCTCGGGCGCCTCCGCCACGTAGACCCACGATGGAGTGCACCCGATCGCCAGCAGGGCGAGCCCCGCCATCCAAGCTCTGTGTACGGACATCCTGTCCTCCCCTCTCCCCGCCACCCTACAGACCACCGATGGGCCCCGTTGTGAAGCGGTTAATGACCGCGCAGGCGTTCCGGCGGGTGACATCTGCGTCTCTCGCGGGGTCCAGGTGTTCAGCCATTGGGATAGAGGGCGCGGGCGTGCTCGAGGAGCTCCTCGGGGGTGAGCGCACGGGTCGCGCCCTCGAAAGGCGCGGTGGGCGCGCTTCAGGTACGCTCGCGGGCATGCCCCTGCACCCCACCATCGAAGCGCTGCATCAGGGGATGCGGCAGAACCCGGACAGCCGCGAGATGCACGAGCTGACGCCCGAGGAGGGGCGCGCCGCGTACCGCGCGCTCGGGCAGGCCTTCGGGCCCGGTCCGGACCTTGCCCGGGTGGAGGACCGCGCCGCGCCGGGGCCGGCGGGCGACATCCCGCTGCGGGTGTACGCGCCGCAGAGCGAGGGGCCGCTGCCGGTGCTGGTCTACTACCACGGCGGCGGCTTCGTGATCGGCGACCTGGAGAGCCACGACCGGCCGTGCCGCGAGCTGTGCAAGGCGGCCGGCTGCCTGCTCGTGGCGGTCGACTACCGCCTCGCGCCGGAGCACCCCTTCCCGGCGGCGGTGGAGGACAGCCTCGCCGCGCTGCACTGGATCGCCGACAACGCGGACGAGCTCGGTGGCGATCCCAAGCGCCTCGCGGTGGGCGGCGACAGCGCGGGCGGCAACCTCGCCGCCGTGATGGCCCTGCTCGCGCGCGACGGCGGCCCCGCGCTGCGCTTGCAGCTGCTAGTCTACCCCACCGTCGACCGCCGCATCGAGCGCTACCCCTCGACCGAGGAGAACGCCGAGGCGCCGTTCCTCGGGAAGGTGACGATGGAGTGGTTCATGGGCCACTACCTCGGGACCGCAGAAGTCACGGAGGCGCATCTCGATCCGCGGGTCTCGCCCCTGCTGGCAGACTCCCACGCCGGGCTGCCGCCCGCCCTGACCCTCACCGCGGGCTTCGATCCGCTCCGCGATCAGGGCACCGCCTACCACGAGGCGCTGACGGGCGCCGGCGTCGACAGCACCCTGCACGCCTTCGACAACATGCCCCACGCCTTCTTCCAACTCAGCGGACTGGTCGAGGAGGGCAAGCAGGCGATCGCCGAGTCCGCCGCGGCGCTGCGCGCGGCGTTTGCGGACTAGAACCCATCTCACAACCTCCCGTGGATGGATTTCGGAGCGCGACGGTGTCGAGCGGGGCATCGGCGAACCGAGGCAATGCGCGGGTATTGTCGAGCGTGAGGTGATGGCGCGGGCGGCGCCGTCCCGCCCGAAAGGTGCCCCCAGGAGGTTGTGAGATGGGTTCCAATGGCGCCCGACGCCGGGCCCGGAGAGACCCGGCGCCGGGCTAGGGGTGTACCGGAGTCATGCTGGAGCGTCGGCGCGGCACCCCCGGGCCGAGCTGACGGCTCGCTGCGTCGAATGCCTTGCGTAGGGCCGGGCGCATGCTCTCGCCCGCGATCGCGCGCGAGCTGCCGGCCACCGCACCGCGCCCCGTTGCCCCCCATAGCTGCACCATGACGCGGCACTCGGACGCCCCCCTCGCCGACCGGGCTTCGGCTTCCACGGTCACGTGACAGCTCGAGAGCGTCGGCGTACGTGCTCGGAGCTTGTCGGCATGGCGATGGGCTTCGCGAACGATGTCGGCCGATGGTGGCAACCCGCGGAATGTGACCTGACGCTGCATGCCGTCTCCTCCTCGTGTCTGCCCCTTCGGGGGCGAGTACAGGAAGATCATGGGAGGCGCGTGTTTCCGGTGCTTTGCGGCCGGGTGAACTCGGGGCGAATTCTGCGAGCCGGTTTGTGAGATCGGGAACGCGACAGCTGCCGGGTGCCTCCGGCGCCGGGCACGCGCAAGGGCAGGTTTGAAGACGCCCGAACTCGAGACTAGGGGGTGTCCCTAGCTTCTGCGCCGTCGCGAGCCCGGAAGGCTCGAGTGAAGTCGGGCCGAACGGAGTGCGAGCAGCACAGGCGTACTCGATGTACGTCGCGCAGCGCCGCGCGAGTACGGGTCGAATTCGCCGAGAATTGCGGGCGCAGTAGGCGCAGAATCTAGGGACACCCCCTAGAGCGTGATGCGCTGGCCGGGAGCGAGCGAGGCGCCGGGGTCGAGCAGGCTGCCCGCGATGGCTTCGCCGACCTCGTTGAGGCGGGTCTGGATGCGATCGATGAACTCGTGCAGACCCTCGTCGAAGATGTCCTCGATGGAGGTGTACTCGAGCTCCGAGCGCAGCCGGCCCATGCGCTTCTCGGCCGGCGTCGTGCGGCGACCGTGGGGCGCGCCGACGATGGCGTCGAGGCTCTTGGCGGCGGTGCCCATGCAGTGCATCACCGAGCGCGGAAAGTCCGGGTCGAGCAGCAGGAACTCGGCGACCCGGGTGGGCGAGAGCCGGCCGTGGCGGGCGCGGTACATGTCCAGGGCGCTGGCCGAGCGCAGCAGCGCCGACCACTGCACGATGTCGAGCGGCGTGCCCACGTCCTCGACCTTCGGCAAGAGCAGGAAGTAGCGCACGTCGAGGATGCGCGTGGTCTTGTCGGCGCGCTCGATCATCCGGCCCAGGCGCGCGAAGTGCCAGGCCTCGTCGTGGGAGAGGGTGCCGTCTGTGACTCCGACGAAGAGCTGGCTGGCGCGCCGGATGTTGGCGTAGAGCTCGAGCGGCGACTGCTCTCCCAGGCGCCGGGTCTGCTCGTCGCGCAGCATCAGGTGGAAGGTGTTGAGGGCCTCCCACATGGCTGTGGAGATGTTGTCGCGGATGGTGCGCGCGTTCTCTCGTGCGATCGCCAAGCACGAGACGATCGAGTTCGGGTAGGTCGCGTCGTAGGTCAGGAACTCCATCACCGAGCGGCGCGCCGTGTCCTGATAGCGCTCGTGGTAGCGCTCCTCGTCGCCGGTCACCGCGACCAGCGGGCCCCACTGCTCGCGCATGGCGTCGCCCAGATCCAGCGACAGCTGCAGGTTCACGTCGATGAAGCGCGCGATGTTCTCGGCCCGCTCGATGTAGCGGCTCATCCAGAACATGGACTCCGCGACGCGGCTGAGCATCATGGCGGCCGGCCCCTCCCCCTCAGGTGTCCCGCAGCACCCAGGTGTCCTTGCTGCCACCGCCCTGGGAGGAGTTGACCATCATCGAGCCGCGCTCGAGGGCTACGCGGGTGAGCCCACCAGGCAGGACGTAGATCTGCTCGCCGTAGAGCACGAAGGGGCGCAGGTCCACGTGCCGGCCCTCGAGGTCGTCATCGATCAACGTCGGCACGGTCGAGAGCTGGAGCATGGGCTGGGCGACGAAGTTGCGCGGATCGGCCTCGATCTGGGCGCGGCAGGCCTCCAGCTCGGCCTCGCTGGCGCGCGGCCCCAGCACGATGCCCTTGCCGCCGGATGCGTTCGTGGGCTTGATGACCAGCTGGTCCAGGTGGTCGAGCACGTGCGCGCGCTGCTTGTCGTCGGCGCAGAGGTAGGTGGGCACGTTCTGCAGGATGGGATCCTCGGCCAGGTAGTACTCGATGACGCGCGGGACGTAGGCGTAGAGCGCCTTGTCATCGCCCACGCCACCGCCGGGCGCGTTGGCCAGGGTGACCCCCCCGGCCCGGTAGACGTCCATGATGCCGGGCACGCCGAGCAGGGAGTCGGGCCGGAAGGCCTCGGGATCCATGAAGTCGTCGTCGATGCGGCGGTAGATCACGTCCACGCGCTTGAAGCCGCGGGTGGTGCGCATGTGGACCAACCCATCGTGGGTGACCAGGTCGCTGGCCTGGACTAGCTTCACGCCCATCTGGCGCGCCAGGGCGCTGTGCTCGAAGTAGGCGGAGTTGTAGATGCCCGGGGTCCAGACCACGACGCACGGCTCCTCCACGCCTTCGGGCGCGCAGTGCATCAGCATCTGGAGCAGGCGCTCGGGGTAGTCCTCGACCGGCAGCACCGACTGGCCCTCGAAGACACGGGGGAAGGCGCGCTTCATCACGGCGCGATTCTCCAGCACGTACGAGACGCCCGAGGGCACGCGCATGTTGTCCTCGAGCACATAGAGGGTGCCGGCCGCGTCGCGCACCAGGTCGGTGCCGCTGATGTGAGCCCAAATGCCCTTCGGCGGCTTCAGGCCCGCGCACTGGGGGCGGTAACCGTCGCAACTCTCGATCAGCTCCCGCGGCACCGCGCCGTCCTTCAAGATGCGCTGATCGTTGTAGATGTCGTCGACGAAGAGATTGAGCGCGCGCACCCGCTGCGCCAGTCCGCGCTCCACCCGCTCCCACTCGCTCTCGGCGATCACGCGCGGGATGATGTCCAGGGGCCAGACCTTCTCGGTGCCATCCTGGTGGCCGTAGACATTGAAGGTGATGCCCAGGTTGCGCATCGTGACCATCGCGGCGTTCTGGTACTGGCGCAGCTCGCCGCTGGAGAGGGCCTCGAGGCGCTCGAAGAGCAGCTCCGAGCCCTCCCGCGGATGTCCCGAGGTCTGGAACATCTCGTCGTAGCCGGAGCCGACGTCGTAACTCGAGAGTTGCATCGCTGGGCCGCCAGTCTTTGAAGTGCCCGCGCCGCCCCCAATGCGCAACCCTCGGATTGCCGGGGAGGTGCGATGTTGCACGGAGTTTCGAGCGGCGAAATGTGGGCGAAACACACGCGGGACTATGTCAGGCTGGGCGGGCTCGCAGCCGACGCGGACGGTCGGCTGTGCCCGGGATGCCATGTCGATCCGCGTCGCGCTCCATCACCACACCCGCTACCGCTATGACCGGCGGGTGGGCCTCGGCCCCCAGGTGGTGCGGCTGCGCCCCGCCCCCCACGCGCGCACGCCGATCGTGAGCTACTCGCTCAAGGTCGAGCCGGCGCAGCACTTCGTGAACTGGCAGCAGGACCCCCAGGGCAACTACCTGGCGCGCTACGTCTTCGAGGAGCCGGTCGACGCCCTCGACGTGCGCGTGGACCTGGTGGCGGAGCTGTACGCCGTCAATCCCTTCGATTTCTTCCTCGAGCCCGACGCGGAGAAGTGGCCCCTGGCCTACGCCCCGGAGCTGGCATCGGAGCTCGCACCCTTTCTCACGCGCGAGCCGGCCGGCCCCGGTCTCGAGGCGCTACTGCCAAAGCTACGCCCGAAGGACGGCGTTCGTACGATCGATTGCCTCGTCAGCCTCAACCAGCGGCTCTCCGAGCTGGTCGAGTACGTCATTCGGCTCGAGCCGGGTGTGCAGTCACTGGAAGAAACCCTGAAACTCGGGAAGGGATCGTGCAGGGACTCCGCCTGGCTGCTCGTGCAGCTGCTGCGCCACATGGGTCTGGCGGCGCGCTTCGCCTCGGGCTACCTGATTCAGCTGGTCGCGGACGAGAAGCCGCTCGAGGGGCCGGCCGGGCCGAGCGCCGACTTCACCGACCTGCACGCCTGGACCGAGGTCTACCTGCCGGGCGCGGGCTGGGTCGGCCTCGACCCGACCTCGGGCCTGTTCGCCGGCGAGGGGCACATTCCGCTGGCGTGCACGCCCGAGCCGAGCAGCGCCGCACCGATCAGCGGCGCGGTCGACGAGTGCGAGGTCGACTTCAGCCACGAGATGCGCGTCGAGCGGGTGCGCGAGACGCCGCGCGTGACCAAGCCGTACAGCGACTCGCAGTGGCGCGCGATCGACGCGCTCGGCGCGCGCGTGCAGAGCGCCCTCGATGAGGCCGACGTCCGGCTGACGATGGGGGGTGAGCCGACCTTCGTAGCGGTGGAGGATCCGGAAGCCCCCGAGTGGAACACGGACGCCCTGGGGCCGACCAAGCACCTCTTCGCCGAGGAGCTGCTCGAGCGCATGGCGGCGCATCACGCGCCGGCCGGGCTGCGACACTTCGGCCAGGGCAAGTGGTATCCGGGGGAGCAGCTGCCACGCTGGGCCTACAGCTGTCACTTTCGCGTCGACGGCACGCCCCTGTGGCGCGACGCGGAGCGCATCGCGCGACTGGACCGCAGCTATGGTCATGGCCCGGAGCACGCGCGCGCGTTCGCCGCGCGCCTGGCCGAGCGTCTCGAGGTCGACGCGACGCACCTGCTGCCCGCCTACGAGGACACCTGGTACCACCTGTGGCGCGAGCGACGGCTGCCCGACAACGTCGACCCGCTCGACAACCGGCTGCACGATCCGATGGAGCGCGCGCGCCTGGCGAAGACCTTCGAGCAGGGCCTGTCGCACGTGGTCGGCTACGCCCTGCCGCTTCGGGGCGAGCTCGGCGACAGCGGCGTGCGCTGGTGCAGCGGCCCCATGTTCCTGCGCAGCGAGACGCTCTTCCTGATGCCCGGCGACTCGCCAATGGGCTACCGCCTGCCGCTGGACTCGCTGCCGTGGGCCGCCGAGGTGGATCTGCCCCAGGTGCACGAGGCCGATCCCCACTGGCCCAGCGCCCACGAGCCGAGCCGCGTCCCGCCCTGGGCGCGCGCGCCACGCGTGGAGCCTGCGCGAGCGCGCCTGCTGTCCCAGTCGGCGGCCTCGGATTCCGCCCGCGCACTGCGCGAGGCCGCCGAGCGCCGTCCGGAACCCTTCGAGTCGGCGGCAGACATCACGCGCTCGGTGCTGTGCGTGGAGGCGCGGGAGGGCCGGCTGCATGTCTTCATGCCGCCGGTGGAGCGGTTCGACGCCTACGCCAAGCTCGTGGCGGCGATCGAGGGCACGGCCGCAGAGCTCGACCTGCAGCTGCGCATCGAGGGCTACCCGCCCCCGCGCGATCCGCGCGTATCGAGTTTCTCGATCACGCCCGACCCGGGCGTGCTGGAGGTGAACGTACAGCCCGCCTCGAACTGGCAGGAGCTGCGCGACAACGCCCGCACGCTCTACACGCTCGCGCGCGAGACCCGCCTCGGCACCGAGAAGTTCATGCTCGACGGGCGCCATAGCGGCACCGGCGGGGGCAACCACATCACCCTGGGTGGGCCGACGCCTCCCGAAAGCCCGCTGCTGCGCCGGCCCGACCTGCTCCGCAGCCTGGTCGGCTACTGGCACGACCACCCTTCCCTCTCCTATCTCTTCTCCGGGCTCTTCATCGGCCCCACCAGCCAGGCGCCGCGCGTGGACGAGGCGCGCCACGAGAGCGTGCACGAGCTGGAGGTGGCCTTCCGTCAGATCCCCGACCACACGGAGGTCGCGCCGTGGCTGGTGGACCGGGTCTTCCGCCACCTGCTCACCGACCTGACAGGCAACACCCACCGCGCCGAGTTCTGCATCGACAAGCTCTACTCCCCCGACGGTCCCGCCGGCCGGCTCGGGCTGCTCGAGCTGCGCGCCTTCGAGATGCCACCCCACTGGCAGATGAGCGCAACCCAACAGCTGCTGGTACGCGCGCTGGTGGCGCGCTTCTGGCACGCGCCCTACGCGCCGCGCCTGGTGCGTTGGGGCACCAGCCTGCACGACCGCTTCATGCTTCCGCACTTCGTGGCACAGGACTTCCGCGACGTGCTGCGCGGCCTCGCGGAGGCGGGCCTGTCGCTGGACGAGGCCTGGTTCGCGCCCCACTTCGAGTTCCGCTTCCCCACCATCGGCGAGGTCTGCTACGACGGCGTCGCCCTGGAGCTCCAGCACGCGCTCGAGCCCTGGCACGTACTCGGTGAGGAGGCTGCGACCGGTGGCACCGCGCGCTACGTCGACTCCTCCCTCGAGCGCATCCAGGTGCGCCTGCGCGCCGCGACCGACGGACGCCATCTGGTCACGTGCAACGGCCGCACCGTGCCGCTTCACCCCACCGGGCGCCAGGGCGAGTACGTCGCCGGGGTGCGCTTCCGCGCCTGGCAGCCTCCCTCCTGCCTGCACCCCACGATCGGGGTGCACGCTCCGCTGGTCTTCGACCTGATCGACACCTGGGTCGGGCGCGCGCTGGGCGGCTGCACCTACCACGTCAGCCACCCCGGCGGTCGCAGCTTCGAGGACTTCCCGGTCAACGCCGCCGCCGCAGAGACGCGCCGTCGCAGCCGGCTCTTCACCCACGGCCACACGCCCGGCCCGCTGTCGCCCGAGCCCGCAAAGCCCACGCGGGAGTTTCCTCTCACCCTCGACTTGCGCCACCCTTGAGCGGCTGCGATGTCCACGCCCGCCTCGAACGCCCCGCCCGACGCCCCCCTCTCGACCTGGGCGCACTACGCGCCGCTGCCGGGCGTGCCCGATGAGCTGCTCGACGCGGACGGGCGCCTCACGCCCCACGCCCAGCGCTTCGCGCGCGCGGCGACCCAGCTCGGCCGCGAGGAGCTGGGGCGGCGCTGGGATCGGGCGCAGCGGGAGCTGCGCGAGAACGGCGTCACCTACAACGTCTACGACGACAGCCGCGGCACCGACCGGCCCTGGCAGCTCGACCCGATCCCGCTGCTGATCACGGCCGCCCAGTGGCGCGAGGTGGAGCGCGGCCTGGTCCAGCGCGCGCAACTGCTCGACCGCGTGCTCGCCGACATCTACGGACCGCAGGAGCTGCTGCGCGAGGGCCTGTTACCGCCTGCCTTGGTCTTCGGCAACCCGGGCTTCCTGCGCCCCTGCCACGGCGGCGAGCACGGGCCCCAGCGCTACCTGCACCTCTACGCCGGTGACCTGGTGCGAGGGCCGGGCGGCGGCTTCCAGGTGCTGGGCGACCGCACCCAGGCGCCCTCGGGCATGGGCTACGCGCTCGAGAACCGCATCGTGCTCTCGCGTGCCTTTCCCACCATCTACCGGGACACGCGGGTGGAGCGGCTCGCGCCCTTCTTCCGCGCCCTGCTCGACACCATCTCGGCGATCTCGCCGCGCCAGCAGGAGCGGCCGCACACGGTGCTGCTCACCCCGGGCCCGTACAACGAGACCTACTTCGAGCACGCCTACCTCGCGCGCTACCTCGGCCTCACGCTCGTCGAGGGCGGCGACCTGACCGTGCGCGGACGCGTGGTCTACCTGAAGACGCTGGGCGGACTGCAGCGCGTCGACGTGATCCTGCGGCGCGTGGACGACGGCTACTGCGACCCGCTGTCGCTGCGCTCCGACTCGGCCCTGGGCGTCGCGGGGTTGGTCTCGGCGGTGCGCGCCGGGAACGTGGCGCTGCTCAACGCGCTGGGCAGCGGCGCGGTCGAGTGCCCTGCCCTCATGCCGTTCCTGCCGGCGCTCAGCAAGCGGCTGCTGGGCGAGCCGCTGCAGCTGCCGTCGGTGCCAACCCACTACTGCGGCGACCCGCAGGCCGTGGAGCGCGTGGGCGACGAGCTCCAGCGGCTGGTGATCAAGCGCGCCTACCCGCGCTCGGGCCAGCCGGAGCCAATCGTGGGCGCCTCACTCGACAACGCCCAGCGCGACGCGTTGATCGCCCGGATCCGCGCAGAGCCGGAACGCTTCGTCGCGCAGGAGCGAGTGCTGCTCTCGACGGCGCCGAGCTGGACCGGCGAGGGCGTGGAGCCGCGGCCGCTGTCGATCCGCAGCTACGTGGTCAGCCACGGCGAGGGCTACCGCGCGATGGCCGGTGGGCTGGCACGCGTCTCCCACGACATGGAGTTCCCGCGCATCTCCATGCAGCACGGCGCCGGCAGCAAGGACACCTGGGTGCTGGCCGACGCGCCCGTGCGGCACGTCTCGCTGCTGGGCAGCGGACAGGCGCGGCTGCAGCTCTCGCGCGCCGGCGGTGACCTGCCCAGCCGCGTGGCCGACAACCTCTTCTGGCTCGGCCGCTACCTGGAGCGGGTGGAGGGCACGGCGCGCCTATTGCGGGGCCTGTTCGGGCGTCTGACCGACGAGGTGAGCGCGGACGATGCGCCGGAGCTACCCGCCCTGTGCCACGCGCTGGCGATCCACACCGAGCTCGACGCGCGCATCGAGTTCAAGCTCGACGGCGGCGACCCGGAGCAGCTGGAGCGCGAGCTGATCGCCTTCACCTGCGACGGCGCCCTGCCCCACGCCCTGCTGTCGAGCATGGCGGGCGCCTACCGCGCCGCCTTCGGCGTGCGCGAGCGCATCTCCGGGGACACCTGGCGCGTGCTCGGCCAGCTGCGCAGCGAGCAGCAGGCGATCGCCGGAAGCCAGCGCCTGACCGCGTCCGACGCGCTCGACGCGCTCAACCGCATCGTGCTCACGCTCGCAGCCTTCTCCGGGCTACAGATGGAGAGCCTGAGCCGCACCCTGACCTATCGCTTTGTCGACATGGGGCGGCGGCTGGAGCGCGCGACCAACACCGCGCGACTGCTGTGGAGCACGCTGGCCGGCGTGCAGCCCGACGAGGGCTCGGTGCTGATCGCCGTGCTCGAGGTCCTGGACAACGCGATCACCTACAGACGGCGCTACCAGGGCGTGATCCAGGCGGCGCCCGTGCTGGACCTGCTGCTGATCGACGAGGCCAACCCGCGCTCGGTCGCCTTCCAGCTCGCCATGCTCCACGACCACGTGCAGCAGCTGCCACGCGGCAAGGAGCGGCCCTTCCGCTCGCGCGAGGAGCAGATCCTGCTGCGCGCGCTGACCAGCGTGCGGCTGGCCGACATCGAGGCCCTGAGCGAGCCGGACAAGGACGGCTCACGCCCGCGCCTGGACGCCCACCTGCAGGAGCTGATGGAGGCGCTCCCCGACGTCTCCGACGTGCTCACCCAGGGCTACCTGGCGCACGCCATCCCGCAGCACTCGCTCGGTCCGCGCGGCCAAAGCGACGCCGGGTTGCGGCTACCGATCCCGAAGGAGGAGCTGTGAGCACCTCCCCGCCACCGGAGAGCGTCACCTATCGCATCCGCCACACCACGCGCTACCGCTACACGGACATGGTGGCGATCGCCCACAACGAGGCGCGGCTGACCCCGCGCGACGGCCCACAGCAGCGCGCCCACAGCACGCGCTTCGTCGTCGACCCCGCGCCCAGCTTCATGGTGCGCGAGCAGGACTACTTCGGGAACTGGGTGAACCTCTTCGCCTTCGAGGAGCCGCACCACGAGTTCAGCCTGACGGCCCACAGCGAAGTGACCGTGAGCGCGCGCGCGCTGCCGGAGCTGGTCTCGACGGTGCCGTGGGAGCAGGCCGTGACCGACACCCTCGACCCGGCCCAGCCCGAGCAGCTCGAGGCGCTGCAGTACGGCATGGCCTCGCCCCACGTGCAGTGGTCGCCGGCCCTGCACGACTACGCGGCCGAGTCCTTCGCGGCGGGTCGCCCCCTGCTCGAAGGCGCATTCGAGCTGACCCAGCGCATCCACGACGACTTCGCCTACGTGCCCGGTGTGACCTCGATCGCCACGCCCGTGTCGAAGGTCTTCGAGGCACGGCGCGGCGTGTGCCAGGACTTCGCCCATCTGCAGCTCGCGTGCCTGCGCGCCCTCGGACTGCCGGCGCGCTACGTCAGTGGCTACCTGCTGACGGAACCCCCGCCCGGCCAGAAGAAGCTGGTCGGCGCCGACGCCAGCCACGCCTGGGTCTCCGTCTACTGCCCCGGCCACGGCTTCGTCGACATGGACCCGACCAACGACACCCTGGTCGGCACCGACCACACCACCCTGGCCTGGGGCCGCGACTTCGCCGACGTCAGCCCGCTCAAGGGCGTCGTGCTCGGCGGCGGCTCGCACACCATCGACGTCGCCGTCGACGTCACGCCCACGCAGACCGCGCAGCAGCAGCAACAACAGCAGCAGTAGTGCCGCAACGACCTAGTGCCCTGACGAGCTACGGACTCAGCACGCTAGCCCGCCGGGCGCGCATGCTCCTTGATGTAGACGTCGTGCTTGCTGTACGGGATCTCGATGCCGGCGTCGGCGAAGGCCTTGTAGACGCGCACGTGGAGCTGGTCGAGGATCAGCCCGCGCAGCGCGGGCTGATCGATCCAGACGAGCAGCTCGTGGCGCAGCCCGGAGCCGGCGAACTCGCGGAAGCGGACCTGGGGATGCGGCGTCGCGCAGATGTTCTCGACCCCGGGCACCACGCTCAGGAGCACCTCGCGCACCCGGTCCACGTCGCTGCCGTAGGCAGCCTCGACGTTGACGGCCACGCGCTGCTTGACGTAGGGGCCGCCGCTCTCGTTGACGATCTTGGCGTTGGCGATGACCGCGTTCGGAATCGTGATCTCCACGTCGTCGCGCGTCAGCACGCGGGTGGAGCGCACTCCGATGTGCGAGACTTCGCCGCGCAGCTCGCCGTCGAGCACGACGTAGTCGCCCACCTTGTAGGGACCGTCAGCCACGATGAAGATGCCGGCGAAGAGGTTGGCCAGGGTGTCCTTGGCGGCGAAGCCGACCGCGATGCCGAGCACGCCGGCCGAGGCGAGCCAGGCGGTCAGATCGATGTTCCACGCCAGGAAGGTGAAGTAGAGCGCCGTGGTGACGACAGCGACCTTCACCGTCATGTCGAAGATCGGCATCGTGCGCCGCTGGATGATCGATCCCTCGTGACTGCGGGAGCTCACCACCTCGAGCAGCAGATGCCCGATGCGGAAAGCGGCGCCGGACCAGAAGATGACCGCCAGGGTCTCGAGCGTCGCGCGCACGGTGAAGCGGGCGGTCTCGGGCAGCCCCACGCGCAGGCTCGTCATGTAGAGGCCGATCATCAACACGCTCATGAATACAGGCGTGCGCAGGGCCGCAATGATCGCGTCGTCGAGCTCGGTGCGGGTACGTTTGGCCAGCGCCACGAGCGTGCGGCGGATCAGGACCTCGACCAGGTAGGCACCGACGAAGGAGCCCACGAACATGGCGAGGGTCTGGAGGGTGGGGTCCTGGGCCCAGCTGGGAAGCTCACTCGGCATGGGGCCGGGCTCAGGTGTACCAGGGGGCGGGCCCAGGGCTCAGTTTCCTGCAAGACCGGTGCATGGACTCGATCGGCACCCGCGTGCGGGGGCCTAGGTCGGCAACATCGAGCCCGGCCGCGCGCGATCGCGGCAACGTCGATGCCGAGCTGCTGCTTGCAGTCGAGCGTCGGGCGCACCATGTGGGATGAGCGGCCGGGACCTGAAGCGGTGGGCCCGGCTCGTGCCCAGGCCCACAAAATCGATTACCCTTCGCACTTGGATTCTGCTTTTGCGGGCGCGCCCCCCAAGGCGCCCGAAGACGATACGACCGTGCGATTCTCTTATTTTCCTTCCCTCGCGCTCGCGTTGGCACTCGCCTCCTGCGGTGACGACGAAAACAATGGCGACGGTCCAGACGCCTCCAACCGCGGTGACGCGGCGCCTGCCGTTCAGAGCTGCCAGCAGTCCGAGTGCCACGGCGACCCATCGTCGGGCGCCTCGATCGAGGACGCCCATCCCTGGGCGGGCCTGGCCTGCACCGACTGCCACGGGGGCGATCCGGAAGCCGAGACCAAGGAAGACTCGCACGTCCAGCCGACCAAGGACTGGGTGGTCGAGCGCCGCGGCTACCTGCGCAACCTCTCGGTCAACGAGCTGGACGATGTGGACCCGGCCTTCCTGCAGTTCATCAACCCGGGCGACTACCGCGTGGCCGAGCGGGGCTGCGGCAGCGGGTCGGCCGCGGCGGCGGGCGGAGACTGTCACCAGGACAAGGTGCTGACCGCGCCGCGCTCGGTGATGACGACCTTCGCCGGGCACTTCTCCCTGCCGCGCTTCCAGGCGGGCATGCAGGACAAGCCGAGCGAGCTGGGCAGCCAGACGATCGAGTCGATCGGCGAGCTGCCACAGCCGCCCGGTACCGTGATGTCCCTGGCGCAGGCCACGCCGCCACCGGACGACGCGCCGCGGGACGAGGTCCACACGCTGATGGACCACTACCTGACGAAGAATTGCACCCACTGCCATGCGGCCAACTTCGGGCGCAACGACGCGCGCGGCAACTTCCGCTCGTCGGGCTGCACCAGCTGCCACATGGTCTACGACAACGACGGGCTCAGCCAGTCGGACGACCCGTCGGCGATCAAGAACCGGCCGCCCCATCCCGTGAAGCACGAGCTGACGTCGAACATTCCCACCACCCAGTGCGCCCACTGCCACTACCAGGGCGCGCGTATCGGGCTGCTCTACCGTGGCATGTTCGAGTGGGGGCTGGACGAGGAGCCGCCCCTGCCGATCGTGGACGAAGAGCTGCACACCCACCCGCCGGGCTTCTACCTGGACGGGGGCGAGGAGTACCCGGGCGACCTGCACTGGGTGGCCGGCATGGACTGCGCCGACTGCCACGTCGGGCGCGACGTGCACGGCAGCGAGTGGATCTACTCCACCGCCAAGTATCAGGTGGCAGTGCGCTGCGAGAACTGCCACGGCACCATCGACGAGGAGATCTCGGAGGGCAGCGCAGTCGGCCCGCTGCTGCCGAATGGCGCCGTCGACGAGGAGTGCAACCCAGAGCCCAAGTCGGACACGCACTTCCTCAACTGCAACGGGGACCCCTTCGAGAACATGGTCCGCGACGACGACGGCAAGATCTGGCTCGAGCTGCGCAACGGCAAGGGCCGGCTGCCGGTCAACCAGATCAAGCCCGTGCTCGAGTCGGGTCGCAACCCGCTGATGGTCGCGGGCATGGGGCGTGACCCGGTGACGGGCGTGAGCCACACCGAGACGGTCGAGTGCTCCACCTGCCACACCGCATACCGCGAGTACTGCTTCGGCTGCCACGTGACGATGGACTACAGCTCCGAGCGTGCGGACCTGCTGAGCGGTGTGGCCACCGCCGGGGCCGAGATCACCACGCGCGACTGGGTGACCTTCGACATGTACTTCGTGGGCATGAACCGACGCGGCAAGATCGGCTCCTTCTGCCCGTCGATGCAGGTCTTTACCGGCGCCATCGATCGGGACGACAGCGGCGACCGCGTCGAGTACTTCCAGGACCGCGTGCGGACCACCGCCACCGGCAAGGTCGGCTTCAACTGGGGCATCGACATGCCCCACACGACCTCGGCCCGCGCCCAGCCCTGCACCATCTGCCACGCCGACGGGCAGGATGACTGCTCGACGACCACCGCGCGCGAGGTCTACGGCTTCGGAACCGGGCGCTACACGCTGACCGACGAGACGGGGAAGGTCCACGACCTCACCCAGATGCTCGACGAGAACGGCGACCCGATCGTGGACTTCTCCCATGAGGGCCAGGGTCCAGTCCCCAAGGACATGATGCAGCGCGCTCTCGAGCATTGCATCGAGTAGAGGGAATCGCGGAGGTTCGAGTCATCTGAGCGGGTGGTGCGCACAGCACGGGGTGCCTGCAGCCACGCGAGGTGGGGACTTGCCCGACAGGGAATTACACCAGTCGTCGGCTGACTTGATTTGGTGTAACTGGAATAATACAGTTAAGGTGTACCGGGGGCTTCGGGGCATGGATCATGGGGAATCGAGCAGTCAGCGATGCACCAGAAGCAAAGGCGGAAGCGCCTGCGCGGATCGCGGGGCGCTACCGCGTGATCGACGAGGTGGGGCGCGGTGGGGTCGCCACCGTCTACCGCGTGATCGACGAGCGCGACGGGCGTCGCATGGCGCTCAAGCGCCTGCGCCTCGACCACAGTGATGAGAAGCGCACGCACCACCTGAACATGCTCGAGCGCGAGTACCGGGTGCTCGCCCAGATCGTGCACCCCTGCGTGATCGAGGTCTACGACTACGCGGCCGAGGCCCGCGAGCCCCACTACACGATGGAGCTGCTCGACGGCGCCGACTTGCGTGCCGAGGCCGCCCTGCCCTGGCGCGACGCCTGCCAGCTGATGCGCGACGTCTGCTCCTCCCTGGCGCTCCTGCACTCGCGGCGCCTGCTCCACCGGGACGTCTCCCCGCGCAACGTGCGCCTGACCGGCGACGGGCGCGCCAAGCTGATCGACTTCGGTGCGATGGTACCGATGGGACAGTCGCGTGCGATCATCGGCACACCGCCGCTCGTGGCGCCCGAGGTCCTGCACGGACAGGATCCGGACGGGCGCTGCGCCCTCTTCGCCGTGGGCGGCACCCGCGAGTGGGCGCTCACCGGCCGCTACGACTACCCGGCGCGCGCGCTCAGACAGCTGCCCGAGATATGGCGCTCCCCGCCGACCCCGCCCAGCGCCCTGGCACCCGAGGTGCCGGCCGCCCTCGATACCCTGGTGATGTCTCTGCTCAGCCTGGACCCCGCCATGCGCCCGCGCTCGGCGGCCGAGGTGATGGAACACCTGAGCGTGATCGCCGGCCTGGCCGACGACGAGCAGCTCGCGGTGACCCAGAGCTACCTCACGACACCGACCCTAGTGGGCCGCCGCGAGGCGCTGGCCACCGTGCGACACGCGATGATCGGCGCTCTCGGCTCGGCGGGCGGCTGCATCTTCGTGCAGGGCGATGCCGGCATGGGGCGCTCGCGCTTCCTGGACGCGTGCGCGCTCGAGGCGCGACTGTTGCGCACGCGCGTGCTTCGCGCGAACGCCAGCGATGCGGCCGGCGTGCTGGGAAGCCTGCGGCAAGAGCTCGGCGAGTCGGCCGCGCTGGGTGCCGCCCTCGACAGCGCCACCCAGCCGCACGATGCCGAGGCGCGCACCGCCAGCCATCGCCTGTTGGTCGAGGCCCTGCGAGGGGTGGCCGAGGCGCAGCCGATCGTGGTCGTCGTCGACGACGTCGAGCGCGCCGACGAACCGTCGCGCGCGGCCCTCGCCGCGATCGGCGCGGCCACCGCCGACGCCCGCATCCTACTCTTGCTCAGCGCCCGCACCGACCACGAACGCTCACCCGCGCTCTCGCTCCTTCGCGATGGCGCCACCGTCTTGCGACTCGGGGCGCTGAGCGCCGAGGAGGGTAGCCAGCTGCTGCGCTCTGTCTTCGGTGAGCCACCGGGACTGCAGCGCGTCGCCGATCGCATCCACGGCCTCTCGCGTGGCAATCCGGGCACCACCATGGCGCTGGCGCAGCACCTGGTCGACAGCGGCCAGGCGCGCTATGAGCTGGGAGGCTGGGCGCTGCCGCAGGGCCTCGGGGATCGGGACCTGCCCCACACCCTGTCCGACGCGCTGGCCGAACGCCTGGAGCTGCTCGACCCGGAGGCCCGGGACTTGGCCGACGCGCTGGCGCTGGCGCTGCCCTACGGCCTGCGAGGCGACGAGCTCGCACACCTCGTGGCTGGGGGCGAACAGGGGCGGCTGCAGCAGACCCTCGACCGACTGCTGGTTGCGCAAGTGCTGCGGGTGGACGACGACCGCTACGGCTTCGCCAGCCAGGCCCACGAGGAGCTGCTGCGCACGCGGATGTCGCCCGAGCGCCGCCGCGAGCTCTTCGGACGGCTGGCGCAGGCGCTGCGACAGGGCGGGCGCGATGGGCTCGACCTGGCACGCTGCGCGCTTCACTCCGGCGATGAGGCCACCGCGATCGACCACCTCTGCCAAGAGCTGTCGGGGGGCACCCGCTGGGCCGACGGCCCCGGGGACTACGCAGAGCTGCTGATGCGCGCCGCCGACGCCTGCTCGCGACTGGGCCGCCCCCAGAGGGAGCGGTTCGAGATCCTGCGCGAGCTGGTGTGGGTGGGCCACGACCTCTCGGTGCCCGGGATACCGGTGGTGCTTCAAGAGCTCCTGGAGCAACTCTCGCAGCAGAGCGGCCTGCACGACTACCGCACGCTGCCCGAGCAGATGGAACCCGGCGAGCGACTGGGGCGCGCCCTCCAGGCAGCGCAGCAGCGCCACGATGCGGCCGATCCGAAGGCGCGCGGGCTCGAACCACTGCTCGCCGTGCGCGAGCTCGCCCAGCTCGTGCGCCGCGCGGCCGCCTTCGCCACCGCCTCTCTCGACCACGGGCTGGTCTCCTCGCTGCCGGATCTCACCCCCTTCGTCGCGCTCTCGCCGGCGATCGCGTTGCTGGTCGACCACACGCTGCCGGGCTGCGAGGCGCTGACCGCGGGCCGCTTCGAAGAGGGGCGGGACCACTTCGAGCGGGTGCTCGAGCGCCTGCAGGCTCCCGACCGTGCCGGGCTCGAGCCCGAGATGGCCGAGTGGAGCATCAACGCGCTGCGCTTTGCCCTCGGGCAGCTGGCGGCGGGGTCGGGCCTCGACCGCGCGCTCGAGTTCGCCGAGCAGCTGGCGCAGGAGTCGGCCTGGATCCTGCCCGCCTGGGACATTCGCTGCGCTTACTACCTGCGCCAGGGCAACATCCGCGAGGTGCAGGAGGCGCGCCGCCAGATCGAGCGGCTGCAGCTCGCGCGGCCCAACCGACCGCCGATGATGGCGACCAGCGCGCGCCTCGAGCTCGAGGCCTACGCCCACGCCGACGATCTGATGGGCGTGAAGCGGGCGCGCGAGAGGCTCGAGGAGCTGATCGAGATCCACCGGGGCTTCGCGCCCTACCGGCACTACGCGCTGGCCGAATACGAACGCCTGCGCGGCAATCACGAGGCCGCCCTGGGGGAACTCGCGCGCGCGCTCTCGATGGTGCGGCCGGGCGAACACGCGGCCTGGCCTTACATGGCGACCTGCCACATCAACGTGCTGACGAGCATGGGGCGCGAGCGTGAGGCGGTGGAACAGGGTCGGGCCTACGCGCAGCGGGCCCACGACGAAGGCCTGACGCTGATGTCCCACTACGTGGGGAGCGCCCTGGCCAAGCCCGAGGCGATGATCGGCGACTTCGAGCACGCCGTGGAGCGCCTCGAGCGCGGCCTGCGCTACCACGAGCGGCTCCAGTCGCGCGGGTTGATCTTCGGGCGCATGCTCGAGATTCGTGCCTGGGTGGCGATCAGGATGGGCGATCGCGAGGCCTTCGTGCGCTACTCGGAGCGCTGCGCGCAACAGTACCGCAAGGGCGAGCAGAACTCGGCCCTGGCGCGGCGCTACGAGGCGCTGATGCGCGAGGCGCGCGCTGCCGGGCTGAGTGTCGCCCCGAAGCTCGAAAGCGCCGGCGCGGCCCAGGAGCAGAGCGATGTGCGCACCATCGGTGAGTCGGTGGCCAGCGCGCTCGACGCGTGTGACAGCGGCGCCGAGCGTGGCAGTCGCGCGCTCGCCATGCTGCTGGAGCACACGGGGGCGAGGCGGGGCGCCCTCTATCTGGTGCACGGACACGAGACCCGACTCGCGGCGTCGTCGTTCGACGGAGCGGTGCCCGAGGACCTGCAGGAGATCGCCCGCGGGCTGGTGGCGATCGAGCTCGACGAGGGCTCCACTGCCATGCTGACCGCGCACCAGATGGGCCCGCGCACCCAGGTGCGGCGCGACATCCGCCCGATCCTGCTCACCTGCCAGGACGAGCGCGGCGTGGTGGTGGCGGGCGCCGCGACGCTGACGGTGCAGCCCGGTCAGTATCGCCCGATGCCGTTCCAGCTCACCGAGGCCATCGCACGCTACCTGGTCGACGCCGGGGACGTGCTGCGCGCCGCCAGCTGAGCTGGAAAAAGCCGCCTGGATCGGCCGCGTCCTGGGCCTGAATCGACATCTCACGAAAACATGCTGGAAACATGGGCGGGTCAGACTCCGGTCATCCCCACTGCGGATGACCACGAGGATGACCATGAGCACGACGATCCGTTTCTTCGCCTGCCTTTGCCTGCTGACGCTGGCCGCCTGTTCCAAGCCCGCCGAACCCGCACCGGAGCCCGCGCCGGCCGAGCCCGCGGCCGAGGGAGCCCAGCCGGCCGAAGGCGAGGCCAAACCCGCGGAGGCTGCGCCTGCAGCCGGCGGCGCACCACTCAAGGTCGCCTACAGTGACTGGCCGGGCTGGGTGGCCTGGGACATCGGCATCCAGAAGGGTTGGTTCAAGGAGGAGGGCGTCAACGTCGAGTTCAGTTGGTTCGAGTACGTCCCCTCGATGGACGCCTTCTCGGCCGGCAAGGTGGACGCGGTCGCGGTGACCAACGGCGACGCCCTGGTCACCGGTTCCACCGGCGCGCCGAGCGTCGCCATTCTGATCAACGACTACAGCAACGGCAACGACATGGTCGTGGCCAAGCCCGGCATCGACAAGGTCGCAGACCTGAAGGGCAAGAAGGTCGGCGTGGAGGTGGGTTTCGTCAGCCACCTGCTGCTGATGAACGCCCTCAAGAGCGCCAACCTGACCGAGGACGACATCGAGATCGTCAACATGCCCACCGACCAGACGCCACAGGGGCTGAGCTCGGGCCAGGTCGACGCGATCGTGGCGTGGCAGCCCAACAGCGGCCAGGCGCTCAAGGACGTACCCAACAGCAAGGCGATCTTCACCAGCGCCGACGTGCCCGGGATCATCTACGACCTGCTGGTGGTGAACCCCAAGAGCCTGAAGGACCGCCGCGACGACTGGAAGAAGGTCGCCAAGGTGTGGATGCGGATCGCCGACTTCCTGGCCGACGAGAAGAACAAGGACGAGGCGCTCAAGATCATGAGCGCACGCGTCGGCCTCAAGCCCGAGGAGTACGCGCCGCTGATGGGCGGCACCCACTTCGTGGGCCTGGAGGGCAACCTCAAGCACTTCGCGAAGGCCGAGGGGCTGGAGTCGGTGTTCGGCAGCAGCGCGATCGTCGACACCTTCAACGTGGACAACAAGGTCTACAAGGCGGCCATGCCGGTCGACCAGTACCTCGACCCGAGCCTGGTGCAGGAGTTGAAGAAGTAGCGCGGTGTGAGTGAAGGCGTAGTGAGCTGAGCGCCCCCCGTTGACCGGTGGGCTGGGCAATCGGCATGAGCAGGCAGAAGAACACAGCGGGCGCCCGCCTCTTCGCGGTTCGCCAGGACGTTTCGCCACGCGCGCGGGCTGTGCTCACGGCGCTGGCCTTCGCCCTGCCGCTGCTGATGTGGAGCGCCGTCAGCTACACGCCCTTCATCTGGCACCCCTACGTGCTCGTGGAGGACCCCGGCGACACCACCGTCGCCGGCAAGTACGACTACGTGCGCGAGGGCCAGCGGGTGGAGCTGGCGGAGTTCGAGGGGCGCAACCGCGAGCTGGCGGCCGCGGGCAAGCAGCTCGCGACGGGCGAGCGCGCCAACCCGATCTACCTGCCCGCTCCGCACGAGGTCGCGCGCGCGTTCGTGACCGCCTTCGGCACGGAGCCGCAGCGGCGGGGCGACCAGTGGCTGCACGAGAGCCTGTGGCACAGCTGCCAGATCATCTTCTGGGGCTTCATCTACTCGGCCATGCTCGGAGTGCCGATCGGGGTGCTGTGTGGCTCACTGTCCTTCTTCTCGCGTCTGGTCGAGCCCTTCGTGGACTTCGTCCGCTACATGCCCGCGCCCGTCTTCGGCGCGCTGGCGGTGGCGATCCTCGGCCTGAAGGACGAGCCCAAGATCACGATCATATTCATCGGCACCTTCTTCCAGATGGTGCTGGTGGTCTCCAACACGACGCGACAGCTGGACGGCGCCCTGATCGAGGCCGCCCAGACCCTGGGTGCCAAGAATCGGCAGTTGCTGGCGCGCGTGGTCGTGCCCGGCATCCTGCCCAACCTCTATCGCGACATGCGCATCCTGATCGGCTGGGCCTGGACCTACTTGGTCGTGGCCGAGCTGATCGGCGAGAAGAGCGGCATCAGCGCCTTCATCTACCAACAGCAGCGCTACCGCAACTTCGAGAACGTCTACGCGGCGATCGCCATGATCGGCCTGATCGGGCTCTTCACCGACCAGATCCTCGCCTTCATCGGGCGCTTCCTCTTCCCCTGGGAGAACGAGCGACCGCGCTTCTTCTATCGCATCCAGCGACTCTTCGGCGGCGCCCGCGAAGGCGGCAGCGACACGCAGGCGCAGGCCCAGGCCCGCGTGGCCGTCAAGGCGGAGGCGTCCCGGTGACCGGCGCCACCCACTTCGAGCTGCCGGACTACCACGAGCAGAGCCCGCCGGTACGGGAGCGCTTCGCGCAGCTCGACGCCCGCCCCGTGGTGATGCGGGTCGACCACCTGGGCAAGACCTTCCTCGGCGCCCAGGGCGAGGTGCAGGCCCTGGGCGACATCGAGTTCGACGTGCGCCGCGGTGAGTTCATCAGCGTGATCGGCCCCTCGGGCTGCGGCAAGTCCACCCTGATCCGCATCCTGGCGGGCCTGGACTACCCCACCGAGGGCGCGGTGATGCTCGACGGCGAGCCGGTCATCGGACCGGGCGCCGACCGCGGCATGGTCTTCCAGGGCTACACCCTCTTCCCCTGGCTCACGGTCGAGAAGAACGTGATGTTCGGGCTCAAGATGAAGGGCGTGAAGCGCCGCGAGGCCCGCGAGCAGGCGCGCCACTGGCTCGAGGTCGTTGGGCTCAGCGGCTTCGCCGGGCACTACCCAAAGCAGCTCTCGGGCGGCATGAAGCAGCGCGTGGCGATCGCCCGCGCCCTCGCCAACCAGCCGCGCATCCTGCTGATGGACGAGCCCTTCGGCGCGCTCGACGCCCAGACCCGCGCCCACATGCAGGCCCACCTGCTCAAGATCTGGCGCGACCTGGACGTCACGATCCTGTTCATCACCCACGATCTGGACGAGGCGGTCTACCTCTCGGACCGGATCGTGGCGATGGGCACCGGCCCGGGACACGTTCAGGAGATGATCGAGGTGCCGGTGGAGCGGCCGCGTTCGCCGGAGCAGTTCCTCTCGGGTCCGTTTTTGGCCACAAAGAAGCGCCTGGAAGAGCTAATCCATCCGCGTACCGAAGAGATGCGCGCCCTCGAGGCTTAGCCCGCCGCAGGAGACAGTCCACCGATGACGTTCTACAAGCGCCACGCACCCAACCACCGCGAGCACGACCGCGAGCTGCCGGACATCACCGGCTTCGACGGCTACAAGGCCCAGGACGCCGAGGCAGCGATCCCGACGACCCAGTGGGATGCCGAGGTCAAGCGCGGCCAGGAGCTGGGCTTGCCGCCGGCCGACTCGATCGAGGACAAGAGCGAGATCAGCTGCTTCCAGCGCGGCGAGCTACCCCACTGGTCCGGTATCAACACCTTCCTGAAGGCGCCCTACGTGGAGGACGTTCGCAAGGTGGGCGAGTACGACGCCGCCATCCTGGGCGCGCCCTTCGACGTGGGCACGACCTACCGCTCCGGCACGCGCTTCGGCCCCCAGGGCATCCGCCGCATCTCCTCGCTCTACACGCCCTACTCCTTCGAGCTGGGCCTGGACCTGCGTGAGTCGCTCAAGATCGCGGACCTGGGCGACATCTACTGCCCGGCCAACATCACCAAGAGCCACGACCAGATCAGCAAGGGCGTGGCCCACGTGCTTTCGGCCGGTACCATGCCGATCATCCTCGGTGGCGACCACTCGATCGGCTACCCGACCGCGCGCGGTATCGCCGAGTGCGTCGAGGGCAACGTCGGCATCATCCACCTGGACCGCCACGTGGACACCCAGGAAAAGGACATGGATGAGATCATGCATACCTGTCCCTGGTTCCACGCCACGAACATCCCCAACTGCCCGCCGGCGAACCTGGTGCAGCTGGGCATCGGTGGCTGGCAGTGCCCGCGGCCGGGCGTGAAGCACGGCCGCTCGATGCGCACCACCATCATGACGGTCGAGGACATCGAGCGTCAGGGCATCGACAAGACCATCGAGATCGCGCTCGAGGTGGCGTGGAAGGGCGCCAGCGCGGTGATGCTCTCGCTCGACATCGACTGCGTCGATGCGGGCTTCGTACCCGGCACCGGCTGGCCGGAGCCGGGCGGCTTCCTGCCGCGCGAGATGCTCTCGATCCTCAAGGGCGTGGCCAAGGAGGGCATCGTCGGCATGGAGGTGGTCGAGGTCTCCCCGCCCTACGACATCTCGGACATCACCTCGCTGCTCGCGGTCCGCGCGATCGTGGATGTGCTGGCGACGATGGTGCAGCACGACCGCATCGGCGGCCGGCTGCAGAGCTGAGCCGCCCGATGGCTGCCGCAGCCGCGCCGACCTTCGTGCTGCTCGTCGATGGGCCGGCGCAGAAGGCCGCCTGCGCCGGCGTCTGCGCGGACCTGGGTGGGCAGCTCGCGCCCGTGCTCGGCTTCGCGCCGCGCATCGCGGTCGCCGCGCTCAGCGCCGATGGTGCTCCCGCGGTCGGGGAGCGCATGGTGCGGGAGCTGGACGCCGCGATCGACGAGGCGGCCGCGGCCGGCAGCGAGGAGGTCTTCCTGCTGGCGGCCGTGCTCGACCTGCACATGCGCCACAAGCAGTGCATGGTCGAGTCGGTGCGCGGCGCCCAGCGACGCCACGCCCAGGTGCAGGTCTACTACGACGACGTCGACCCCTGTCACCCGCTGCTGTTGCACGCCTTCGTCGACCGCGCGATGGCTGCGCTGTCGAGGCTGGAGCGTGCCACGCCCGGGCGACTCGGCATCCTGCTGGTGGCCGCGGGCGAGGGCGATCCGGACTCGCGCGCCAACAGCTATCGGCTGATGCGCCTGCTGTGGGAGCAGCTCGCGTGCGCCCACGGCGACGTCGCCTTCCTGCGCCACGACCGTACGCCTCTGCCCGAGCAGCTGGAGGCCTGCGCGCGGCGGCAGCTCGAGTGGCTGGTGGTGCCGCAGCTGCTGTGGGCGACCGATCACCAGGAGTACGCCCGCGTGATCATCGAGGACGACGGCCGCAGACGCGAAGCGCGGCCGTGGCCGCTGGCCGAGGCCCTGGGCGAGCACCCCAACGTGGTCGCCTGGCTGGCCCAGCGCGGGCTCGCCCTGTGGAAGGGGCAGCGGCAGAAGGACAGCGGGCGCGAGCCCTCGGCGCGCTACGCGCCCACCCGCGAGAGCGCCGTGCTCGGCCCGGAGGCGCGCTGCACGATCGCCGGGCTGGATGGCCCGATCCGCGACGAGCTCTGCTACGGCGGAAACGTGATCGCGGACCTGGCCGATCCGGCTGATCTGGCACCGCTGCTCGAGCGCTTCGGCCTGGATGGCGAGCGCTTCTTCGTAAAGGTCACCTGGCACGGCTACGCGCGCGGGACCTACACCGATCCGGTCGCCCTGGACGCGCTGTTGTCCGCGCTGCCGGGACGGGCGATCGTGCTCGAGGGGCACACCAGCAGCCGCAACAACGGCGGCGACGCGGTGCGCGAGTGGGACTGGGAGCACGGCGCGCGCACGCACCGCGCCTACATCCAGCGCGAGGACCGCGCCTTTCTAGAGCGCACCGGCCTGGCGGAGGTGCTCGAGCGCCACCGGGCCCAGTACCTGAACGTCACCGAGGCCCACTGGGACGGCGCCTGCGCCGATCGCGAGGAGGTGCGGGCGCTGCTCGCCGAGCGGGGCGTGACGCTGCACGAGCCGGAGATGGCGGCCCAGGTGCCGGCGGTCGTGCTCGAGCACCGGGGAGCGCCGCTGATCAGCTTCGCGCGCTTCAAGGGCCCGACACGGCTGTCGATATCGAACATGTTCGGCCTGCTGCCGCCCCCCCTGCGCAGCGCATGGCACGGCCCGAACATCACCTACTTCGCGCGCGTCTGCTGTGACCTGGCGAAGCTCTACGGCACGCTGCTGACGCCCTACGGCATGGTCGAGGGCCTGAGCGCCGCGGTACGCTGGGATCGCCAGGGCCTCTACCGCAGCCGCTGGGGCAACTACGATCTGATCCCGCAGCCGGGCCTGCTCACGCTCAGCAGTGGGCTCGCAGGCGCCGACGTGCTCGCCAGCCGCCTGCAGGGACAGGACGTGCGGCGAAGCGCCTTCTTCGACGTAGTGCGGAGCGAGCTCGGCTTCGATGATGCGGTGGCGGACGCCCCGATCGACGAAGCGCTCATCCGGCGGCTCGCCTAGCGGCTAGCCCGACCAGCAGCCGCGCGTCCAGATCGGTCAGCGGATCGCGCTCGCCCGCCAGGGCAGCGCGGGCCAGGACCCTGCCAGGCTCGGTGGAACGCATGGCCCGCGCCAGCGCACCGTAGCCGCGGGCGATCTCCGGCTCGCGCAGGTCGTGCGCGTCGCGCAGGATCTCCGAGATGTGGTCATGGACGCGGCCCAGGCCGATGCGGGCGCCGTCCGCCGAGGCGAAGTAGGTCTCCGCCTCGAGCCCGTGGATCAGGCCGCGCCTGCTGAACGCCGGCCGCCCCGCCGAGTCCACCACCCGCCGCCCATGCCGCGCGAAGACATGGTTGCGACCGGCACCGCGGGCCCCGCACTTGAGCGCGAGCACCTCCGCGCCGTCGAGCGGATCCTCGTAGTCCGTCCGCGCCTCGATACGGTCGATGGCGCCGGCGAGCGCGCGCGCGAAGCCCTGCTCGTCGAGGCCCTCGTCGTCGGACAGGTCCTGCAGCAGGGACTCGGTGGCGAAGGCGCACGGCGACGCGCCGCTCCGCTGCGCGGCCGCGAAGCCCATCCGCATCAACGCCTGCAGAATCGACAGCGCGCGCTCGGCGCCCTGCTCACGCATGATGTCCGCGATCGCACCCACGAGCAGGCGCCGCTCCAGCAGCGCCCCGGCGCCGACGATGTCGTGGCCGAGCGCCCGGGCGATGCGGTCCCTGCCCTCCTGCGCGCGCGCGAGCCAGGCCAGGCCGAAGATGGCTTCCTGGGTCGGCGTGGCCAGGCGGATGCGACTGGGATCGCGCAGCAGGTGTCCACGCACGCTCAGGCGCTCGCCGGCCTCGGCCTGCCCCTCCCGTGTCAGCGGCAGGAAGACGCCGACCTGATCGCCATCGAAGTCCGCCTCCATCATCACCGCCGCCATCGGATGCACCACCACGGCCGGCGACGCGCTGAGCTCTGGCCGAAACGCGAGGGTCGAGGTGAGCACCGGGCTCGGGCCGCGGCTCAGCAGCACCCAGCTGCGCGCCATCACCTGCTCCAGTGCCTGCCGCGCCTGCTCGCTGCGCTGCGCCACCGCCTCCTGCTCGCCGAGCTCGCGCGCCACGAGTGGCCCGAAGAGCGGCCAGGCCAGCGCCTCCGGCAGGCCGGCGCGGTCGATCTCGAGCCCCGCACCCGGCACGATCACCGCGCGCCCGCTGTACGCCACGCGCGCCGACGGCTGCAGGTGACACCCCTCGAGCAGGCTGTCGAAGAGCTCGCCGACGCGCGCCTCGAGACCGGCCGCCGCCCGCTGCTGCAACCCCGCGGGCGCAGCCTGGCCGATCCCATGCAGGCGCCGGTTGGCCTCCACCAGCGCGGCCCAACCGGGCAGCTCGGGCAGCGCCCCGATGCACTCCAGCCGCTCGCCCGTAAGCCAGGGATGGGGCACGGGCGTGGCCAGCTCGAGGCGCTCCCCCTCCGGCTTCGCCAGCGACAGCTGCACCCCGCCCTGCTCGAGCTGCAGGGCGATCCCCACCGCCGCGAGCCGCCGCTGCAGGGCCGCAAAGCCCGGACTCGGCGCGGCGGCCTGAGCCAGGGGCGCCGCGCGCAGCTCCGCTGCCAGGGCATCGTGCTCCCCGCGGCGCAGGTCGCGCGTGTTGAAGAGCTCACGCACGGTCTCGTGCGCGCCGACCTCGCGCAGGCTGCGGTAGTCGAGCGGGCCGAGCGCCTGCGGCGCCGCACCAGGATGCACCGCGAGCACCTCACGGGCGCGCGGACCGCAAGCGCCCCAATACACCGGGCCGGCCGTGCTCGGCCGCTCCAGGAGCGCCCCAGCGTCGGGGTCGCGCAGCGGGCGCAGGCCGTCCTCCGGCAACCCGGCCTCGACCAGCTCGCGGCGCAGCGTTTCGTCGTCCATGCTCTCGAAGGGTGCGGCGACCACCGCCTGCCCACGGTGCAGCGCCAGCTCCCCGAGCAGCGCCTCGCGCAGCTGTCCGAAGTTCATTCGCGTGGGCACTCCCAGGGCGTGGTAGAGGAGCTCGACGCGGCGCCCGTCGGGCAGGTCGGGCATGCGCTCGTCGGGCAGGATCGCGCTCACCACACCCTTGGCGCCGTGGCGGTTGGAGAGCCGGTCGCCCACCTCCACCAGCCCGTCGTCGCTCGCCAGCTTGCGCGCAGCGATCGCGCTGATGACCAGGCCATCCTCGTAGTTGGCGCCGCCCCAACACACGAAAGCGGTCAGCAGGTTGCGACCGCACCAGAAGTCGCGCTCGTCCGGCTCTTCGCCGCTCTGCACCAGCGCGCGCTCGGGCTGGGCGGGCACCCGCCACTGGCGCATCATGTTCGCGCCCATCAGCGCTCGGTTGGCATCGTCGTACTGCAGCACCGGGATCATCGAGGCGGTTACCGAGATGCGCCGGACCGGTGCCCGGTCGTCGATCACCAACCGCCGCCCGCGGATCGCGGCGCCACGGGCGATCGACACCACGCGGCCCACATCGCCGCCCTCCGGAGTCATCACCGGGCAGATGCGCCCCTTCTGGCCGGGGTCGACGTAGCGATCGCGGTTCAGGATCAACAGCCTTCGCGGGCTCTCGGCCGCGTCCATCCAGTTGTTGTCCGCGAAGGGCATGACGCTCACCACGGGCGAGCCGGCCGGCGGCTCCGGATCGAGCAGGAAGCCGCGCACCCACTGGCCGATCGCGAGCCATGCCCGGGCCATGGCGACGTCCCAGGGCAGCTCCGGCGGGGCCTCCGCGATGCGCCGCTCCAGGTGGCGATGCAGCTGCTCGCCCACGCACAGGATCTCCTCGCGGTCGAGCGCCGGGCTCGCCGCCGTGGGCAGCACGACGAGGCGCTGTCCCTCGAGGTGGAAGACGCCGCGCGCGTCGGGTCGAGGGAGGTCGTCGATCGCGAGCTCCACCGCGCCCTCTCCGTCGCCGACGGTCAGCTCGATGCGCGTCGTGTGCTCCGAGGCCACCCGACAGCGATAGCTTCGCAGCGGTACCCGCGACGAGAGCAGCTCGGGGAGCCCCTCCATCACGAAGCGCTCGTAGGACTCGCGGTGCCAGAACGGGATCACGTCTTCCATAGCTTCACTCCTCCCCCTCTTCGTTCGGATGCCGCTGCCGCCAGCTGTCGCGCAGGGCAGAGCGCGCGCTGTGCAGGCGCGACTTCACCGTGCCGCTGGGGACGCCGATCCGATCGGCGATCTCGGCGATCGGCAGCTCCTGCTCGTAGACCATCGCGAGCAGCTCGCGAGGGGGGCCCGGCAGCTCCCTCAGCAGGGCCTGCATGGCCTGCTGCCGCTGGCGGCGCTCGAGCGCCGCGGCCGGCTCGGGCGGCATCGCGTCACTCAGCAAGGCGGGGCGCTGCTCCAGATCCCTCTCCTCGACGCTCGGCTTGTCGCGTCGCCTCGAGAGGCTGCGCAGGTGGTTGAGCGCCAGGTTGCCCGCCATCACCGTGAGCCAACCCCCCAGGGCGCCACGCCCATGCCAGCGGTCGGCCCGGGTCCAGAGCCTGAGCATCACTTCCTGGTAGAGATCGTCCACGGTCGCTGCGTCCGAGATCAGTCGGGAGAGCCGGCGCCGGATGGCCGGCCCGTGACGCTCGCGGAGCACCTCGAAGGCCCCCTCGTCGCCCGCCATCACCCGCTCGATCAGCGCCTGGTCGGTGAGCATCGTCTACCTCTGTGGACACCGGCGCCCTGGGGCCGGTTCAGAGTTTCGGCGTGGCCGCAGCGGCGGCGGCGGCGGGAGCGCTATCCGCGATCGCGCACCGGCGTGCCGGTGGTCGCCGCCAGCTGCTCGTCCTCGATCCGCGCCTCGGTCAGCACGGCCCCGTCCAGGTTGGCGCCATCCAGCTTGGCGCCATCCAGGTGCGCACCGCTCAGGTCGGCACCGCTCAGGTCGGCACCGCTCAGGTCGGCGTCCGAGAAGAGCGCACGGCGCAGCTTGGCGCCGCTCAGGTTGGCACCGCGCAGGGCCGCACCGCGAAAGTTGGCGCCCCAGGCGAAGGCCCGCTCCAGGTCCGCGCCCTCGAGCCGGGAGAACTTCAGGTTGGCGCCCTCGAGGTTCGCCTCGAGCTTGGCGTGGCGCAGGTCGGCGCCGGAGAGGTCGGCCGACAGCAGGGTGGCCTCGGTCAGGTCCACGCGCGGCATCCGCGCCCGGGCGAGGTGGGCGTGCGCGAGGCGCGCGCCGACCGCCGTCACCCGCCCCAGGTCGGCGCCGATCAGGTTGGCGCGCGTCAGATCGGCGCCATCGAGCACCGCCCCGAAGAGGTTCGCGCCGTAGAGGTCGGCACCCGCCATGGCCGCGTCCCCCAGCTCCGCCTCGCTCAGCACGGAATCGCGCAGGTCGGCGGCCTCGAGCTTCACGCCGGGGAAGCTGCGCTCGCCCTCGGCATAACGCCGGAGCAGCGATTTCGCGTCCTGTGGGTGCTCCGTGGAGTCGGCCATCCGGGTCCCTTGCGGCTGGCAGGTCTATCACGGCGGACCCGACTGGCCCAGATCGCACCCAATCCCCACTACCGGAACCGCGCACGCGTCCTAAATTGCCGATATCATGAGGCGGATGAGGGAGAGCAGGACATGAAGACCCTGGAGCGCCGGCTCGGGGTCGGGTCCGTGATCGCGATCAGCATCGGGGCCATGCTCGGCAGCGGACTGTTCGTGCTGCCCGGCATCGCCGCCAGCTACGCGGGGCCGTCGGTCTTCCTCGCCTACCTGGCCGCCGGAATCTTCGTGATCCCGGCTGCCCTCTCGAAGGCGGAGCTCGCGACCGCGATGCCAGAGTCGGGCGGGACCTACGTCTATATCGACCGCACCTTCGGGCCCATGGTGGGCACCGTCATGGGCCTGGGCCTGTGGCTATCGCTGCTGCTGAAGTCGGCCTTCGCGCTGGTGGGCTTCGGCGCCTACCTGATGGTGCTCTCGCCCGTGCCGATCAAGCCGGTCGCGCTGGCGCTGTGCTTGGGCGTGGTCGCGCTCAACGTGCGGGGCGTGCGCAAGGTCGGCAGGGTCCAGAGCTGGATCGTGATCATCGTGCTCTTCTCGCTCACCACGCTGGTGGTCTTCGGCAGCCTCACCTACCAGGGCGAGCGACTGGAGCCGCTCTTCCCCCATGGCACCGGTGGCTTTTGGTTCGCGGTGAGCTTCGTCTACATCTCCTACGCGGGCGTCACCAAGGTCGCGGCCATCGCCGAGGAGGTGGAAGACCCGGGGCGCAACCTGCCGATCGGCATCCTGGCCTCGCTGCTGCTGGTGACCGCGCTCTACACGACTGTCACCCTGGTGC
>JAPPOT010000017.1 GCA_028817855.1 Myxococcales bacterium
TCGCCTTGGCCGCGATCGAGCGGACAAGAACGCAGGCGAAGCCGCTCCTGGGCGAGCCTCGGCGATTCCCTGTCTGGCCATGGATGACGTAGAAACTTTGCGTCGGCGGTCGGCGGTGATAGTGAATGGATGAACAGGCTCGGCCGAAGGCGGGGACATGGACCGTAAACGACTGATTTTCTTGTTTAAACTGGCGATGTCGGCGGGCATCATCGCGTGGGTCTACGGCGACTTCATGAACCGCGATGGGGCCGGTGAGCTGGGCACCCTGCTGGGCGAGATGTCGTGGGGCTGGATCGCGGCGGCTGCCGCCATGCAGCTGGGCGCGATCGCGGCGGCCGTGACGCGCTGGAACCTGCTGCTGCGCGGACAGGGCGTGCGCGCGCCGGTCCGCCACCTGGCCGGCTCCTTCATGATCGGTCGCTTCTTTGGCGCCTTCACGCCCGGCGGCCTCGGGCTGCAGGGCTACAAGCTCTACGACATCGCCACCCAGACCGGGAAGACCGCCCGCTCCACCGCCTGCGTCGGCATCGAGATGGTGCTCGGGCAGCTCTCCCTGTCGGCGGTGCTGATCGCGGGCTCGGTCTTCGGGGTGCGCTTCCTGGGCATGGGCGGCCTGCTCGCCGTCAACGCCTTCTTTCTCGGCCTCGTGGCGGTGGCCGTCACGCTGCTCGCGCGCCCTGCCCTCTTTCGGGTGATCGCCGCGCGCCTGCCGCTCGCGATCCGCACGCGCGTCCAGACCACGGTCGACGCCGTCTGCGCCTATGAGGGGCGCTCGGGTCTGGTGGTGGTCGCGGCCCTGCTCGGGATGGCCGTGCACGCCTTCAACAACCTGATCTACGTGTGCGCGGCGCGCGCCCTCGGTGCCGAGCTCGGTGTGGGCGAGGTCTTCTTCGCCTCGGGCCTGCAGATCTTCGCCACGCTCCTGCCGGTCTCGATCAACGGCATCGGTCTGCGCGAGATGACCGCGAAGGCGCTCTACACCTCGGTCGGCGTCTCGGGCTCGGTGGCGGTGCTGATCCCGACCGTCGGCTTCGCCGTGGAGATGGCGATCTCGGCCTTCGGCGGCCTGATCTTCCTGGCGCGCCGCGTCGGCTACAAGGTGGCGATCGAGGTCGACGATCCGGAACGCGAGGACGTGGTCAACGAGCACATCAAGGACGCGCTCGCACCCCGGGAGCAGTGGCCGACCCTGGGGCGCGGCTTCGTGGTCGGGCTCGGCGGCGGCGTGCTGGGCGGCGCCCTGGTGGGGCTGGGCGAGGGCGCGGTGATTCTCGCCTCTTCCGCGGGCACGCTCGACTACAGCGTGCTGATCTACGGCGCGGCCGCCTATGCGCTGCTCTGCGCGTTCGGAGGTGCCGGGCTGGGCCTCGCGCTCGCGCTCAGCGGGCGGCTGCTACAGCGCGCGGCCGTGGCAGAGCCGCTGGCCTACGCCCGCATCGCGGCGCTCATCGCGAGCTTCGGCGGCTTTGCCATCGGCGCCTTCCGCATCCGCCGCGACGTCTTCCACGAGATGATCAAGTGGAAGAGCGTGGACGGGCTGCTCGTGGTGCTCGGCTCTGCGGTGTCCGCGGTCGCGCTCTACTTGCTGCTGACCGCGCTCATCCGCGTGGTCACCTCCCATGGTCCTGGCAAGCTCGCGCTGCGCGCGCTGGGTCCGCCCGCGATGTTGGCTGCGCTGCTGGGTGGCGCCTTCCTGACCGCTGGCAAGCCCAGCACGGCACCGCTGGGAGACCTCTCCGGCCTCGACAAGGAGCCCGCGCCGGCCCAGGCGCGCGACGTGCTCTACATCATCGTCGACACCCTGCGCGCGGACCACCTGCCCGCCTACGGCTACGACAAGCTGAAGACGCCGCACCTGGACGACTTCGCCCAGGACGCGATCGTCTTCGAGGAGGCCTTCGCCAATGCATCCTGGACCCGCCCGAGCTTCGCCTCGCTGATGACCGGGCGCTACCCGAGCAGCCACCAGACGACGCGCAAGAGCGACTCTCTGTCCGACGATATCGAGACCCTGGCCGAGTCGCTGCAGACCGCCGGCTACACGACCTTCGGCCTGGTGACCAACTTCACCGTGGCCGCCTTCTTCAACTTCCGCCAGGGCTTCGACCACTACAC
>JAPPOT010000757.1 GCA_028817855.1 Myxococcales bacterium
CGTAGGCGCGGGCCTCGTCTTCGTTGGCGTCGCCGGTTGTTACCGCGGGCGCGGTGGTCATCCCGATGGTCGCGGCGGCAAATACTGCCAGGACGGTGTCGAAGGAGCTGCCGGTCGTGTTGATCTCGTAGGTGCCGGCGGTGGTGACGGAGAACTTCACCACCGCGTCGGGCGAGCTCATCGTGTTGGGGCAGGCGCCCCAGGGGCACTCGGCGGCGGCCCAGCCGTAGCAGCTCTCGTCGATGGCGACGTCGGCGTCCATTGCGGAGGTGTCGCCGTCGTAGAGCTGGTCGAAGCCGTTGAGCGGCTGCATCGCGACGTAGGGCGAGCGGATGTCGCTTTCGTTGGTGTTCCCGGTCGAGGCGCTGATCTGGCTGGAGGGATCCTGGATCGCGCCGTCGTGCAGGCTCAGGATCGTGTCGAAGCTCGAGCCCTCGGTGCTGATCTTCACTGTGGTGTCGGCGCTGAGGTCGAAGCGGTAGACGGCGTCGCCGGAGTTGTCGGTGCTCGGCGCGCTGCAGCCCAGCTCCGCCTCCACGTAGTCCGCGGTCATGACGCTGGTGTCGCCGCCGCCGACGTTGATGCGCTTGCCGTTGACCGTGCCCAGGTCCTGGAAGGCCTCGGTGCTCTCGTTGGTGTTGGTGGCGGTGACCGAGTCGCTCGGGTCCACCAGGCCGTCGTAGAGGCCGAGCACCGTGTCCCAGCTCGTGCCCTCGGTGTTGATCGTGACGTTGGCAGGGCTGGTCAGCTCGAAGTGGATCAGCGCATCGGGGGAGGCGTCGGCCGCCGCGCAGGGCGTGAAGTCGCTGCCGAGCAGGTCGCCGTTCATCCCGCTGGTGGAGCTGTTGACGAGGAAGATGCGACCGTTGAGCTCGCCCACGCTGTAGGCGGTGATCTGGTCTTCGTTGGTGCTGGGGATGCTGATGTCGTTGACCCCGAGCGAGGTGCACATCAGGTCCGGCGTGCTCGTGTAGCTCGTGGTGATGACGTAGGAGAGGGTCGAGCGCGGCGTGTTGCCGTGGTGGTAGTCGAGCGTCGCCTGGTTGCCGTAGCTGCCGAAGTCCGCGTAGAGCACCTGCACGCCCAGCAGCCCGGCCTCGCCCGGCTCGAGCGAGTCCAGGGTCCAGGTGACCTTGGCGCCGTCCCAGACGCCGCCGCCGGTGGAGCTCTGGTAGGTGGAGCCGACGGGCGGCGTGTACTCGATGGTGGTGCCGTGGGCGATGCCGTCGCCGTCGTTCAGGTAGCCGATCGTGTAGTCGACCAGCGGATCGGTGGAGGAGCTGGGGCCGAAGATCGAGACGGTCGGGTCGGGTCGCTCGCGCTCCGTCGCGCACTCGGCCTCGAACAGGGCGTTGAGGAAGAGGCGGGTGCCGTTGGTGCTCGGATTGGAGGTGATGGGCGTGGTCGTGGAGTAGCCGCTGCCGCCGAGGTAGAAGAGCTTGCCCTCTGCCTCGCCGCTGTTGCAGGTCTCGTTGACGATCGAGCAATCGCCATCCAGGCGCCCCACCACCAGCAGGTCGTTGGTGCCTGGCGCCGAGCTGTCCTCGGTCAGGAAGACCGCGTCGTTGTCGCGGTAGTCGTCGGGCTGCGGGAGGGTGAAGGCGGGGAAGACGCCTCCCGCGGCGTTGAAGGGACCGTCCGACTGCACCGGGGGAAAGTCGGAGTTGGTCTCGGTCAGCGCCGCCGGCATGGTGCCGGTGTTGTAGCCGGCGAGGGTGAGCATCACGCCGTTGCTGCTGTTCTCGAACGACAGGACGCTCTCGTCGTGGGCGAAGAGTAGGGTCGGGAACTCGAGGAATGCGCGCACCTCGTCGATCGCCTCGATGCCGGTGGCGGTGCGGGCGTCGACCTCGGGCCAGCCCGCCGAGATCAGGCCGCAGTGGGTCGGGCTGCCCGTGCCGTCGAGCAGGTCGCCGTCGAGGGTGGCCACCGCGCCTGCGATCTCCGCAGCGGTCAGCGCGTCGGGGCTGGCGTCGGGCCAGGCGTAGTCGCCGTCCGAGTCCGGGATGTTGGCCGCCGCCAGGTAGGCGCGGGCCACGTCCTCGCCGCCGTCCAGCATCAGCGCGAAGCGTGGCGCGCCCTGGAGCTGGCGCTTGACGAAGCCGCTGACGCTGG
>JAPPOT010000324.1 GCA_028817855.1 Myxococcales bacterium
ACACCGGAGCCGCCCGCGGGCACAGGCGTCGACGCAGCGCAGCCGCCCGCCGCGGACGCCGCCCCGGCGCCCGAGTCGCACGCGCCTGCCCCTGCCCCTGCCGCGCCCGTCCAGGTGCCGCCGCCCCCGCCTGCCAAGAAGGCCGCGCCTGCCGAGCCCGATGAGGTCGAGGAGATCGCAACCAACCCCCCGCTCCTCCGCCGCCGGCCCAGCCCCAGTGAGCGCGCCCGCAAGAGCCACACGACCGTGGTGTACGAGCGCTCCAAGCGCCACCAGCCGAATGCCCGGCTGGGGACGCTGCTGCTGATCAACCCGCCGACCAGCTCGCTGCCGGGCCTGCGCTAGTCAAACTTGCCGTTGCCCTGCCCGGCAGAGGCTGCCTGCGTGGAACGGGATGGGGCAGGCGCAGGTCGGGGGGTCGCATGCAGACGTCGCTGCAGTTGGTGACGGGGCACTCCGAGATCGCGCCGTTGCCGGGAGCAGGCGCTGAGCTCGGCCATCGCGGGCATGCACATGCCCGCCGGGTCACCGCTTGGCAGCGGCCGTGATCTCTGCCGTGCACAGCGTGACGCGAGCGGCTCCGCTGTGACGCTCCCTCAGTCGGGGCGGAAGACGTCGCAGGGGAAGCTGGCCATGAGCATGGACTCGCTAGCCTTGAAGCGCTCGCAGGATGCGCCCTCGAGCTGGACGGTGCGCGGGTCCTCGAGCTTCCAGCCGTCAGGGTCGTTGCAGGCGATGGGCTCGCCGTTGAGGGTGACGGTGCCGCCGCACTCGCGCCCGGGCGAGACCTCGCCGTCGAGGGACACCAGGCAGGTGGCGCCGCCCACGATGTCCTGGAACGTCTGCACCAGCTCGTCCTGCGTCGAGGGCACGAAGGGCGGGGTGCCCGTCTTGGTGATCTGGGCTACCTGATCGAGGTGGGTCTGGAGCGCGGCGTCGCCGCCTGCGAGGCTGATCACGAACATGTTCATGCCGCGCTCGGTGCCCACGCCGACGATGTCCAGCACCTGCTGCTCCGCGCCGGCGCCGAAGCCCGCACCGGAGCAGGGGTCGTTGGGGCCGCCGTCGGTCGCGAGCACGACGTAGACCGGATCGGCGTCCTGATCGAGCACCTGCTCGTTGAGCACCGGCAGCTCGTCGACCACGTGCTGCACCGCCATGTGGGTCGGGGTCCCGGTCCCGATCGGCATCGCCGGGTACTGGGCGTCCAGGGTCGCGTGGTTGTCGAGCGCGGGAGCGACCGTGACCAGGTTCGGGCACGCGGTGCCGCCGACGCCGAGCAGCCCGTCCTCGCCGCCGCTGTAGATCACCATGCCGAAGCGCACGACGCCCTGCAGCGAGTCGACGATGCCGCCCGGGTCCATCAAGGTCGAGCGCAGCACCTGCCAGCGATTGGCGCCTCCATCGAAGGACTGGGTCATGCTGCTGCTGCCATCGACCACGAGCCAGACCGTGGGCGTGACCGGTGTTGCACGCGCCTGGCCTTCCGCGCAGGTGTCCTCCGGTGGCATGGTCGTCGCCGGACCCGGCGCCGGGCTGCCCGCCGTTCCCGCTGTGCTCGCCGGACCGTTGCCGAAGTTGGGGGACTGATCCTGACCCCCCGGCTGTACGGCGTCCTCTGGCGCTATGCTGCTGGGCGCGGCGTCGGTACCGGTGCGCTCACGCTTCGTCGTGCTGTCCGCGCTGCACCCGAGCAGCAGCATGGTGACCAGCCATGCCACCGCGCGATGCCCGCTGCGGCCCATCTTGTCCACTTGCTCGAAAACCTGCATCCCGCTCTCCATGGGTTAACGAGCGATGGGACGAACACGAGGCGCGCTACGTTGCGCACCAATGAAAAGACCAACCCCGGCAACAACCGGACGTGCTGGGCAAGTGCCCCTTGTCTCGTGGGGTAATGTTGGGGGCGCGCCATCTGTTTCGTGGAGACCACGCCTGCGCGACAACAGGCAGCAGTGGGCCGTCATCGCGGGGATACCGAGCGTCGCCCCCTCTGCGAAGCCGGTCCGCGCCGGCAGCTCGCAGACCAGGTCCTCGGACAGGCTGATGTAGTCGGCGGCATTGCCGAGTACGCGCCCGGCCCGCGCGCCATTGTAGAGCCAGACGCGCTTGCCGACCCAGGCGGGAGGACAGCAGCAAGGTAGCGCGGGGACGGGTCCCCTGATCAGTCGAGTCCGAAGAACTCCACGATCGCGGCGTTGTTGTCCATCGTGTCGCTGTTGGCGCCGACGATGGCGGCACCGATCGGCCCGGCGCCCGTGCCGCAGTCTTCGCTGCCGAACCAGCAGTGCCCGCCGCCCTCCACGGTGCAGCCGGTGATCTCGATGCCGTCGTCGCAGCCGGCGTAGCTCACGCACTCGGTGTCGCCGCTGCTCGCCGGCTGGTCGGCGGGCGTGGGTGAGGGGTCACAGCCCGCGCTCTCCGCCATGCGTGTGAGTGAGGGCTGTTGCAGCGCGAATGGCACCAGCGCGTCGGCGGTGCCGTGGATGTCGAGCACCGAGATCGGGCGCGAGGGCTCGCAGGCGGTGAAGTCGGACGCGGGATTGGTGCCGCCTCCGATCGTGTTGATGCCGACCGCGCCCGCGCCCGGTGCGATCGCTGCGAAGATGTCCGCCGCCTCGCACGCGAGCCGGTAGCTCATGTAGCCGCCGTTCGACAGGCCGCTGGCGTAGACCCGATCGAGGTCGATGTTCACGTGGCTTCCGACCTCGTCCAGGATCGCGCGAAAGAGCGCCACGTCGTCGAGCTGGTTGGCCGAGGCACCGCCGCAGCAGGTGCCACCGTTCCAGCTGTTCTGGAAGCCGTTCGGCATGATCAGGATGAAGCCATGCTCGTCGGCCGCGGCCGGCCAGCCCGCGCCGTTGACGCAGAAGAGCACCGGCGTCTGCCCCAGCCCGTGGATGCAGAAGACGGCCGGCATCGGAACCTGCGGGTCGTAGCCGGGCGGCACGTGGACCTTGTACTGACGCGGACCCATCTGCCCGGGCACGCCGCTGATCTCGAGGTAGTTCTCTTCCGCGAGCCCGGGCGGGTAGTCGCCCGCCTCCCAGTCGCCCGGGCCGGTCCCGCGCGCTGCTGTCGGCTCGTCGCCGGGCGCGCCGCCTGCGTCGGACAGCGATGGCCCCATGCCGCTTCCGGCGTCCGACTCGGGCGCGGCCATCGCATCGCCATCGCCGTCGCCGACCATGCCCGTCGGTGCGCCGGGCTCGCCGGGCATGCCCATCGGCGCGCCGCCCGGTGTTGGGGTGTCGCCCGCCGTGTTGCCGTCCGGTGTCTGGGCACCGTCCGGCAGCACCGCCATCTCATCTTCGCTCGTACACGCGATCGCGCCTACGAGCACCAGCACCAGCGGCCACCCGCCGGCTCCACAAGCCCTACGGTTCATCGAGTCCACACCCGCTTCCTACCCACCGACCGTCACCCTAGCCGCCGGGTGGATCCCGCGGCATGTCTGGCCGAGGTCAATCACTGTCCAGCCGTGGCCAGCCCCAGAGCTTGCCCCTGCCCCGTTCGACAGGCGTGCTGGACGCGGGCAGGGGCAGGTTGGGGTCGAGGGATCACCTGCGCTCGCGGAAGCGGCCGGGCGTGGTCCCGGTCCAGCGACGGAAGGCGCGGTGGAAGGCTTCCGGGGTGGCGAAGCCCATCGCGTGTGCAACCTCCTGGATCGTGCTGCGCGGTTGGCGCAGCAGCGCGCGCGCGATGCTGCCGCGCGCGGCCTCCACCAGGGCCCGGTACTCGAGCCCTTCGGTCGAGAGCCGCCGCCGCAATGAGCGCGCGCTCATCCCGAAGTGCTGCGCCACGTCTTGCATCCGGGGCGCGCTACGCGGGTCCTGCGTGGCCAGGTGCGCCTGCACGCGGGCGCCCAGCTCCACGCCCTGATCCAGCCGCTCGAGCGCCAGCTGCGCCTGGGCCTCGAGGATCGCAAACAGGCGCGGATTGGCGTGGGGCATCGCTCGCTCGAGCCATGCGCGCGGAAAGTCCAGCCCGGTGTAGTCGTGCTCGAAGCGCAGGGCCGAGCCGAAGACGCGCTCGTACTCCTCGCGATAGTCCGGCGCGCGGTAGGCGAAACAGGCGGCGATGGGTTGCGCGTCCCCGCCGACGCAGCTCTGCATCAGCCGCAGGGCCCCCGCCATCGAGAGCTCGGCCCCGATGCGCAGCATCGGGAGATCCCCGGGCGGAAAGCCATAGCGCAGGGAGGCGACCTCCCCGTGCTCGACCAGGGCCGGCTCCGGGCGTGCCGCCATGATGCGCGCATAGCCGGTCGCCGACTCGATGCTCTGCCGCAGGGTCGCGGCGTGCACTCCGAGATGCTCGAGAAGATCGAAGGCGCCGCGGTTGGAGAGCTCGCCCAGGCGCAGGCCCAGGGCGGGATCGCCGGACAGCTTCAGCGCTGCGCGCGTCAGCCGGTCGTACTCCAAAAACGAGATCCAACCGTCGATGCTCGCGAGCCGCGCGGGCTCGATCCCGGCGGCCTCGAGCAGCTGGTCCCGTGGCACGCCAGCCCGCTCTACCTCGCTGGCCAACGCGCGCACCAGCAGCACCGAGACCCCGCTTGCCACGGCCTCGGACCGTAGCACAGGGCGCTGCGCGGCCGGCGCCGTCGATCCCCGATGTGCTTGCGGGGAGCGCGAGCGCGTGGAAGTCTGTGCGTGGGGAACTCGATGGCAAGAACCGCTGCCGGCTTCGTGCTGCTTCTCGCCGCGCTCGGCTGCGGCGACTCCGAGCGCACCGACCCCGGGGCGCTTCCCGAGACCTGGTCCGAGCCCGCCGTCGTCGTCGGCCCCGAGGCGATCGTCGCCGCCACGGTCGGCGCCGCGTGGGACGATGGCAACGCGCTGCTGGCCTGGGTCGCCGAGGACCCCGAGGATGGCTCGAGCCGCCTCTTGTGGTCGCGCCTCGATGACGACGCGTGGTCGGAGCCGGAGCCCATGGCCGAGCACGAAGGTGCGATCGAAGGCCTCCAGCTCGCGCGCGGAGCGACCCGGAGCTTCCTGCTCTTCTGCCTCGACGCCGAGCCGAAGCAGTGCAGCGTCGCAGCGTACGGCGAAGGGTCCATGTCCGATGCCGTCGCGCTCCCCTCGATGGGCGAGATCGACTCCGGTCCGCTGATCGCGACGACCGCCGACGGGGCCGCAGTGATCTGGGCGGACGAGGCGCAGCTCCACTTCGTCGACTTCGACGGCGGCGCGCTCGTGGACGCGGGGACACGGGCCGTTCGCGACGGGCGCCTGCATGCCGCTGCGCGCGTGGGAGGCGTCTCGCTGCTGGTCGTCGAGTCGGACGACACGCTGCTTGCGTTCGAGCGATCGGCGGCGGGCTGGTCGGACCCCACCACGATATGGGAAGGGCCTCGCCTGCATCACGCCCTGCAGCTCGGCTGCAGCGGGGGCGGACGTGCGGTTGCGCTGTGGCAGCAGGAGCGCTCCGGGGCCAGCGATCCCATGCTCGTCGCGCGATTCGAGGACGGCCGATGGAGCGAGCCCAGCGGGGTGCCCGCGGGCGACGAGACCGACGGTCCGCGGGTCGCCATCGATGGCGCGGGGCGCATCCACGTGGCCTGGGCGGCCGGCGGATCGGACAGCCTTCACGCGCTCGCGGGCGACGGAGATACATGGGCGTCGCCGACCGCCCTGCGCGAGCTCGAGTCGGGCGCGGGCCCGGACCTCTACGGCCTCGGTCTCACGGACGCGGGCGACGGGCTGTTGCTGTGGCGCGAGCGGGTGGAGGGCGAGAGCCTCTGGCGCGCCGAGCTACGCGACGGTCACTGGGGCGAGCCGGTGCGCGTGGTGGAGGCGACCGAGGCCTCGGGCGACAACCTCGAGGGTGCCCAGCTGTTCATGGCTGAGCGAGGGGCGGTCATCGTCTGGCGGACCCACGCCGAGGGCTCGCAGATCTGCGACATCGACTACTGTCGTCCCGGCCCCTCCACCCTGTCGGCGACGGTCGGCCGGTAGGCGATGGGTGCGGCCGCAAGAGCGTGCGCCGCGGCAGCCGTGGTTGCCGTGATGCTCGCGTGTCTTCCTCCGGCCGCGGTGCGGGCGACCGATCCCCGACCGGGCGCGTTCCAGCTTGGCGCCTGGCTGCCCCACTGGAAGAAGGACGCGGGGGTGAAGCGCTTCGTGCAGCACGCTGCTGCCTTCAGCACGATCAGCCCGTTCGCTTTTCGCGTGCAGTCCGCCGAACGCATCGACGACACCCCGCGCATCGCGCGCGAGCCCTGGCCGACCCTGCGGCGCGCGGCGCGCGGGCACGGCGTGAAGGTCCTGCCGAGCATCGTCTGGGCCGACCTGGAGGAACGCGCGCGCACGCTGGCCGACCCGGCGCTGCGCGCTCGCCACGTCCAGGGGTTGCTCGAGCGGGTCGAGCGCCACGCATTCGATGGCCTCGACCTGGACTATGAGCGCAAGCTGGCTGCCGAGCGCGAGGGCTTCTCACGGCTGGTGACCGAGTTGTCGGAGGCCCTGCACGCGCGGTCCAAGATCCTGAGCTGCACGATCGAGCCACGCGATCGGGAGCAGCCGCGCGCGGGCGTGCGCGGTCGCAAGCGCTCGCCCTGGGTGGACGACTACGCGGTGCTCGGCGCACGCTGCGACCAGATCCGCGTGATGGCCTACGACCAGTGGGCGCTCGCGAGCGTCGGCCAGGCGCGCCACGCCGACCCGGCGTGGGTGAAGGGCGTCGCGCGCCATGTCGCAACGCACCTGCCGAAGCACAAGTTGCACCTGGGCATCCCAACCTACGGTTGGGAGTTTCGCGGGCGCGGCAGCCACGTGAAGAAGAAGCGCGCCCTGAGCTTCGGCCAGTTCCAGGCGGAGCTCGCGCGCCTCGGCCTGACCCCCGAGCGCGAGCCGCGCGGCAGCCTGATCGCGCGCGCCGGGCGCCGCACGCTGGTGATGCCCGACGCGGCTGCGATCCGCTCGTTGACCGGCGTTGCGCGCGACGCAGGTCTCGCGGGTGTCGTGCTCTTCAAGCTCGACGGTCAGACCGACCCGGCCTATTGGAAGCACCTCAAGGTGGCGACCACAGCTCGGTGAGCTCGCCCTCGGCGATGCGGTTTGCGCCCTCGTCGCCGAAGTCGGTCAGCTCCTGGCCGGCGGCGAAGCCCAGGGTGTTGAAGAGGTTCGAGACCTGGCGGTTGTGGTCGTGCCCGTGGCCCGGGTAGACGACGGTCTGGCCGTCGAGCCTCAGCCCGAGCGCGCGCCCCCCGACCAGCAGGACCGGCCACTCCTCGGAGGTGGAGTGGTGCTGCTCGCCGTTGTCACTCATGTAGATGATGGCCGTGTGATCGAGCATCGAGCCCTCGCCGCCGGGCTCGGGCGTCGCGGCGAGCGTGCGGGCCATGTTCGCGATCATACCCGCGTGCTGCCGGGTGACCTCGTGGATGGTGCTCAGGTACTCGGCGTTGCCGCTCGACTCGTGGTGCAGGTCGTGGCGCCCGACGGTGTCGATCAGGCTGGAGTACTGGACATCGAAGGCGCTGCCCGTGCCGGAGGCGAGCACGACCACGTTCGTGAGGCCGCCGAGCAGGGCGGCAGTCGCGATGTCGAACTGGGCCCGCAGCTGGTCGAGGGGGTGCATCGAGGCGTAGAGCCCGCCCTCGGCCGGATCGGGCGGCGCTACCTCGGCCAGCGTGTCGCCCATCGACAGCAGCTGCTGCTGGCGCGCGCTGACCTGCTCGATCGAGGCCAGGTACTGCTCCAGCTTGGCCCGCTCCGCCGAGCTTCCGGAGAAGGCGGCGAGGGCGGCGTTCACGTCCTCGCGGGCGAAGTCGAGCAGCTCGCTGCGCTCGCGGAAGGCGGACTGGCCCGCGCCCTGGGCCACCGAGCCGAAGACCGTGTTGAAGGCCATCGTGGCGTCGCAGAGGATCGGCGCCGGCTGCCCGCGACCGAAGGCGCAGGTCTCGTAGACCAGCGCGGCGCTGCCGCCGGTGATGCCGAGCCGTAGCACCTCGAAGGGCGTGCCCCGGCGCACCTGCGGCAGCTGCCCGAGCCACTGCTCGAAGGTCGGGCCCCCGGGCGACTTCTGGGTGGAGCGCGTGCAGCTGAGCGCGCCGTGGTGGGTGGTGTGCCCGCCGCCGGCGACCTTCGACGACAGCCCGTAGACCATCGCGGCCTCGGCCTGCAGGTCGAGCACGCCATCGCCGCTCAGCACGTCCAGGGCGCGGGCGCTGGCGAGGCCGGAGTCGGGGATCACGAGCGGCGCATCGTGGCCGTAGCTGCGCGTGTACCAGCGCTTGCCGTCGAGCGCGCCGGTGGAGTCGGCCTCGACCCGCGCGCGCGCCGCGTCGGACAGGAAGGCGATCGGCTCGGTGCAATTGCCCTCGACCACCAGCACGAAGCGCATCGGGCGCGAGGCCCCCGACTGGGTGTGCGCCACCGAGCGCATGAAGGGCGCGAGCAGGGCGGCGCCGGCGCCCACGCCCGCGACCTGCAGCAGCCTGCGCCTACCGAATGGCTTCATGGTTGGGCCTCCTCGGCGTCGTGCCGATAGAGGAAGCCGTCGCTCGTGGCCAGCGCCTCGAGCATGGCGAGGAAGGAGCCGCCGCTGTCGTCGTAGGCGCTCTCCATCGCGCTCAGCGCGCAGGCGTCCGCCTCGGTCTCGCTGCGCCCCATGAAGAAGCGGAAGGCCTGGCGGATGAAGCAGCGCTTGACGTGCGCGGACGCCGCAAGCTTCTCCGACAGCTCAACCGCGTCCGCCACCGGGCCGTCCAGGGCCGGGTCGGGCATGCCCTCGAGCAGGGCCGAGCCGTCGGGCGCCATGCCGTGATCGTCGGCGCGCAGGAAGCCCGCGTGGTTGTAGATCTCGAACGGATAGCCCAGAGGGTTCATCAGGCTGTGGCAGCCCAGGCACTCGGCGTTGTCCTCGATGCTCTCGGCGATGCGGTCGCGTGCGCGCTTGTCGGGTGCGCTCGGCACCAGCATCGCCTCCACCATCACCAGCTCCAGGCCCGGCACCGTCTGGCACAGCAGGTTCTCGCGGATCAGCTTGCCGCGGTGCACGACGCTCGCGTCGTCCTCGAAGTTGCCGCCGTGGGCCGCGAGCACGGCCGGGTGGGTCAGCACGCCGGCCCGCTCCTCGCCGGGCAGCTCAACCCAGCGCGCCTCGCGCGTGGGCCCGATGTCGTCCTCGAGCCCATAGGGGCGGTGGGTGTTGCTGGTGCTCTTGGCGGTGGAGCCGCCGGCGGTGGTCGAGGCGACGTAGAAGTGGCGCGTCGTCAGCAGCGTGGCGAGCACGTCCTGGTCCTCCACCACCACGCGCGCGATCACGTCGTCGAGCTGCTGGCTGAGCAGCGACTCGTAGCCGTAGTAGCCGGACATCAGGTTACCCCAGGAGCTGACGATCGAGCCGCGCTCGTCGTCGGTGTAGGGCTCGGCCGCGAAGCGCGAGGTGGCGTGGGGCGTGTCCTTGAAGACCAGCTCCACCTGGTCGTAGTCGAGCCACTCGCGGAAGAAGCGAGCGAGCTTCAGCCCCAGCCAGTGCTCACCGCGGGCGGCGCGGTTCTCCGGGCGAAAGTCCACGTTGAGGTCGATGCGATCGGGATCGGTCCCGGCGGCGTAGGTGCGGAGCAGCCGCCGGATCACCGCCGGGTCCTGGATGCTGCCGTCGCGCGCGGCGGTCTCGATCTCCGCGAGGTAGCCCGCCATCGGGTCCGCCGGCGTCCAGCTGCCGCCATCCGGTCCCTCGCCGAAGCGGTAGGTGCCCATCGCCCCGGGCGGCCGGTCCGTGATCATGAGCGCCAGCGCGTGGGCCAGCTCCCAGTTGGAAAGCCGGCGTCGACCGTCGCCGGTGGCGTCGCCTGCGCCCAGCTCGCTGCGGAACAGCGCGCCCGACTGCACCCAGGCCGCCGAGGCGATGCGCCGCAGGGAGTCCTCGCGCAGCCCGCCCGCGCCGGCCTCCTCGGCGAGCACGCGGTCGGTCAGGGCGCGCATGCGCGAGTGCTCGCCGTCGCTGGGCGTGCGATAGAGCACGCCGTCCTCCAGCAACGAGGTCAGGTAGTAGTCGATGCAGGCGTCATCGGGCGCCGCGTCCTCGAACATGCAGCGCAGCTCCGCGTCGTCGTAGGTCCGGGGTGTGCGCCGCAGGTCGCGCGCGAGCCACGGCCGCACGGTGTCGGCTAGCACGCCGAGGTAGAGATCCAGCGTGGTCGCGTCGATGCCCGCGCCGTTGGCCCAGGTGCTGTAGGGCGCCGCCGACGGCGCGTCGAAGGGATTCGTGCGCGCGACCTCGCTCGCCTTGTAGCCGGTCTCGGAAGAGCCGGTGGCGCGCACCCACTCGCGGCGCTCGATCCTTCGCAGGCGCGCGGGCGAGCTGGCGGGCACGTCGGCATCGCAGGCGAAGAGCGCGTCCTGCGGCAGCGCGTTCGGGTCCGGCTCGCTCAGGGGCGGCGTCGCATCCGGGCCGTCGTCGGACACGCCGTCGCCGTCTCCATCGCCGTCCCCATCGCCGGCAGCGCCCTGGGGCGCACCGCCATCGCGCGTCCCGTCGTCCGTACCGGCTGACGTCGGCCCGTCGTCGTCCGCGCCGCGGTCGATGCTGCCGCCGCAGCCGAGCGAGAGGAGCAATGCGAGCAGGCTGGCGAGGCGCACCGCCGCGCGGCCGAAGCTCTGCCCTGCACCCGTCACACCCACTCGGATCACGTTATCGATCGCACACGGCGGCAGCAAGGGTGGGCCAGATTCGTCTGCGCCATCAATGGGTGGGCGGCTCGGCGTCCCACAGCG
>JAPPOT010000407.1 GCA_028817855.1 Myxococcales bacterium
CTCCGCGCCCCCATCGGTCCGTGGGCAGGCTCTCGCCAGAGCAGCGTTTCCGCAGCAGGCGTGGCAGCGCTATTGCATGATGGAGAGCTTGACCTTGGGCGAGCGCTCTCCGACGGCTTCGAGGTCGGCTTCGGGGACGCCGGCTTCGACCAGGCGGCGGCGGATCTCGAGGGCGCGGGCGAGCGAGGTCTGGGGATCGCCTCCGCCTACGATCTTGATGCGGCGCAACGAGGGCTGGCGCAGCAGGGTGTCTGCCAACTCGGCCAGGGCCATCGCGGCGCTGGAGTCGAGCGTGGTGCTGCCCGCTTCGAAGCGCAGCCCGGGCGCGCGGATGCGCCCGGCCTTGACCGTCACGCCGGGCTGGGTCGGGCGCGGGATCAGCGAGGCCTGGAGCGTCGCGGTGTCGCGCGCCTCCACGCTTGCGGCCGTCAGGCGCAGGAAGTGCCCGCTCGAGTCGATGCGGGCGTTGTACTGCCCAGGCGGCAGCCCGGCGAAGGCGAAGGCCCCCTCGCCGTCGGTGTTGGCACCGATCGCGGTGGGCCCGCTCAGCTGGACTCGCGCACCCGCCACCGGTACGCCGTAAGAGTCGGTTACGACGCCACGCAGCCCGCCTTCCTGGGGCAGGGCGTTCAGGGTGCAGCGGACGTCGGCATCGCCCCCGGCCTCCGGGATCGTGGCGACGCACTGGCCCGGTCGGTAGTCCGGGTGCGCCACCGTGAGGGTGACGGGGCCGGGGCTGAGCTCGTGGCTGACGAAGGTGCCCTCGGCCCCGCTGGCGAGCCCGCCGATGCCGCGCTCGCCGAGCGAGATCGTCGCCGACGGGATCGGTGCGCCGCTGACGGCATCCGTCACGAGGCCGCGCACGCGACCTGCCGGGGCAGGCTCGGGCGGTGGCAGCGGGATGACCTCCGTGTGGGCGGCCGGCCGCGCGTCGTAGTCGTAGCCAAGCGCGAACATCAGTGCGAAGGGCGTGTTTGGCGAGAGCTCGTGCACGAAGCTGTCGGTGCCGCTTAGGCCGACATCCAGCGCCAGGGCCAGCGTGACGCCGCGGATCGGAGGCACGACGCGGACGCCCGCGGTCAGGTTCATGGGCCACGACTCGAAGCCGCTCTGGCCTACGCAGCCATCGACCTCGCTCTCCGACGTGCCGGCCGCGTCCTCGTCCGTCCGCAGGGGGCAGGTGAAGTCCTGGCGGTTCACGGGCACGCCCACCTGCCACTCCAGCAACGGGTGCAGGTAGGTGTCCTGGCCCGCTTCGAGCGGCAACTCGAAGCCGAGGCCGATGTTGAAGCTGTCGACTCGGTCGACCCCGAGGGCGTAGCGCTCGGCACGCGAGATCAGATGCCGGTCCTCATCCACCCGCGGGCGGGCGCCTTCCAGCAGGTCGTAGCGCGCGTCCTCGACCGCCTCGACCGCCGCCGCGCTGTTGTCGAAGAGATATTCGAGGTTCAGGCGCGTGATCAGGGGGAGCTGTCCGCTGGTGTCGCGCAGGTCGAGCGACATGGCGCCGCGAATCGACACATTGGTCGCCTCCAGCAGAGGCGTTTGGCCTCCCATGTCGTTGCGCAGCTGGGCGGCCAGCTCGCCGCCGATGTGCAGCGGCCGGAGGTCCGCCGTGAACACCTTGAAGCCGAGGTGACCACCCTGGACCTGCAGGGACGTGGGCGCGGGACCGAGCTCGTCGGGGGCGGTGGTGGTGCCGCGCAGGGCGCCGAAAACCTCGAGCGCGGGCAGGGCGGTCCAGCTGACCGACAGCGCCTGGCCACCCTGGCCGATGCTCTCGCCTTCGAGCAGGAAGTCGTCTGCAGGCGCGGTGTCGAGCATGACCTGCAGTCGCAGGGCACCCGGTTCGCCGCTGCCGGGCTCGACCACGCGTAGGCCGCCGGTGCTGCCGCTGCGCGCGCTGAAGCGCCTGTGCCGCAGCGCCCATGGCAGCTCCGCGGGCTCCGGCTCCGCCGCCTGCTCGACCGCTGCCACGTTGGCGGCGGCTTCCGCTTGCGCGGCCGCAGGTTCTGCGGGCGCCGCGGGCGCCTGTGCTGGAGCCGCAGCGGGCGCCGCGGGCGCCCGGGCTGGAGCCGCAGCGGGCGCCGCGGGCGCCTGTGCTGGAG
>JAPPOT010000937.1 GCA_028817855.1 Myxococcales bacterium
CCCACCCCGACAGCGCCACGTCGTGCCACGGGTGAAGCAAATGCGCGGCGCTCTCAATCCGTGCCGCGCCGGTATTCCATCGGCGTCTTCCCCGTCCACCGCTTGAACGCCCGATGGAAGGCGGCGACCTGCGAGAAGCCCAGCAGAAACGCGATCTCCGACAGGGTCAGGTCGGTGCCGCCGACGTAGCCGCGCGCCAGCTGCTTGCGCAGGTTCTCGAGCTCGCCCTTGAAGGTCGTGCCCTCCTGCTCGAGCTTGCGCGTGAGCGTCCGCGAGCTGATGTGCAGCTGTTGCGCGATGTGGGGCGCCGTGGGATTGCCGCCGCGCAGCTCGGCCATCAGCAGGTCGCGCACGCGCCCGGTAAAGGAGGCGTTGTCGGGCAGCTCCGACAGCAGCACGTCGGCGTGCTTGCGGATGACCTCGTGGAGCTTGGGGTCGGCCGTCGGCATGGGCCGCTCGAAGAGCTCCCGGGACAGCACGAAGGCGCTCGTGGGCTGGCCGAAGCGCGGGCGCCCGTGAGGGAAGCTGAGGGCGTACTCGCTCGTGTCCTTCGGCTCCGGGTGCATGAAGTGCACCTCGTAGCTCGGGTTGTAGCCCTCGGACTGCCGGAAGGACGCAGCCTGGGCGAAGGCCCCCAGCTCGAAGTCCTCGGCCGCGCGGGGCAGCGGGACGGCGCTGTGCATCCGCAGGATGACCCGCTCGTGGTGCATCTCCCACTCCACGCGCAGGGCGTCGTTCACCAGGGCCATGTAGCGTGCGATCACCTCCAGCGCCGCACCCACGGTGGCAGCCGATCCCGCGGCGTACTCCAGCGCACCGATGTCGCCGATCTCGAGCTTGCGTGCGGCCTTCAGGCCGAGATCGGGATCGCCCGTGATCTCGATCGCCCCGCCGAGCAGCTCGTGTACCACCTCGATCGGGACGCGCTCGTCCGGGTCCACCGTCTCGGGATCGGGCAGCAGCTCGAGGGGAAAGCCTTCGTACTCGCGCAGCAGCGTGGAGAACGGCAAGGCGAGCCGCATCGAGTAGCAGTGCTGCGCGGGGGAATGGCTCTCCACGTCGGCGTGGAGCATAGCACTGTCCCGGATCAGAGGTTCTGGGAGAAGAAATCCCAGACCAGCTCGGTCGCGCTCTCGAAGGCCGGCCCCGAGCCGTAGAGCCCCTGGGGCGCGCCCGCCCAGGCGTGGGCCATGCCGTTGAACTGGCACATCACCACCTGGCCGCCGGGCGGACAGCCCATGTACCAGTCGCACGTGCCCCCCTGGACCTGGCGCGACTCGAACTCCGAAGAGCAGCCGTTGCGGGTCAGCCACTGGTCGCGCGCGTCGGTGCCGCAGTTGGGCGTGATCAGCGCGTCGCCGGTGCCGTGCAGGAGCATCACCGGGATCGGGTCACCCGGGCAGTCGCCGGCATAGGTGCCGCCGGAATGGGGCGCGATCGCACGGATCTTCGTACCGCCGTGCTGACAGCCGATGTGGTTGCTGAAGTAACCGCCCATCGAGAAGCCGGTGGTCATCACGCGCTCGCGATCCACGCAGTGATCCGCGTCGACGCTCTCGATCATCTTGTCGACGAACGCGAAGTCGTCTTCCACGCCGGCCACCACGGCGCCCACGCCGCAGATGCCGGTGCCCACGTTCCAGGGCGCGGCGCCCCCGCCATCGGGGAAGACCGCGATGAAGCCCTCCCGATCCGCCACGTCGGCGAAGCCGGTCAGGTCGAGCATGATCTGCCCGCTCATGGTGAAGCCGTGGTGCACGAAGACCACCGGCGCCGCCGTGTTCGGATCGAGCGAGGCGGGGATGTGCACGAGGAAGGTGCGGTTGAGCGCGCCGTTCATCACGCTGCGCGTGCTGGTCCCGGCTGCGCCGGCCTTGCCGTTGCAGGGCGCGCCCGCGGGGGGCGTGACGGTTGCGTCTTCGGGCGGGGTGCTCTGGGGGCCGTCCATGCTCACGTCATCGCCACCGGTCCCGTCATCGGCGGGCGTGACCGCCGGCTCGTCGCCTGTGGCGGGCGGTGGCGCGGCCGAACCCGCGCTCGGCATCCTCGTGATGGCGTCGGAGCCGGGGGGCACCATGCTCGGGTCGGAGCCCGGTGGTTGCGGAC
>JAPPOT010000915.1 GCA_028817855.1 Myxococcales bacterium
GAGTAGGCATCAGGGTTTCGCGATAGCCCGCCCATCGCTCTCGATGATCACCCCGCCGGTTTCCGCCAGGTTGTAGACCTCGGGCACCCCCTCTTGCAGCCGCTCGAGCACCTCCGCGTGCGGGTGGCCGTAGCGGTTACCGGGGCCGGCGCTGATGATGGCGATGGTGGGGGAGACGGCGTCGAGGAAGGCCGGGGTGGTGGAGGTGCGGGAGCCGTGGTGGCCGACCTTGAGGACGTCGGCGTCGAGGGGGGTGCTGGTGGCGAGCAGGTGCTGCTCGGCGTGGAGCTCGGCGTCGCCGGTGAAGAGGAAGCTGTGCTCTCCGTGGTCGATGCGCAGGACCAGGGAGTTGTCGTTGGCGTCGTAGCCGGAGTCGTAGCCGGGGCAAGGGGCCAGCACGCGGATGGTGGCGCCTGCGATGTGGCGCGGATGGCCGCAGAGGTCGCGGGGCTGCAGGATGCGGGTGCCGCGCGAGCGCAGCTGCTGGATGAGCGCGTGGGCCTCGGCGCTGGTGGGGGAGAGGTCGGCTTCGTCCGTGGCCTGGCCGCTGTCCCAGAGCTCGTCGACTGGCATCGCCTCCGCGATGGCCGCGAGGCCGCCGTAGTGGTCGGGGTGAGGGTGGCTGAGCACGGCGATGTCGACCCGGTCGCGGCGTCGGGCGCGCAGCAACGGCAGCAGCGCCGCGCGGCCCGGGTCGAGGCCGCCCCCCGGGTTGCCGCCCGCGTCGATCAGCATCAGGCGGCCATCGGGCAGGTCGACGAGCGCCGCGTCGCCCTGCCCGACGTCGACGAACGTCGCGCGGAGCATGCCGGTCGGTTGCTCGGTGGCGCGCAGCTGCCACTCGAAGGCGCCTAGCAGCAGCGCGCTGCTCGCGAGCGTCGCGATGCGCGCCCGCGCCGTACGTAGCGCGAGCAGCGCAGCGACGCAGCCGGCGAGCACCAGGCCCTGGGGCACGTTCGGAACGGGCCATTGGAGGTCCTCGCTCGCGTGCGCGAAGACGCCCGCGGCGGCGACGAAGGCGTCGCACACGATGCCGAAGGCGGCCGCGCTGATCGGTGCCAGCGGCGCGGCGAAGCTCGCAACCGCCGCATGGGACGCGGCGAGCGGCACGAGCAGCACGGTGCCCACCGGGACCAACAGCACGTTCGCCACCACGCCGGCGATCGGAACGGAGCCAAAGCACCACAGCACGATCGGCGCCGTGGCGAGGGTCGTGCGCGTGCTGATGGTGAAGGCGCCGACCAGCCACCCGCGCAGGCCGTCGTCCTCCGGTCGCGGTGCGGTCAGCACGGCCGTGGTCGCCACGATCGAGAGCAGGAAGCCGGGCGTGAAGGCGCGCTGTGGCTCGACTGCGGACAGCACCACGATCGCCGCCGCAGCAACCGCGGTGGCCCCTGGCCGTCGTCCGCAGGCGACCAGCCCCCACGCGATGCTGGCCGTGATCGCCGCGCGCCACGCGCTCGAGGCGCCACCCGCGAAGGCCGCGTAGCTCAGGGCGATGGGGATGCCGAGCCCGGCGGCGATGCGCCCCACGTCGAGCCGACGGGCGAGCGGCGACCACAGCAGCAGGCGGCGCAGCACGAGCAGGCCGAAGCCCGCCAGGATCGCGACGTGCAGCCCCGACACCGCGAGCACGTGCGCCAGACCCGCACCGCGGATGCGCTGGCGGTCGGCATCGTGGACCGCGCCGCCCTCCCCGAGCACGAGCGCCCGCGCGACGCCGGCGTTGGTACTGGACAGCGTTGCCTGCAACGCACGGCGCACGTGGCCACGGGCGCGATGCAGCCACCCGTGGCTGACCCGTTGCTCGAGCACGCGCACCGCGTCGTCGCCCGGGACGAAGGCGCGACCGGAGGTGGGGTGGGGATTCGGCAGCGGAGGGTGCGGCGTCGGGTTGCGGAAGGGCAGCCGCGGCGTGAGCTTCGCGATGAGCTCGACGCGTGCGCCCTCGGGTAGCGGGAACGGTGTGGCCCACAGCCGGATGCCAGGCGGAATCGGCGCGCCGTCCTCCAGGCGACGGCCGTGGTCGACCCGGATGCGTGCGCGCGTGCGGCCGTCGGCGGTGGCGCGGGTCGCTTCGACCGTGGCCGTGAGGCGTGCCATGCCAGCCGGCGGCAAGTCGGTGCGCGGGCCCGGTAAGGTTGCGGCCGCGATGCCCGTGGTCAGCGTCGCGACCACGGTCACGGCCATCAGCGGGAGCGCCCGCCGCCACGGCGCCCGGCGTCGCACCGACGATGCCACCTCAGCGGGCGGGCGATACCCGAAGACGGTCAGCGCGACTCCGACCGCCAGGCCCGCCGCTGCCAGCACGGCGCGGTGGTCATCCATCCCGAGCATGTGGCCGACCAGCAGGCCGGCCAGCCAGACGGCGGCGAAGAGCTGCAGCAGGGGAGGGTGGCGGAGCACGCTTGAGCCCTACGCAATCGGTGTGCCTGGCCGCTTGCCTCAGAATTATTGAGGAATTCTTCCACTCTCCGCGGCGGCCGCCGGCGGCACGGCTTGACACCGCCGCCCTGGTGACCCATAAAACATCTAGAAACCAACCCTTACGTGCACGTGAGGGTTAGGGCTCCGAGGTCAGCATCATGCCCACCCAGCTCCCCGTTCTCCAGCCGCAGACGGTCCGCAAGGGCCCGGTCGTGGAGCGTCCTCTAAAGGTCGGCGAGCTCGCAAAGCTCTGCGGCAAGACGGTGCGCGCGCTCCACCTCTACGAGGAGATGGGCTTGCTGGTGCCCACCCAGCGCAGCAAGGGGCGCTACCGCATGTACGACGCCGATGCCGTCATGCGCGTCCGCTGGATCGCCAAGCTCCAGGACATGGGCTTCTCCCTGCAGGACATCCGCACGATGAGCCAGCAGTGGGAGCAGAGCGGTTCCGCCCCCGACGCGATGGCGAAGGTGCAGGCCCTCTTCGAACAGAAGCTGGCCGAGACCCAGGCCCAGATGCAGCGCCTGCGCATGCTCTCCGCCGAGCTTCAGGCCAGCCTCGAGTACCTGCGCACCTGCCCCACCTGCGACCCCAACCGACTGATCGAAGCCTGTTCCGCCTGCGAGGAGCACCAGGCATTCGAGGATCCCCCCGACCTCGTCGCCGGCTTCAGCGCGCACTGAAGCATCCCCCGCAGCACCCAAGCAGCACCCAAGCCCCCACGCGAAAGAGTCATGGCCCCGAAGCTCCCCATCTACATGGACAACGCCGCCACCACGCCGGTCGACCCGCGCGTCGTGGAGACGATGCTGCCCTACTTCACCGAGAGGTTCGGCAACGCCGCCAGTCGCAACCACCACTTCGGCTGGGTCGCCGAGGAAGCCGTCGACTACGCCCGCGAGCAGGTCGCCCAGGTGATCGGCGCGCGCAGCGAGAAGGAGATCGTCTTCACCTCCGGCGCCACCGAGAGCGACAACCTCGCGATCAAGGGCATCGCCAACTTCTACAAGTCCAAGGGCAACCACATCATCACGTGCAAGGCCGAGCACAAGGCCGTGCTCGACACCTGCAAGCGCCTCGAGCGCTCCGGCTTCGACGTGACCTACCTCTCCCCGCAGCAGGACGGCCGCGTCACGCCCGAGCAGGTCAAGGAAGCCCTCACCGACAAGACCATCCTGGTCAGCCTGATGCTCGTGAACAACGAGATCGGCAGCCAGAACCCCATCCGCGAAATCGGCGAGGTCACGCGCGCCGCCGGCGTCCTGCTGCACTGCGACGCCACCCAGGGGATCGGCAAGGTCGACTTCGACGCGCAGCGCGACAACGTCGATCTGGCGAGCCTCTCGGCCCACAAGATGTACGGCCCCAAGGGCGTCGGCGCGCTCTACGTCAGCCGCAGCAAGCCGCGCGTGCGCATCGTCGCCGAGATGGACGGCGGCGGCCACGAGCGCGGGATGCGCTCCGGCACCCTCAACGTGCCCGGCATCGTCGGCTTCGGTCGCGCCGCGGAGCTCGCGCGCCAGGAGTGGAAGCAGGATACCGAGCGCCTCGAGGCCCTGCGCGCGCGGCTGCACGGCCGCATCACCGATGCCCTCGAGGAGGTGCACCTCAACGGTGCGGAGGCGCCCCACCGCGCCCCCGGCATCCTCAACCTCTCCTTCGCCTTCGTCGAGGGCGAGGCGCTCATGATGGCGATCAAGGACGTCGCCGTCTCCTCCGGCAGCGCCTGCACCAGCGCCAGCCTGGAGCCCAGCTACGTGCTGCGCGCCCTGGGCGTCGACGAGGAGCTCGCCCACAGCTCGATCCGCTTCGGGCTGGGCAAGTTCAACACCGAGGAAGAAGTCGACTACGTGGCGGCGCTCGTGATCGAGCAGGTCGAGCGCCTGCGCGCGATGTCGCCCCTGTACGAGATGCACAAGGAAGGCATCGACCTGAGCACCATTGAATGGACGGCCCACTAGGGACCGGCCCTGAAGGAACGGCCCACCAGGGACCGGACCGCGGAGAGAGCCATGGCGTATTCCAAGAAGGTCGTCGATCACTACGAGAACCCGCGCAACGTGGGCACGCTCGACAAGGAAGACGAGAGCGTGGGCACCGGCCTGGTGGGCGCCCCCGCCTGCGGCGACGTGATGCGCTTGCAGATTCGGGTCAACCCGGAGACCGAGGTGGTCGAGGAGGCCAAGTTCAAGACCTTCGGCTGCGGCAGCGCGATCGCCTCGTCCTCGCTCGTCACCGAGTGGGTCAAGGGCAAGACCATCGACGAGGCGATGGCCCTCGAGAACTCCCAGATCGTCGAGGAGCTGAACCTTCCCCCCGTGAAGATTCACTGCTCGGTCCTGGCCGAGGACGCGATCAAGAGCGCCATCGCCGACTTCCGCAAGAAGCAGGCCGCCAGGAAGGGCGAGACCGGGCCCGCCGAGGGTGAGTCGGCCAACTCCGCCGAGTAGCAGCACGAAACGAGACCCGAGATGTTGGCCCCACGCAGATCCAGCCAAGTCGACGACCCGCGCATGCACGAGCCCGTGCTCGCGACCGCCGTGCTCGAGGGCGACGCCGAGCAGGGCGCGGTGCGTCTGACGCCCAAGGCGATCGAGATGGCGAAGAAGGCGCTCAAGAAGCGCGGCACGCCCGACGCCTCCCTGCGCCTGGGCGTGCGCGGCGGCGGCTGCTCGGGGGTGAGCTACGCGATCGAGTTCTCCGACAAGATCCGCAAGCGCGACAACATCTACGACTTCGACGGCCTGCGCGTGCTGGTCGATCCCAAGAGCCTGGTCTACCTGCGCGGCTCGGTGCTCGACTACAAGGTCGAGCTGATGCAGCACGGCTTCGAGTTCCAGAACCCCAACGAGAAGAGCAGCTGCGGCTGCGGCGAGAGCTTCTCGGTCTGACGCGAGCATGGACCCCTTCGCCACGCTGGGGCTGCCCCGGCGCTACGAGCTGGACCGCGGTGAGCTGGAGGCGCGTTACCGCGAGCTACAGAAGGCGCTGCACCCCGACCGCCACGCGGGCGCGAGCGCGTCCCAGCGTCGCATGAGCCTGGCGCGCGCGGTCGAGGTCAACGACGCCTACCGCGCCCTCAAGGACGACCTGCGTCGCGCCGAGGCCCTGCTGTCGCTCTACGGTGGCAAGGCCGAGCCCGAGGGCGGCGCCGCCGATCCCGAGTTCCTGATGGAGGTCATGGAGCTGCGCGAGTCGCTCGGCGACGCCAAGGCGGCCGGCGATCTCGCGCGCGTGCGCCAGCTCGCCGACAAGGTCGAGGCGATGCGCGGCGCCGCCCGCACCACGCTGGTCGAGCGTTTCGGCGATGGCGCCGCTGACCCGGAACCCGTCGCCCTCGCCGAGGCGAGTGCCCTGGTGTCACGGCTCAAGTACTTCAAGCGCTTCCTCGACGAGGTCAGCGTGATCGAAGAGGAGGCGCTGGGCTGATGGGCCTGCTGCAGATCGACGACCCCACCGCCGCGCCGCGCCCGATCGGCATCGACCTGGGTACCACCCACAGCCTGATCGCCTACGTGCCCTCGATCGGGCCGGCGACCACCGTGCGCGACTGCGACGACGACGCGCTCGTGCCCTCGGTCGTGCACTACCGCGCCGACGGCAGCGTCAGCGTCGGCAAGGAGGCCGCCAAGCTCGCCCGCGAGCTCCCGCGCGACACCATCGTGAGCGTCAAGCGCTTCATGGGGCGCGGCGCCGACGACCCGGAGACGCGCCGCCTGGGCCCCTACCGCTTCGCCACCGATGAGGGTCCGGTGGTGAAGTTCGCCGTCGCCGGCGAGCGCGTGGTCACCCCGGTCGAGGTCAGCGCGGAGATCCTGCGCGCCCTCAAGGACCAGGCCGAAGACGAGATCGGCGACATCGGCGGCGTGGTCGTGACCGTGCCGGCCTATTTCGACGACGCCCAGCGCCAGGCCACCAAGGACGCCGGCAAGCTCGCCGGCCTCGAGGTCCTGCGCCTGCTCAACGAGCCCACCGCCGCCGCGCTCGCCTACGGTCTCGACAGCAAGAACAACGGTACCTTCGCGGTCTACGACCTGGGCGGTGGCACCTTCGACATCACCATCCTCGCCCTCGACGACGGCGTCTTCCAGGTGCGCTCCACCGGCGGCGACAGCCAGCTCGGCGGCGACGACATGGACCGCGCCCTGGCCGAGAAGCTGCTCGGCGAGATGGGGCACGCCGATCCCGCTGCGGCGCCCCCCGAGCTGGTGCGCATCGCGCTCGAGAGCGCGCGTGCCATCAAGCACGCCCTGACGGACGCCCCCGAGGTCGAGGCCGAGATCGAGCGCCCTGGCGGCGAGCCGTTGCGGCGGCGCGTCACGCGCGAGGAATTCGACGCGCTGATCCAGTCGTTGCTCGCGCGTACCGGCACCGCATGCCGCCGCGCCCTGCGCGATGCGGAGCTCTCCACGTGCGACATCGACGGCGTGATCCTCGTGGGCGGCTCCACCCGCGTGCCGGCGGTGCGCAGCTACGTGGCCGAGCTCTTCGGTCAGCAGCCGCTCACCAGCATCGATCCGGATCAGGTCGTGGCCGTCGGTGCCGCGATCCAGGCCGACATCCTCGCCGGTGAGTCCCCCAACGACGACGTCCTGCTGCTCGACGTGCTGCCGCTCTCGCTAGGCATCGAGGCGATGGGCGGGGTGGTCGAGAAGATCCTCCCACGCAACACCGCCATCCCCGCGGCGGCCGCGCAGGTCTTCACCACCTACGCGGACAACCAGACCGGCTTCGACCTGCACGTGCTCCAGGGTGAGCGCGAGATGGCCGAGGACTGCCGCTCGCTCGCACGCTTCACGCTCAACGGTATCCCGCCCATGCCAGCTGGCATGGCGCGCCTCGAGGTGCGCTTCAGCGTCGACGCCGACGGCCTGCTCGACGTCAGCGCGTCCGAGCAGACCACCGGCATCGAGCAGCACGTGGAGGTCAAGCCCAGCTACGGCCTGAGCGACGAGGAGGTCGAGCGCATGCTGCTCGACGCCTACGAGCACGCGGAGCACGACATGACCGCGCGCGCCCTGCGAGAGCAGCGCGTGGAGGCCCAGCGAATCCTCGACGCCACCGCGCAGGCCCTCGAACGGGACGCGGCGTTGCTCGAGGAGGGCGAGCGCGAGACGATCGAAGCGGCCATGGAGGCTGTGCACGCGGCAGCCGCCGGCGATGATCATCGCGTGGTCCAGAGTCGCATCGAGGACCTGGACCGGATCGGCAAGCCCTTTGCGGGGCGCCGGATGGATCGCAGCATTCAACAGGCCCTCTCGGGCCAGAAGCTGGGCGACGTGGAGCGCGAGACCGCCGGGGCGACCGGCATCGAGCCCCATCTGGGCCCCGGCGAGGAGAGCTGAGGACAGCCGATGCCGAAGGTTCGCTTTCTGAAGGAGCGCCTCGAGGTGGACGTGCCCGACGGCACCACGATCCTGCAGGCCGCGGTGAAGGCCGGCGCGCCCGAGGGCGATCGCTGCGGTGGTGTGTGCGCGTGCAGCACCTGCCACGTCTACGTGGTGAAGGGCTTCGACGACACCAGCGAGATCGAGGACGAGGAGTTCGACATCCTCGACAAGGCCTTCGACGTGCGCATGGAGAGCCGCCTCGGGTGTCAGGCGAAGATCCACGGCGACGTCGACGTCGTCATCAGCGACGAGAGCTTCCAGGCCTTCCTCGATGAGCACCCCGACGATGCCGAGAAGGCGCGTGCACAGCGCGCCGCCGTGCTCCAGGGTGAGCGCGAGATGGCCGAGGACTGCCGCTCGCTCGCACGCTTCACGCTCAACGGTATCCCGCCCATGCCAGCTGGCATGGCGCGCCTCGAGGTGCGCTTCAGCGTCGACGCCGACGGCCTGCTCGACGTCAGCGCGTCCGAGCAGACCACCGGCATCGAGCAGCACGTGGAGGTCAAGCCCAGCTACGGCCTGAGCGACGAGGAGGTCGAGCGCATGCTGCTCGACGCCTACGAGCACGCGGAGCACGACATGACCGCGCGCGCCCTGCGAGAGCAGCGCGTGGAGGCCCAGCGAATCCTCGACGCCACCGCGCAGGCCCTCGAACGGGACGCGGCGTTGCTCGAGGAGGGCGAGCGCGAGACGATCGAAGCGGCCATGGAGGCTGTGCACGCGGCAGCCGCCGGCGATGATCATCGCGTGGTCCAGAGTCGCATCGAGGACCTGGACCGGATCGGCAAGCCCTTTGCGGGGCGCCGGATGGATCGCAGCATTCAACAGGCCCTCTCGGGCCAGAAGCTGGGCGACGTGGAGCGCGAGACCGCCGGGGCGACCGGCATCGAGCCCCATCTGGGCCCCGGCGAGGAGAGCTGAGGACAGCCGATGCCGAAGGTTCGCTTTCTGAAGGAGCGCCTCGAGGTGGACGTGCCCGACGGCACCACGATCCTGCAGGCCGCGGTGAAGGCCGGCGCGCCCGAGGGCGATCGCTGCGGTGGTGTGTGCGCGTGCAGCACCTGCCACGTCTACGTGGTGAAGGGCTTCGACGACACCAGCGAGATCGAGGACGAGGAGTTCGACATCCTCGACAAGGCCTTCGACGTGCGCATGGAGAGCCGCCTCGGGTGTCAGGCGAAGATCCACGGCGACGTCGACGTCGTCATCAGCGACGAGAGCTTCCAGGCCTTCCTCGATGAGCACCCCGACGATGCCGAGAAGGCGCGTGCACAGCGCGCCGCCGTGGCCGACGCCGCAGCGCTCGACGCCGACACTCCCGGCGAGTAAATAGAAGAGCACAGTCGCAGAGGCTGTTGCCGCGCCCCACCTCACGGCAGGGCGCGCGCGGGCGATGAATGGGGTGCTGATGGGGGGCGTCGGAATGGGCGTGAGATCAAGCTTGTTGGGGGGACTGTGCGCGCTGGCGCTGCTGCTCGGCGCTGCCGCGAGCGCACAGGCCCAGGGCTGCCCCGAGGGGCAACGCCCCAGCCTCGGCTGGTGCTGCCCCGGCGACTCCATGTGGGACCGGCGCTACCGCCAGTGTGTGCCCGATCCGCGCCAGCGCTGCTCGGCGGGTGAGCTCAGCCACTGTGTCACCGTCGGCGAGCACTACGTCGGCGCCGGCGATCACGCCCAGGCTGCGATCTACCACCGCAAGGCGTGCACCGGTGGTGAGCTCGCCGGCTGCGTCGCGCTCGGCTACATGGCCCACCGTGGGCAGGGTCGCGCGCGCAACGATCAGGCCGCGCAGGCCCACTTCGAGCGCGCGTGCAAGGGCGGCCACGCCGCGGGTTGCACCGGCCTTGCCGAGCTCACGATCGCCGCCGGCAAGGGCAGCGATGGGGCGGGGCGCGCCCAGCTCGACGCCAGCTGCCAGCAGGGCGAGCCGCGGGCCTGCTCGCTGTCGGCCCTCGCGCGGCTCGAGCTGGGCGAGTCGATCGAGGCGAGCCAGGCCGCGACCATCGAGCAGGCCTGCGCGGGAGGCGCACCGCTGGCATGCACCGCCCAGGGTCGCATGCTGACGGCAGGCGGCGATCCGGCCCAGCGCGGTCGCGCCCTCGAGCTCCACGACCGCGCCTGCCGCGGCGGCGAGGCGGTGGCTTGCCTGCACCAGGGCGAGCTGCTCGCGGAGGGCCCGACCGATGCCGCCATCGGAAAGGCGCGCGCGCCACTGCAGCGCGCCTGCGCCGGAGGTATCGGCCGCGCCTGTGCGTCGCTGGCGGAGCTCTTCGCCACCGGCAAGGGCGGCGCCCAGGACGGCAGCCGCGCGCGCGAGCATCACCGCCAGGCCTGCGACCTCGGCCTCGAGACCAGCTGCCTGCGCTTCGCCGATCTCAGCGTGGCGGCCGACGGGAGCACGCGCGACGCGGCCGCGGTCCGCGCCGTGTACGAGCGGGGCTGCAACGGCGGCAGCGCTCCGATGTGCGTGCGTCTGGCCGCCTTCTTGCTCGACGGCGATGGCGGCGGCCGTGAGGTCGCCCGTGCCCGCGTCGTGCTCCGCAAGACCTGTGAAGGTGGCCAGCCCGAGGCGTGCCGCATGCTGGCCGATAGCTTCGGCTGGGAGGCGAGCCGCGCGCGGGGCGTGGAGGCGACACGCGGGTATGGATTCGCGGTGCAGCTGCTGACGCGGGCCTGCGCCTTGCGCGACGCCGCGGCATGCACCGACATGGGTCTGCTGCACATGGTGGGCGGCAACGGGGTGCGTCGCGACTTCGGCGTGGCGCGCCGTTCCTTCGAGCGCGCCTGCGGCCGCGAAGCGTCGACTCCCGCCTCCCGGTACCGCGGCGGCACCT
>JAPPOT010000221.1 GCA_028817855.1 Myxococcales bacterium
CCGACCCCGGTCCGGGCTTCCCCACCCCGACAGCCGCCCATCGACCTCTGACGCAATGCCCGGCACGGCCCACGCAACATCCAGCACCACCTCCGAGACCGAGACCGAGACCGGGCCAAATTACGAGCCACCCCGGCGCTGTGGCACCATCGACCCGTGCCCCCCCAGCTCCACTTCGCGCTCGTCCTGTCCGCGCTGCACACGGTCACGCTGCTGCTGGTCTGGGCCCTCTTCGCGCACCTTCACCGCCGCGGCATCGCCGCGCGCTTCCAGGTGCATGGCGGCAGCGCGCCCGATGCGGCGCTCAGCCGCCGCGCAGGCCGCGAGCTGATCAGCGGGCACCTCCTCTTCCCGGTACTGATGTACCTGGTCGTCTATCCCCTCTGGTCGGCCCGCGGCGGCTCCATGACCGCACCCTTCGAGCCGCCCCTTGAGGTCGCGCTCCACGTACTCGCCTTCATCCTGCTCCAGGACACCATCTTCTACTGGTCCCACCGCACGCTCCACCGCCCCTACCTCTACAAGCGCATCCACGCACGCCACCACCGCTTCCGCTATGTGCGCGTGCCCGTCGCCGAGTTCGCCCACCCGGTGGAAAACGCCCTCAACTTCGTCGCCTTCTTCGCCGGCCCTGTCCTGCTCGCCAGCTCCTTCCCCACCCTGATGCTCTGGGTCGTGCTGCGGGTGATCGAGACCACCGAGGCCCACAGCGGCTATGCCTTCACCGGCATCAGCAGCCGCCACTCCTTCCACCACCTCTACGCCGCCAAGGGCTGCTACGGCAGCTTCCTCAGCCCCTGGGACCTCCTGCTCGGCACCGATCGCCAGTGGCGAAAGTGGCGCAAAGAGCAGACCGAAGCACAGTAGGCGCCCCAATCCCCCTGCCGGTCAGCCCGGAGCCGCTGCGCGAGGAGCACCCGGATTGGCTGTTGTGTTCAAGTCCGCGGGGCTTGTAACCTCAGGCGAGCTTGATGGGGGCAACATGCCAGACACTTGGCAGGTGAAGTTCGAGGTCAAGAACTCGAGTGGCATCGAAACGGCAATCTGTCGAGTCGACGGCGAGGACATCGGGCTTCCACTCGCCGGGAGCAAGACCATTCGCCTGGAAGTGGGGACGCACCGCATCTACCTGCGAGTACGGGGCCGGCCCGACAAGAAGTGGAAAGTCGAGTACAGCTCCAAGGGATTCGCTCTGAAGCCGGACGACGCACGCACCGTCGCCGCAATTGCCCATGACGGGGGCGGATGGGCGAGCGCCCGGTTCACTCTGAAGCCACGAGCATGACCCGAGGTCCCTGTTCAGCGGCAAATCTGGTCGCACTACTCTTCGCCGCAGGGCTCCCCGTAGCCGCAACGGCGCAAACTCCTGGCGCGACGCCACGGGGAAGCCCCATCGGCAAGTTGGAGGACGCTTCGGCGACCACTTCCACGGTTCAAGGCAGCACGTTTCAAGCGGAACAGGGCGGCGACGACTCGAAGCTCGAGGGTTCGATCGCGTGGCGCAAGGGAAGTGACATCTGGGGCATCAAGCTGCGAACCGCCAAGCCGCGCTCCAGCAAGGGCAACATCTTCGATGTCGACTCGGGGCTGTACAACGGAGCGAGCGTTGGCGTCCGCTACACCTGGTACTCGTTCTATGGGCCCCCGCGCTTGCGCTCTTCGCTCCGACCCGAGTTCGCGGACTGCACGTGCTATCAAGAGGGCCTCAACGTCGGCGAACCGCCCAACGAGGCACTCGAGAAGACCTGCAAGTCGCTCATCCCAGACTGGGAGTACACTCCGCCGGCGGACGGCGCGCCGAGCTGCGGTGGTCCCGACGATTCCAGCGATGTTCTGCTCTTCGCCGGAGCGTCAGCGGGCGGGGTGGCCATCAAGTACCGGGACCCGGCTGATGGGCTCGAGGAGAAGGATTCCAAGGAAGCCAGCTACAAGCTGGAGGCAGGCATCGCGGGCCTTCCGCACGCTTCCACGCTGTTCGGCTTCACCGTGGCCTTCGAGCGGGAAGCAAAGGCCCCCAAGAGCAAGCCGGACGTCTGCACACCGAATGCGCCGGTCTTCGCGGAGTTCACGCGCTGCGAGGAAGCATACCTCGAAAAGGCTTCAACGAGCCGCTTGCTCACTGCGGAGTTGGAAATGCGCCAGCATCTAAGCGCCCGCTGGTCCATTCGACCGGCCGTGAAACTCACCGTGCTCAAAGGAGACGACCGCCTTCCGTACTTCGATGCGGACGTCCTGTTCTACTACACGGCAGGGGACAAGAACCCGTTGCACCTCGGTGTGCGGCCGCGGCTGCGCTCTCCGCTGTCTGACGACGAGGGCGACGCTGAGTTCGATGTCTCGGTGTTCCTCGGTGGCGCGTTTCGCGTAGTAGACATCTAGTGGTGACGACGTCGCTCTAAGAATCGGTGGTTCTTGAAGAGTCCAGCCCGCTGCCGCCCTCAACAGCGAGCATGTCAGCAAACCCGCTGGTCAGGGCCGGCGTGATGTGCTTGGGTAGGCCTCCCGCAGCGGGGGTTCCCAGTCCCGCGGAGGAGGTTGGATGGATTACTCGGTTGGTTCTCGCCGCCAAGGGCGGTTGGGATTTCCCCTTCTGGTTTTGCTGCTCGCGGCCTGCGGGAGCGACTCGGACTCGGACTCCGGCGCAGACACGTCCAACGATGACGCCGACGGCGCCGAGATGGATGCCACCGATGGCTCGGCGGGCATGGACGGCGCCGCCAGCGACACGGACTCGGGTGCGTCCGGCGAGGACCTGGGCATGGGAGACGGCAGCGATGTCATCACCATCGGTGACTCCTGGATGAACCTCGGCAGCGTCGGCATCCAGCAGAGCCTGCTCGAGGTCAGCGGCCAGCCCTACCGCACCTACGGGGTACCCGGGACGCGCTTGCTCAACGGCGAGATCCCGAGCCAGTACGAGATGGCCAAGGCCGACAACCCCGACATCAAGACCGTGATCGTGTCGGCCGGCGGCAACGACATCCTGATGAACGTCGCAGCCCTGCTCGACTGCGTCTCGGTCGGTCCCACGTGCATGGAGGTCATCAACGAGGTCGGCGCGCGCTACCTCTCGTTCCGCGAGGAGATGGCCGCCGACGGTGTCGAGGACGTGGTGGTGGTCGCCTACACCCGCGGGACCCTGCTCGGCGCGGCCCCGATCGACTACGTCTACGAGTCGATCGCCCAGGACTGCAGCCCCGACGACCCGCTCGTGCGCTGTCACCTCGTGGACCCCGACGAAGTGGCCGGCGGGACCATGGAGCTGCGCGACGGCATCCACCCGACCGACGAGAACTACGACCTACTCGGCCAACACGTCCACGACCTGATGATCGCCGAAGGCATCCGCCGCTGAACGCCAGCGGCTCCCGGCGTGCTTCGAGCTCAGGCGAACAGGCCCGGGATCGCCGTCGTGTGCAGGTCGCTGTCGCCGAGGGTGAAGTCGGGCAGCCCGAAGGACTGGGCGCAGGCCATCCACAGGTCGTTGGTGGAGCGCCCGCGGCCCTCGTTCCAGTACTGCCCGCCCTGGAGGCCGGTGTTCGCGCCACCGAACAGCAGGAAGGGGACGTTGTCCCAGTTGTGGTAGCGGGCGCCGACCTCGCTGACGTAGGGCACGAGGGTGTTGTCGAGCAGCGAGTCGCCGGCCAGATCCTGGGTCGCCGCGAGGTCGTTCAGGAAGCCGTTGACCCGATCGGCGTACCACTCCTCCACGCGCGTCAGGAACTCGAGGGTGTCCGGCGTGTCCGGATCGTGGCTCGTGGTGTGATGGATCTTGAAGACGCTCGGGTCCGGCGGCCACAGGTCGCCGAAGCTCACGTGGTTGGTCCCGGGCGAGAACTGGAAGGTCACGATGCGCGTGAGGTCACAGCGCAGGGCCGCGCGGACCACCGACATGTGCAGCTGCGCGATGCGGTCATGGCGCTCGTCGTCCCGCTCCGAAGAGACGTGATCGCTGTTGTACACGCCCGCGCCCGGGTCGGTGTAGCTGCTGACGTTGACGGTCTCGGGCGGCGTCGCGACACCGCACGCGGCCGGATCGCTGGCATCCGCATCCAGCTCCGTCTCCAGCGCCCGAATCGCCGCCTCGTGCGCGTCGAGCTGCTCCAGCTGGGAGGCCGGCGCCAGCTGGCGCAGACGCTCCAGATCGCGCAGCGCGAAGTCCAGCACGCTGCGCTTCTGCATGCGCGCGGTCGCAAGCGCGGCCAGGTTGTCCGGCGTCGCGCCGCCCGGCATCAGGTTGCCGAAGACGCGCTCGTAGGCTTCCAGGGGCTGGTAGTACGGCACCATCGGCGCGTGCCGGCCCGAGTAGGACATGTGGCGCGTCGAGACCTCCGGCGTGTCGGCGCGGCTGTCACAGGAGACCTGCAGAGACGCCAGCGCGGGACCCTGGAGCATCGGCGCCTGCTCGGCCCAGATCTGGTCGACGCTCGGCCCCTCGGCCTTGGGGTCGTCGCCACCATTGCCCGGATAGAGCTCGGCCGTCCGCACGCCCGTGAGCATGGCGACCGTGCCGCGCTCGTGGCCGCCACCCACGCCCCCCGAGGTCGGCAGGTCCAGGCCTCGGAAGACGATCATGCGATCGCGGTGGTCGTCGAAGCGCGACAGGATGCGCGAGGGCGTGAAGCTCGTGCCCTCGCCGGTCGGCCACCAGTTCTCGTAGACGGTTCCGACCGGGCGCTGGATGATGACCACACGCCGCGGGGAGTCGACCCCCTGGGCCATCGCCTCGAAGGCGTTGGCGAAGGCGACCATCCCGAGGGCGCCACCGGTCGCCTCGATGAAACGGCGGCGGGAAATCTTGTAGGAGCTCATGGCGTTTCCTCCCGGCGCAGCACGAGCGCTGGGGACTGGGCTGCTGCTTTGACAAGCTCGCGCATGTCGGGCGCGGGCGATGCGACGGTGGCCAGCGCGTTCTCCACCATGCACCCGCCTGCTGCGAGGGTGTCGTCGGCGGTCGCGTAGGCCATCAGGTGGCGGGTGATGCAGGCGTTGAACTCGGTGCTGGTGGAGAGCGCCTGGGCGAAGCTGGCGGCGTCCTGGTAGACGCCGTCGAAGCTGCCCAGGCCCTGCAGCTCGACCGACGTGTCGATCGGCTCCCCGTCCAACGTCTCGCGATAGCGTCCGAGCGGGTCGAAGCCTTCCAGCAACAGCCCGAAGGCATCGAACTGGGAGTGGCACGCACCGCAGGTCGCGTCGCCCGCCCGGACCTCGGCCCGCTCACGCTCCGTCATGTCGGCCGCGAGCAGCTCCTGGATGTCGGTCTGGAGCGCCTCGGGCGGACCCGGCACCTTCGGCAAGCACAGCAGCGCGCCACGCACGAAGAGCCCGCGCGCGACCACCGAGGTGTTGTCGGTCCGCGAGAGCGTCGCCAGGATGCTCGCCTGCGTCAGTAGACCGGAGCGCTCGGGCGGCAGGGTCACCGGCGTGAGCATGTCCCCACTGCCGGTGGGCGGCAGGTCGTAGATCGACATCAGCGCTTCGTCCGCATAGCTCTCGCGCGAGCTGAGCAGGCCGGCGATGCCCTCGTCGCGCACCCACAGCACGTCGTGCACGAAGGCCTCGGTCTCCTGCACCATGCTCGACTGCAGCGCGGGCCCGTACTCCGGGAACAGGCCGGGGTCCTTGACGGTGCCGAAGAGGTTGGCCACCTGCCAGGCCGCCATCAGCGTCTTGGTCAGGCTCTCCTGCACCTGCGGAAGCTCCAGCATGCGGGTCACCTGCCGCTCGAGCTCCGCCGGGTCCGACAGGGTGCCTGCCTGGGCCGCCTGCGTGAGCTCCGCGTCCGGCGGCGCGTCGGTCAGCATGAAGGAGAGCTGACTGGCCAGCTCGTGGTCGTCGAGCCGCACGAGGCCGCCGCCGGCCGGCTGGCCCAGCTCGCTGCGGTAGGTGAAGGAGGGTGCGCTGAGCACGGCCTCCACCGCGAGCCGCACGCCCGTGACGAAGTCGGTCTCCTTGCCCAGCGCGTAGACGACCATCAAGTCGTCGATCTCCGCCGAGTCGACCGGGCGCCGAAACGCCTCGGCGGTGAAGCGCTCCAGGAAGCCGCGCGCGCACGCATCGTCCGCGGCATCCCCCTCGCCGCCGGGACACCCCGTCACCTCGAGCAGGCGGTCCGGGACGGTCGCGGCGGCGAACTCGGCCTGGCCGAGGCGCCCGTGGACCAGCGACGTGCTCACCACGAAGCCCTTCTGGCTGAACGGCTTGGTGGCCGCGTTGATCTGGGAGCCGGGATCGCGGGCCACATCGCCCAGGGCGGCGGTCACGCTGTTTTCGTGCTGCAGGTCGCTCAGCAGCACGAGGCGGGCCGGCAGATCGGGCAGGCACTCGGGATCCACGTCGGCCGGCAGTGGGCCCATCGCGCCGGGGTCGCCCCCCGGGACGCCAGGCGCCCCTGCGGCACCCACCGGGGTGTCTCCCGCAAATCCCGGAGAATCCGCGGGATTCGACGGATCCGCCTCGTCCATCCCGATGTCCCCGCTGCACCCGAGCCCCAGCGCGAGCGCCGGAACGCACCAGAATTGAAGTGATTTCTGCATGCATCCATACAACGAGCGACGCCCCCAAAAGCAGGCGGCGAGCGAGCACGCTGTCCCGCTTTTCGCCGGGGACGCCCACCTCCAAAACCGCGACCGCCGGGCTCGGCCACCCCCGTGCTGCCACTCACCCGGAGCGGGCGCGCCGGCGGCGCCCGACAGCGCGCTCGAGCGTCACGCTGACGCCGAAGTGATCCGACAGGTGTCCGTCCCTCTCCGCGTCGAAGAAGGGCTCGACGCCGGCCCTCGTGCACTTGAGCTTTCGCAGCGCGATGCGATCGATGTCTCCTGTGATGGGCGTGACCGCGTCGAGCGCGAAGACGTAGTCGATCCGGCTGCCCTTCGGGGCCCCGCGCCGGCGCATCATCTTCTTGTTGACCCGGCTGTCGGAGGTGTAGCCGGGGTTCTTCCGGTTCTTGGTCCGGTACAGGTCGCGGTGGGCGCCGAGGAAGCGCTTGAGCTTGGTGTACTCGCGGGTCGGTCGCAGCTCGTCGTCGACGAGCCGCTCGGCGGCGATGTTGAAGTCGCCGCACACGACCATGGCGCAGCTCTCGGGCTGGCGCAGCTTGCCCGCGACGCGGCTGATCTTGCGTCCCAGCTGCTCGATCTGCTTGCCGCGCGCCGACCGGTCCGCGGCGGTGTTGTACGCCTGCATGTGGGTGTGAAAGACGATCAAGGTCGTCTGCGCGAGCCGTCGGCCGACGTTGAGGGACACGCAGGAGATGCCCTTGTCGGCCAGCGCGTCGTCGCCCGCATTGTCGGCGTACTCCTCGAAGTGCTCCCAGCGGATCGGATGGCGACTGGCCAGGAACAGCCCGCTGTCCTCGTGAATCGGATCGTGGTCGCTCGAGTAGTCGACGAAGTGCTTGTAGTCCGCGCGCTTCAGCCCGTTGCGCAGCTGCTTGCGCCGGTCCTCGTCGAACACCTCTTGAAGGCAGATCACGTCATGCTTGCTGGCAGCGAGCGCCTTGACCAGACGCGTCGTACGCGCCTTGTCGCTCATCCACTCTTCCCACCAGGGTTTGGCGAACTGCCGAACCCCACCACGAACGAAGGGCGCGTCCTTGAGCGCCGAGCGCCCCAGGTCGGGCAAGAGCTTGACGTTGTAGGTAAGAAGCCTCAGCTGTCCCATTCACGAGCTCCGTGGGCGCCACCCGCGCCAGAGGTGCCGGGCGCCAGACACCTGTGGCCACAGTCCCTGGGACCGCGTCAACCCCGACCCCAGAGCGCTAGTGGGTTCTGGCTAGAGCGGCGGCGGTACCGAGGTGGCCAGCTGCGCACCGGCGCGTACGTCTGGTTGAGCCGGGACGCCGTACCTCGGCAGCCGCCGACCCGGCCGAGCAGGAGACCCCGCATGGCTCAGCCCGTCTACTTGAACCTCGTGATCAGCGGAGAGGAAGTCTTCGGTGAAAGCCCGGTGACGACTCTGGAGCGGGAGCACTCGATCGAGTGCTCATCGTTCGAGCTCGCGATCGCGGCAGGCGTCGACACCTCGAGGACCGGCCGAACGCGCGGTCCGGTCAGAATCAAGAAGCGGATCGACAGGTCGACCGCCATCCTCATTCGCGCCCTTTGCAGAAACGAAGAGGTCAAGACTGCGGAGTTCCGCTTCTTTCGCCCCAAGACCGATACCGCCGCCGAGGAGGAGCACTTCTACACCGTGCTGCTCGAAAACGCCCGAGTCACATCGGTCAAGCAACTCAGCGAGGATCACCTGAGCGCAGGTCCAGAGGCGCCTCCAATGATGGAAGAGGTCGAGCTCATGTACGAGAGCATCTCCTGGACCTACGAGATCGGAGGCTACTCACACACGGACACCGTCCGGTGAGCCCCAGGAGCGCCCGCGCCTACTCGACGGTCGCCGTCCAGGAGACGGTTTGCTCGGAGCGTGACCAGCCCGTGCCGTGACAATAGCGGCCGGTCACCGAGCTCGGGCACTGGGAGGAGCGGTTGCGCACCAGGTCCTCGTCGGCGTTGTCGTAGGCCCGCGCAGCGATCGTGTAGGTGCCGGGCTCGAGGCCGGCAGACGCGATGTCGAAGACGGGACCGCCGTTCTCGGCCACGACCTCGCCGTCCACGCTCCAATCGACGTGGATCACCTCGGGATCGATCACGTGTACGATCAGCCGCGACGGACCGCTGACAGCGCCGGCCTCGGGCTCGGTCGAGTCGATCGGCTCGACGGCGCGCCAGATGCTGAAGATCATCTGCTCGCGCGACACCGAGTTGTAGCTGGTGTTCACGTCGTCGCCGAACAGGCTGTTCATCATGGAGTTCCCCGACGGCCGGTACTGGCCGGAGTCGACGTAGCGACTGCCCGCGAAGGTGCTCTGCAGGCCGGTGGCGCCCATGTCCGGCACCTTGAGGCCCTTCTGGGTCGACCCCAGCCACAGGTCCCACTTGCCGCCGGTGCCCGAGCAATCGCCCGTTGTGTTGACCTCGGCGTGCTCGGTGCCGCTGCCACCGCACATCTCGGGTCCGCAGCGCGTGCCGGTGCCGGAGCCGCAGTACTCGTCGGCCAGCTGGTGAAAGCCGTGCCCACCCTCGTGCAGCGCCGCACCGGGCGCGTCGCGACCGGCACCGGACCAGAGCATCAGGATCGAGCCGGTATTCTCCCACCGGTCCTGGTTGAGCACCACCGCGTTCCAGTCGATCTCGAAGCTCGGCGGAATGTTCGCGTTGATGTAGTCGGTCACCTTGCCTTGGTTCACGCGGGCGAGCCGATCTCCGCCGTTGCCGCCGTCGAAGGCCGTCGGGCCGTTACCGATGCCGTCGGTCTGGCTCACCACCTTGGCCACGCAGATGTTCACGAACTTCCGGTAGCGCCCGTAGGGCTCGCCCTTCTCGTGGTTGAAGCGCACGTCCAGCATGTTCTGGATGTGCGTCTCGAGCGTGGTGTGGATCGTGGTCGCGTCGTAGCCGTCGGCGAGGATCAGGTAGTTCACCCGGTTGTCGGGCGGGCCGTGGTCCTCGACCGCCCAGCCGTCGGGACCGCAGTCCAGCGGATCGCGCTCCGGAGGCCCGGGATACTCGGTCGGCGGCAGCTGGGTGTCGGGCGGCGCGTCGTCGGCACCGGCGCCAGCCGTGTCCACGCCCGGCATCCCCGCGCTTCCAGCACCTGGCCCGTCAATCGGCGTCTCCGTCACCGGGGTTGTGGGCAGGTCCGTCATACAAGGCCCAGGGTCTGGCGGCATCGTGGCGGGCTGCGGGACGTCGCCGGGAACGGCCGCGGGTGCCGCTCCCTGCGCGAACGCGCCAGTCCCGTCGGCGGCGGGGTCCTCGCTGCACCCCGCGAGCGCCCAGTAGAGGACAGCTCCCAGTAGCACGCAATGGGTGGTCGTCGGCGTCATCGTCATGGGCTCACTCCTTGGGCGAGCGGTGGGGAATGGTTGTCGAGGCAATGACGCCGCACGTAGCGGCGCGTCTGGGAGCGGATCTCGGTCTGCCAGAAGTGGCGGGCGCGCGCGCGGGTCTCCGCGTCCAGGTTCTCGAGGCAATCGCCGATGAGCGCGTAGCCCTCCTGCAACCGGTGGGCATCCTCCGGGTAGTCCTGCCGGTACTCGGCGACCAGCTCGCGGATGCGCGGCGCATCCTTCAAGTCCACCGCGAGGTTGAGGGCACCCACCAGGTTGTTCTCACGAAAGATGCGCTCGTGGGCCGTGGTGATCGGGTGCGGGTGCATCGGCCCCTCGTGCTCCGGCGGTGCACCCGTGGCGGGCACGATAGGAATGCCATCCGCGGCCAGCTCCAGCGGCGCGCGATCGGGCGCGGCCGCCGGCGGCACCGACTCCCCAGCAATCGGGGGCTCGACGACGGCAACACGCTCCGCGCTCCACGTGCTGAAGAAGCTGAAGCCGAGCAGCACAAGCAGCGCCACCAGCACGAGCGTGATGGCACCGGACCCCACTCGCATCCGGGAACGCGCCATGGGAAACGAACGTCCCAGGCAGCCCCATGCAGGCACGAAACCTCGGTGCCTGAAGCCGCGTCCGAGGCCGGGACCGAGACCGAGACCGAGACCGAGTCCGAGACCGAGACCGAGGCCGAGACCGGGACCGGGCCGGAGCCCGAGGGCGCCGAGGCAACCAACGACCGACCAGAGCCACGACCCCTA
>JAPPOT010000917.1 GCA_028817855.1 Myxococcales bacterium
GCCTGTTCGAGCCCAGCCACGCGCGGCGTCTTGTGGAGCTGCCCCTGTCGGGCTAGCATGAGCTGGGCTGGCCCATCTGGCCGCTGTTGATCTACGACGCCTGGGCGGAGGCGCAGGAGTGACGGGCGGGCAGGGGCAGGTTCTTCAGGGCCCCATGTACGGCCAACGCCGCGCCACATCCTCGCCGATCAGCTCGCCCAGGCCGGCGTTGTCGCGCGCGTAGAGACGCTCGAGGAAGCTTCGCGTGTCGTCGGCCATCGGCGGCAGCCTGCGGCCGGGTAGCGCGGCGCGCACGGCCTGGTTCCAGCGCTTCTCCAGACCCGCGCCGGGGCCCGGTCCGCGGTCGAGCGCCTGGTCTGCCGGCGGCAACTCGTAGCCGGGCATGTTCGGGATCTTGCGGCGGCCCTCCAATTGCCGCCCCATCACGCGGTTGAAGGCCAGCCGCAGGGGCACGCTGAAGGGTACCGGCGAGACGTTCTGGTGGGTCTCGACCGCGTCCAGGTCGAGCATGGGTACGCCCAGGTACTCGCAAACCCGCACGACCTGTCCCGGCGTGTCCGCCACCATGTCCTCGAAGAAGACGGTGAGCAGCCGGCCGTCGTCGATGAAGCTGCGGTAGCGCTCGAGCTGGCGCCGGTAGCGCCCGCGCTCGAGCAGGTTACCGGGAGCGTAGCGGATCGTCTCCTCGAAGCTACGCGTGCTGCGGCCCTTGCGCACGTTGTGCCAGTAGTGCGAGTAGGCGCGCGCCACCGGGTCACGCAGCATCACGATCAGCTTCACCTCCGGCAGCATGCGCGCGATGCGCTCGGCAGCCAGGCCGGAGGCGACGTAGGTCGTGGTGTCCTCGCCGATCAGCTGCCCCGGCCGGGCGCCCTCGAAGACCCGCCGATACCAGGCCAGGTACCTCTCCCGATCGGCGTCGAAGTCGTGCCACACCCAGGCGTCGCCTTGCCGGAAGAAGTCGGGGTGTTGCTCGATGTCGTCCACATCGAAGAAGTAGACCTCGTAGTCGGGAATGAAGATCCGCTCGTGCTGGGCGAGGATGTGGTGCAGCGAGGTGGTGCCGCACTTGGCCGCACCGATGATGATGAAGTCCGGCAGGCCCCGGGTGTCCACGCTCTCGCCACCGTCGCCCATCGCCCGGCTTCCTAGCCCGGCCCCGGGACGTTGTCCACCGCTGGCGCGCCCCCGCGCAGCCGCGAAAGCACCCGCACGGCCTCCTCGTGACGCAGCAGTAGCATCAGCAGCGCGAAGCCCACCACCAGCGCGAGCCCGAAGCCGATACGCGCCGCGAGCGGCTGCAGCGCAGCCGGGTCCCACAGGGCGGCCGCGGCGACGAGCATCGCCACCAGGCCCAGGTGCGGCTTCACGATCGCACCCACGCGCAGCCGCACCCGCTCGAGACCGTAGAGCTCGACCAGCTGCACGGCCGAGATGACCGCCGAGGCCGTGACGGTCGCCGCGGCAGCGCCCAGTAGCCCGTGGGACGGGATCAGCAGCAGGTTCAGGCCCGTGTTGAGCCCCGCCACCATGACGCTGTTGGCCAGGTTCCAGCGCGAGTGGCGCGTGTAGACGATCAGGTTGCCGGCCAGCCCCACCGCGCAGCTCAGGAACGGCGGCACGAGCAGCAGCGCCATGAAGCGCGTGTCGCCCACGAAGCCGCCATCGATCAGCCGCAGTACGTCATCGCGCAGCACCAGCACGAGCAGGATGAGCGGCGCCACGATCGTGGTGGTCCAGCGCGAGACGCGGCCGAAGGCCTCCTCCAGCTCCTCGCGCTGCCGGGCAGCGTGGTAGCGGGCCGCGATCGGTGCCAGGGCCGAGCCGAAGGCGAGCTTGATCTCGCGCAGGCTGCTCGTGATCAGCGCCGCCGCCGAGTAGAAGGCCACCTCGTGGTTGCTGTGCCCGAAGGCCGCCAACATGATGACATCAAGCCGCGTCACGTAGCGGTTGAAGGTCATGTTGAGGCTCTGCGGGATCGCGAAGGAGAGCAGCTCGCGCTCGAAGCGCAGCGCGAAACAGGCGGCGAGCGTCCTGCGCAGGGAGTAGTGGCGCCGGAAGCCCCACAGCGCCATGACCGCGAGCAGCGCCTGGGACGCCACCAACGCCCACATCAGCCCCGGCAGCCCGAGCTCGAGTAGGTAGGCCACGAGCGCGAAGCCGAGCAGTGCGAAGGGCTTGATCAGCCCGTTGATCAGCGCGTCGTACTCCATGCGCATGTGTGCCTTGGTCGCGGCGATCGCGACCTGGGTGAAGGCGGTGAAGGGCAGGGAGAGCAACAGGATCTGCAGCGCGCCCAGCAGCTCCGGACGGTCGGAGTAGAAGCGCGCCACGAGCGGCTCTGCGGCCACGTGGCCGAGCCCGAGTAGCGCGAGGCTCAGACCCAGCGTGATCACGAAGCCGTTGGCGAGCACACGATAGAGCTCGCCCTCGCTACCCGACTGGACGTGCGGCGAGGCGAAGAGGATCGTGCCCTGATTGTAGCCGGCGGTGACCGCGCCGACGGCCACCTGCACCAGGAAGGTGGCGACGAAGTACACCCCCACCAGCTCGGTGCCGAACATCCGGATGATGAAGATGAAGAAGAGCGGGTGGATCAGCTTCGCGATCACCCCGAGCAGGTTGACGAAAGCACCGCGGACCAGGTGTTGCTCGTGCATGGCGACGCCGGTCCGGCCAGCCTAGCCCATCAGGCCAGAAATGCGAGTCCAGGCCGGGGCGGGAGGCATTGGATGCCCTCGGGTCAACCCACGCGACGACCTCGGTGTACAATGCACCCGGCAGGCGCCGCGAGGGGTGGCGCCGGTCCCTGGAGCGAGGATGAGCGACGAGACTGGCGCCATGCACGCAGAAATCGAGCGCCTGCGCGCGCAGCTGCGTAACCTGGAAGACGCCGCGGGGCTCCAGCGCTTCGCGCGTTTCGCGGTGGAGCATCTCTCCGACGCGATCTACTGGATGCAGGAGGACGCCAGCATCCTCTACGTCAACGAGGCCGCGAGCCGGCTCATGGGCTACAGCATCGAAGAGCTGCGCTCGATGAAGGTCTACGAGCTCAACGTGGACCTCGACCACAGCGTGTGGCCCGCCGTCTGGGGCCTGCTCAAGGCCGAAGGCAGTCGCACGTTCGAGGCGCGTCACCGGCGCAAGGACGGGCGCGTGTTGGAGGTGGAGATCACCGCCCACTTCCTGACGCTGGACGGCACCGAGTACAGCTGCGCCTTCGCCCGAGACATCGGCGACCGCAAGGAGCTCGAGGGTCGCTTGCGCCAGGCCGAGAAGATGGAGGCGATCGGACGCCTCGCCGGGGGCGTCGCTCACGACTTCAACAACCAGCTCGCGGGCATCATGGGGTACGGGGAGCTGCTCAAACAGCTGGTGGGCGACCGCCCCAAGGCCCTCGAATACTCGGAGGAGCTCCTGCGTCTGGTCAAGGTGGCGGGTGACCTCACCGCACAGCTGCTGGCCTTTGCTCGCCAGGGGAAGGTCATCTCGGAGCCGGTCGATCTCCACGGGTTGGTCGGAGGCGTGGTCGCGATGCTGTCTCGCAGCATGGACCGCAACATCACGGTTTCGACCGAGCTCGATGCGACGCGGCGCTGGACGCTGGGCGATGCCTCGCAACTCAAGAGCGCGGTGCTCAACCTCGCCCTCAACGCCCGAGACGCCATGCCCGAAGGTGGCACCCTCACCGTGAGCACCCGCAACGTCGACTTCACGGCGGCCGCGCAAGATGTGACCGGGCTTCCGCCGGGCTCCTACGTGGCGCTGTCTGTGCGCGACGAGGGCATGGGGATGGACGCGGAGACCCGGGATCACATCTTCGAGCCCTTCTTCACCACCAAGCAGGTGGGTGCCGGGACCGGGCTCGGGCTGGCCGCGGTGTACGGCACCATCCGCAACCACGAAGGGGGCATCGTCGTGGAGAGCGAGCCAGGCCATGGTTCGGTGTTCACAGCCTACCTGCCGGTGGCGCGACCGGGCCCCCAGGACCAGCCCCACCGGGAGGAGCCCCCAGGCATGCGACTGCGCGGTCACGTGATGTTGGTCGACGACGAAGACGCCGTTCGTGAGGTGGGCACGCAGATGCTCGAGGGCCTCGGCTGCACGGTGAGGGCGTTTCGCGATGGCGACAGCGCGCTGGCCTACTACCGGGAGCATCACGAAACCGTGGATCTGATCCTCCTGGATCTGATCATGCCCGGCATGACCGGCGCGCGCGTCTTCGAGCAGGCCCGTGCCATCGATCCTCACGTGCACGTGCTGCTCTTGTCCGGCTACAGTCGGGACGGGCAGGCGCAGGAGCTGATCGACGTTGGCGCCTCCGGCTTTCTCCAGAAGCCCTTCAGCATGGAAGAGCTCGCACGGGAGGTTGGCACCGCCCTCCAGGGCGCATCCTAGCCTGGGACGGGACCGCTCGGTTTCGACCCGGGCGCAGCTTCGACTCCTGTGGTTCTCGGCGACGACAGCCCCAGGCCTGGGACGTCCGCCCCGGGTCTGGTATGCCTCCGACGTGCGCCAAACACTCGCGACCACGATGCGCTGTGCGCTGCTGGCGATGCTCGCGGCGTGCCGCAGCGGCCCCGACCCCGCGATACCGGCGGCCGATGATTCGATCGAGCGCACGCAGCCGCCGCGCCCCAGGCCCAACGCAATGAGCTTCTCGTCCGATCCCCGACCCGAGCGGGACCGCCGCATCGTCCCCCAGGCGCTTGCGCCACAGCTTCCGCGCCGCGGCATCTACGCGGCCGGTGGCGGCATCGTCTCGAGCGCCTGGCGCGTCTCGATCGACCTCGAGACGGCGAACGCGTCGTTCGGCCAGAGCACGGCATCGGGCGCGTCCTCGATCGGAACCATGGAGCGGCAGTGGAGCACCCAGTTGGACGCACAGCAGCTGCAGACGCTGGTCGAGGCGGCCGACGCGGCGTGGCGCGAGCCGCCGCCGGACGGCCCCCCCAACCCAACGGCGGACTACAGCGAGCTGCTGGTGCTCTGCGACGGCGACGCGATCCACTACCACGATGGCTACGGACCGATCCGGCGCCCCAGGGCCGCGGAGCTGATCGAGCGCCTGCGCGCTCTGCTACAGGCACCCGTCGAGTAAAGGGGGGGGCGCGGGGATCCCACCGATGACCACACCCGACACCAGTACCACGCACGCGCGCCCCTCCAATGCCGTCCATCTCGTGCTCAGCGGCCTGGCGCTGGGTTTCATCGGGCTGCTGGGCGCGGTCGGCGGGGTGTCCAGGACCAGCAGCGCAGAGTCCTTGGGCCGGTCCGTGCGCTCGCGCTCCGGACCGACGTCATGTACGGCGCGGCCTCAAGGTCGGAAGACCGAGTGCCTCGTCGTAGTAGCGCTCCAGTCGCTCCACGCAGGCGCGGTTGTCGTACTCGCGCTCCATCTTGTCGCGGGCGGCGACGGCGAGGCGCTCGCGCAGGCTCGCGTCATCGGATAGCTGCGCGAGGCATTGGGCAAGGCCTTCCACGTCGCGCTCGCGCACCAGGAAGCCGGTCTGGCCGTCGTCGATGATCTCGGGGATGCCGCCGTGGTAGGTGCCGATCGGGACGACGCCACAGGCGGAAGCCTCCTTGACCACGATCAGACCCGACTCGCGGTCGCCGAGCGCATCGACCACGCTGGGCGCGAGTAGCACGTGGCTGTCGCGCAGGCGCCCGGCCACCTCGGCGCTCGGCAGGCTGCCGGTGAGCTCGACGCGCTCGCCAAGCCCGAGGCCTGCGATGAGGCGCTCGATGGCGGGTCGCCGCTCGCCGTCGCCGATGATGGTGAGGCGCATGTCGGGCTGGTTCGCGCTCACGCGGGCGAAGGCGCGCACGCCGTACTCGAAGCCCTTCTTGCCGACCATCCGCCCGATCATGATCACGCGCAGGGGCTGGGGCGCTCGCTGCTCGGGGGGACGAAAGGCCTCGAGGTCGACGCCGAGCTGGTGCAGGCGCAGGTTCCGCTCGGGTGCGCCCAGCTCGACCAGCAGCTCGAGCAGCTCCTGGGAGGCGCACAGACCCAGGCGCATGTCGCGCAGGATCGCGCCACTCGCGCGCGCGTAGCGCCAGGAGGAAGGGTGGAAGCGCTCGAGGCCGTGCAGACGCGAGACGTCGTGGCCGTGGAAGGTCACCACCAGCGGCAGGCCGAAGCGCCGCGCCCAGCGCTCGGCGTAGACCGCGCCGGTTCCGAAATGGGCATGCACGAGATCGAAGGGGCGCTCGCGAAAGATCCGATCGAAGCCGCGGCAGCGGCGCGTGTAGCCATAGCCCGGCCCCGCCACGTGCACCTGGGGATGGGGGAAGCGGTCGGCATGGAGGCGGCGGCGCGTGAAGACCTCGGCGCCGTAGCGCGCGTGCAGCTTCAGCTCCTCGTGGATGAAGGTCTGCGAGTAGGGCAAGAACTGCGTGCTGAAGAGCGCCACGCGCCGCATGGCGGCGGTCATATCAGCTCCACCGGGGCGACGCGAGACGCGTGCGCCCTGCATCGTCACCCGCTGCCCACCACTCGACGGTTCCCTCCCAGTCTCGTTCCACACGCAAGCGAGGCTCAGAAGCACATGTCGGCGCAGGTCTCGGGGTCGTCGCGCCAGCGCAGGCAGACCTCGCCCTCGGTCGCCTCCATGCGCTCCTCCCAGGCCTCGCCGTCGAACGCCCAAACGTCGTCGACCGCACCGCAGTCGGTCTTGCCGCCGAAGATCAGCGCGTGGCCGCAAGCCTCGGACCAGACCATGCTGTGGGCATTGCGACGCTCGGGCGCGCTCTCGTCGACGATCGAGAAGTCCGGCGGGAAGTCGCAGAAGTCGTTCGCGGGCGCGTTCCAGACGTCGCCCTCCCCCAGCATCTGCCAGCCGCGGTCGACCGGATCGAAGACCCAGGTGTCGTTGCGGTTGCCGAGGCTGCCGGCATCGTGGCCGCCGAAGAGCAGGTAACGGTCGGCGTCCGGGTCGTGCACCATGCCGGCCCAGAAGCGTCCCACGGGCGCGGCACTGCCGCCGCCCTCGAGCTCGACCCACGCGAGCCCCTCGAGATCCAGGGCCCAGAGATCCGCGAAGTACTGCGCATCCAGCTCGAACGCGCTCTCGTCGGCCCCGCCGAACATCACGATGGCGTCCCGCAGCTCATCGTAGACCACGGCGTGCATCAGGCGGGCGGGCGGCAGCCGCCCCGACAGCTGGTGCTTCTCCCAGCTGTTGGTCTCGGGATCGAAGCTCCAGGCGTCGGCCACCGCCTCGTAGGCCGCGCCGCTCTCGGAGGTGTTGCCACCGACCAGCCAGAGGCGCTCGCGGCGGCTGTCCCAGACCAGCCCGGCGTTGACGCGCGCCGCCGGACGCTCGCCCTCGACGTCGACGATGCGCCAGCTGCGCTGCTCCACGTCGAAGCGGAAGAGGTCATCGTAGAGCGTGTAGAGGCCGCCCTCCCCCGGCTCCCGGAAGCGACCGCCGAAGACCCACACCCGGCCGTCACCCCAGGCGCTCATGTGGCGGCCGCTCGGGCTCGGCGCCTGCCCCTCGGCAAAGCTCCAGGCGTTGCAGACGTCGTCGTAGATCCAGGTCTCGCCCAGGAACTCGGCCTGGGGAAAGTTGCAGGCGTCCGGGATGGTGTCGGTGCCGCCGAAGACGACCAACTCGAGGCGCTCGGGGTCGTAGGCGGCGCTGTGCTCGCTCAGGCGTCCGGGACGCTCGGCGCCGAGCCCGTCGCAGCGCTCCGGCGTCGGCTCGCAGCTCGGCAGCTCGCCATCGCCGGCGCCACCATCGGGCGTCAGGTCGGAGTCGTCGGATTGCCCGCCACACGCGAGCAGGAACAGGAGCGCGGCCGCCAGCGAACGCATGCCGGACACTGTAGCGGGCCTCACAGGTCGAGGGAATGGCTCAGGCCCGCACGGCCGAGAGCATCGTCTCCGCGCTGCTGACCTCGAACTCGCGCGGCTTCTCGACGTTCAGCGTGGTGACCTTGCCGTCCTCGACGATCGCGGCGTAGCGCTGGGAGCGCACACCCATGTGGACGATGCTCAGGTCCACGTCGAGACCGATGGCCTTGCTGAAGGCCGCGGCCCCGTCGGCGAGCATGGTGATCGAGTCGCCGACCTCGTGGGCCGCCGCCCAGGCCTTCATCACGGCCGCGTCGTTGACCGAGACGCAGGCGATCAGGTCCACGCCGGCAGCCTTGATCTCGCTCGCCAGGGCCACGAAGCCCGGCAGGTGACTCTTGGAGCAGGTGGAGGTGAACGCGCCCGGCAGCCCGAAGAGCACGACCTTCTTGCCGGCGAAGAGCTCCGCCACGGAGAGCTCGCGAATCTTGCCCCCCTCGACCGCGTTCAGCTTGATGTCCGGAATGGTGTCGCCGACCTGGATCGTCATGGCGACAGTCATAGTGCCCGCACGGGAGATCGCAAGACCCTCCGGCGGGCCCGGCCCAGAAGTGGCCAGGTGCGTGTACAATCGAACACCGATGACCACCGCGCCGCGGCCACCGGGACCCCGCGCCCGCTGCTGGATCCTGGCGGCGGCACTGCTGGGCACTGCGGTCACTCCCGCGCCGTCGCTCGCCCATCCGCTGCTCGACCAGGCCAAGGGCCAGGCCGAGCGGGCGGAGTTCGAGCGCGCCCTGCTCACCCTGGCCAAGGCCGAGTCCGAGGCCGTGCTCACGCGCGATGACGTCGTGGAGCTCTACCTGCAGCGCGCCATGATCCACTTCGCCCTGCGCCTGACCTCCGCCATGGCGGCGGACCTGGAGCTGGTGGCGACGCTGGAGCCGAAGCTCGCGCTCGACCCCGGCCTGCCGCCGGAGGTGCGCGCGGCCTTCCCGACGCGCGCCGAGCAGCTCGCCCTGCGCGTCGACGGCGAGTCGCGCCCACAGAGCGTTCGCCTGCACCTGCAGGTCTTCGGACTGCGCACCGACCTGGTGCGCGGCGTGAAGCTGTCGGCGCGCCCGCGCGGAGGCGAGTGGATCAGCGGCGAGACGAGCGAGCTCGAGATCGGCGCGCAGCCCGGGGAGACCGTGGAGTACTACGCGGTGGCCTATGGGCCCGGCGGCGCCGAGCTCATCACGCTCGGTTCCTGGTCCGAGCCGCGCAGCCTGACGCCGGCACCGGTGGGCGCGCTGCAAGCCGACGAGGAGTCCAGCGACGTGGGCTGGTGGATCGCGGGCGGGGTCGCGGTTGCCGCAGTTGCCGCCACCGTCGGCATCCTGCTGGCAACATCGAGCGAGACCACCCAGCTGTCGGCGCCGATGATCGAGCGCTGACACATCGCCCCACATGACCGGGGCGCCGGTGACCACGATCAGGAGTGCTATGCTCGGCCGGCGGAGACGTTCCCAGTGACCGGCCCCAGTCCCGATGGCGCCAGCCGTCAGCCGATGCCATCACGGGTCGGCCGCTACCAGCTTTGCTTCGAGGTGGCCTCCGGAGGCATGGCCACGGTCTACCTGGCGCGCGCCGAGGGGCCGGAGGGCTTCGACAAGCTGGTGGCGCTCAAGCAGATCCACGCGCACCTGGCGAAGGACCCGGGCTTCGTGGAGATGTTCCTCGACGAGGCGCGCCTCGCATCGCGCATCCAACACCCCAACGTCTGCAGCGTGATCGACTTTGGCGAGGCCGAGGGCAGCTACTACCTGACGATGGAGTTCCTGTTGGGCGAGCCGCTCGGCACCGTCATGCGCGCCGCGCGCAAGGCCGCTCGGGCCCTGAGCAGCGAGCGGCCGCGCACGCCCTTCGACACGTTCGCCCTGCGCGTGGTGGCGGACGCGGCCGAGGGCCTGCACGCGGCCCACGAGCTGACCGACGCCCAGGGCGAGCCCCTGAACGTGGTCCACCGCGACGTCAGCCCCCAGAACCTCTTCGTCACGTACAACGGCGGCGTGCGGGTGGTCGACTTCGGCATCGCACGCGCCGAAAACCGCGTGCACAAGACCCAGACCGGCCACGTGAAGGGCAACTTCGCGTACATGGCGCCAGAGCAGATGTCCGCGCAGCACGTGGACCGCCGGGCGGACATCTGGTCGCTGGGTGTGATCCTGCACGAGCTGCTGGCGGGGCGCCGCCTGTTCAAGCGCGAGAGCCTGCCGGAGACGGTGCAGGCGGTGACGGTCGGTCCGATCCCGCCGCTGACCGAAGCCGACGCGCTGATCGACACGGAGCTGATGCAGATCGTCGACCGCTGCCTGCAGCGCGACCGCGACCGGCGCTACGCGACCGCGCGCGAGCTGTCGCGCGACCTGAACGAGTACCTGGCACGGCGGGGCGTCTCGGTCGGCATGGAGGATGTGGCCGAGTGGATCCAGACGCTCTGCCCGGGCGGGCTGGCGGAGAAGCGCCAGCTCGTTCAGCTGGCCCTGCAAGCCGACACGAGCGTGCCGCGCACCTCGCGCAAGCAGGAGGAGCAGAGCCACTCGACGATGAAGTCGATGCGGGTGGAGATCCCCGAGGACGCGCCGGCGACGGAGCTCGCCGCGGCGGCGACGAAGCCGCCGGCGGAGGCGACGACAGTGAACGCCGAGCTGGAGGAGCCGGCGGAGCCGCGGGGGAAGCGCCGCGGGCTTTGGGCTGGCGTTGCGTTGCTGGCGATCGGCGCGGTGGTCGCGGGGGTCTGGGC
>JAPPOT010000532.1 GCA_028817855.1 Myxococcales bacterium
AGGGAATCGTCGAGGTTCGCCCAGGAGCGGCTTACGTCCTCGGGAAAATCCTCGACGTAGCTCCGCTACGCCTCCGGTGTTTCCCTGTGGGCGCGCTCGCTCCTGAACGAACCTCGACGATTCGAGTGATTTGTCGCGCGCCCACGGCCTGGATTTCTTTCCCTGACGCCGGGGGGTTGTCTCGGGAAGAGATGTTCGAGGCCTGATCGTGCGCGGAGGTCGTTGCGATGCACCGCGTCGACGTTGTGGCTGTTCAACGTGTGTTGCTGGAGATGCTGGCCATTCGGTGCGCAGTGAGTACCTCCGATGCAGCCGGGGCCGGGATCGGCACGGGCTGACCTGACCACACTTGGGGGTTCTGATGGACATGCTTCGAGCGATTCTTCTGGGCCTGCTGCTGGGCCTGCCGGCGAGCACGCTGACCGCCTGCAGCGACGACGACAGCAGCAGCGACGACGACGGCGGTGACGGCGACACCGGTGACGGCGACACGGGTGACGGCGACACCGGCGACGGCGATACCGGTGATGGCGATACGGGTGACGGCGACACCGGCGACGGCGATACCGGTGATGGCGATACGGGGGACGGCGACACCGGCGACGGCGATACCGGTGATGGCGACGCCTCGCTGACCAAGGCCCAGTGCCTCGAAATGGCGCTCGACACGGTCGTGTCCGAGGAATGCCTCGACTGCACCTGCGAGGCTGATCCGCAGGCCACCGTCGACTGCGGTGAGGCCTGCTGGATGTTCCTCGCGTGCATCACCGACTCCTGCGGCGGCGACTTCACGGACGGCGACTGCCTCAACGCGAACTGCAGCGAGATCGTGGCCGAGGACGAGTCTGCGGCGACGGTCGCAATGGTGCTTGGGCCGCCCTACGGAGCCTGCGGCAGCGTGTGCGGCGTGGACGAAGGCGACGGTGGCATGGACGACGACGCCGGCCAGTAGCCCCGACGCGAAGGGGCTGGAGCTAGCCCGCGCCCACGTCGAGCACATGCCACGGCAGGTCGCCAGGGTGCAGCTTGCAGCGCACGCTGTTGAGGTCACAGCGAGACAGGAGCGCCGGCGGGCGCGTGGTGCGTTCGAACAGGAAGCGCTTGGGCAGACTGGCGTAGAGGTAGCGCGGAGGGCCCGCCTCCGGCTCCAGCTCCTTCATGCGGTAGGTGCTCTCCAGCGTGTGGTAGTAGATGCGGCGCGTGCCCAGCTCATCGACCAGGAACCACAGGGCGGCGGCCAGCATTGCCTCTGGCCACAGTCGCGCGTGTGGCTCGAGCTCGTCGATGCGGTAGCGCTGCAACGCAACGCCATCCATCTCACCCGGGACCTTCTTGCCGCCCACGCACGCGAGTGCGTGATCCACGTTGCGCACCCAGTCCGACTGCACCTCCTCGATGAGCGCCTCACGACCCTCGAGGTCCACGTCCAGGCGCGCCCAGGCGAGCGACACCGCATTGGGCCGGCGACGGGCCGGGTGCGAGCCGGGGTTGAAGCGCCGCGGCGCCACACCCGGCAACAGCGTGCGGAAGCGCCGCAAGTGCGCGCCGCTGAAGTTCAGCTGCAGCACCAGGTTCAGCCCCGGCTGGCAGGTCTGCTCGTACGTCGGATCCCAGCTCTCCGGGTCCACCTCACCCCACGACGACAGCGACAGCGTGTAGAAGAGCGTGTCAGCCGGCCAGTGGGCGTCGATGAGCTCGTCGCGCAGCACCCCATCGGCAGCGCCCGCGAGCAGTGGCCGCAGCGACGGCTTCTTCAACAGCCCGCCCAGGCGACCACGGCGCAGCTCGCCGATCCGCCGACCGCTCCCCGCCAAGTAGCGCAGCAGCAGCAGCGCATAGCGGTCCCGGTAGTACATGAACGGCGTCTTGCCTTTCGGTAGACAACGGATGATCTCGGAAAGCTCGGACGGACGCATGGCGAACTCCTGCAAGGACTGCACAAGCCAACGGGTGCTCGATGCCCAAGCACGTGCTCGTCGCGCTCACAACTGGAGGGCGCGAGGCCGGGTCCCGGGCACTGGGGGCGTGTGTCAGGCTGCGCCGCAGGAGCGCACCATCGCGCACGCACCGGCCCGGTCGCCCGCACCCATAC